>NZ_JBGTYN010000003.1:0-396148 GCF_041730275.1 Comamonas sp. SY3 | reverse complement strand
ACCAGCTGGGGGTTGTGAGTACCTGGCGCTATGACAGCAAAGGCAATGTCATCGAATGGGTGGAGGCCAAAGGCCTGCCCGAGCAGCGCACCACCCTCTACACCTACGACCCATACAGCCAGCTCACCAGCAGCACCAAGGGCGCGGGGGATGCCACCCAGGCGGATGCCATTACCCAAAGCTGGCAGTACGACAGCGCGGGCAACGTCACCGCCCAAACCGATGGCGAGGGGCACACGAGAAAGATGGCGTATGACTTGCGCGGGGCGCCCATCAGCAAGACCGATGCACTAAACCGCACGACCAGCCTGGAGGTGGATGCCGCAGGCAATGTGACCAAGGCCACCAATCCGCTAGGCCACGCCACCCAAATCCGCTATGACGCCAGAGGCCGGCGGACGCATGTCATCAGCCCCATGGGCAACACCCAGGTCACCCGCTACGACCAGCGGGGCCGGGTGGTTGAAATCCTGGCGCCCGGTGAGAGCGAAGGCGCAGGTCGCAGAACCGTGTATGACAGCAATGGCTGGCCTATCCAGTCCATCAGCCCAAGCGGCCTGGTCACGGAAACCACCTATGACGAAAGAGGCCGCATCCAGGCCATTAAGTATCCTGCAGGCAATACCACCCGCTACGAATATGGACAAGACGGCACCGAGCAGGCAGGGCTGCTGATAGCGACCCACTACCCCACGTACAAAGAGACCTACCAATACGACCAGCGAGGCAGGCAAACGGCCACCACCCAGCACCTGGGCGTTGGAGAGAGCCGCACACAAAGCCAAACCTACGATGTGCTGGGCCAGTCCGTAGCGAGCACCGATCCCGCAGGCAAGACCACGCTGGTTGAGTACGACGCGCTGGGCAGAAAGAGCGAGAGCACGGACCCGGCAGGGCAATCCACCCGCCAAAGCTGGAATGCCTTTGACCAGCTGACCAGCCTGACGGATGCCAACGGCAACACCCACCGTTTCGAATACGACAAATCAGGACAGCAGACCAAAGAAACCCGCCCCATGGGCGGAGCCATTGCCTACCGCTACGACGCGGCCCACCAACTGGTCTTGCGCACCGATGCGGGAGGCAATACACGAGCCTACAGCTATGACGCGGCCGGCCGAATGACCGAGGCGCAACACCAGCTTGGCGGCACCACCCTTGATGAAAAAACCAGCTACCAGTACGACAACGACGGGCGCCTGGCTGCTTACGAACAGCAAGACGATAACGGCCAACTTATCAGCAGCGCCAGTTACAGCCACGATGCCCAAGGGCGCACAGCACAAAGCCAAACAACGTATGGCAAGGTAGAAGGATCAGGGAGCTTGAGCTTCACCACCGGCCAAAGCTTTAACAGCGACGGCCAACTGGCAAGCCACACCTACCCCGACGGGAGCACGCAAACCTATGGCTACACCCAGGGGCAGCTCGCCCAGATCACGCTACCGAACAGCAGCGAGATTCGCTACCAAAACTACCAGTGGAACGTTCCTACCAGCATCCGAACCCCAGGCGCTGCCAAGTCCTTGGAACTGGATGCCCTGCAACGCCCCACCCGCATCCAGGTCCAGAACGGCAGCAACCAGGTTCTGGCCAGCAAAGCCTACCAATACGACAAGGCTGGCAATATCACCCAGATCGACAGCGACCTGGGCACCACCCAATATGGCTATGACAACCTGGACCGCCTCACCCAGGCGACCCCCGACCAAAGCCTGCAGGCCCTGGGCCTGCCCAGCGAACACTATGGCTACGACGCCGTCGGCAACCGCACCAGCAGCGCGCACCAGCCAGGTGCCTGGGACTACAACGCCGACAACCAAATGGTTCGTTACCCCAGCAAAACACCCTTTAGCCCAAGCCCTGCGGTAGACACCCAGGTGAGCTACACCCCGCAGGGCCATACCCAACAAGAAACGAGTGGGCAGGACAACAAGACCTACCGCTACAACGCCGCCGAGCGGCTGATCACCTACGAGAGCACTGACGGCACGCAAGCGCAGTACCGCTACGACCCGTTCGGCCGCAGAATCAGCAAAAGCGTGACCAAAGACGCGGCCACGCAAGTGACCTACTTTGTCTACAGCGAGCAGGCACTGATGGGAGAGTTGGATAAGGATGGCAAGCTGCAACGGGCTTATGGATTCAATCCGGTTGCGGGGCAGCAGGGGCTGTGGAGTACGGATCCGGTTTGGCAGGCGGAGGCTGTTAATAGTGATTTAGCTAGTTCCCAAACCGGCTATCACTATCTGCATACGGATCATCTGGGTACGCCTCATATGGCGACCGATAACGCGGGAGTTACCACATGGAAAGCTATTGCTGAATCATTTGGCGCGACAGAGGCTGTTGAAAATTCAGTGCAAGTGAATTTGAGATTCCCAGGGCACTATTTTGATAATGAGTTTGGAAATAATTATAATTTCCTGAGAATTTACAAACCAAAATTTGGTAGATATTTGCAGCAGGATCCCCTTGGGATTTATGGGGGTATCAATAATTATGTTTATGCGAACATAAATCCTTTGACATTCATGGACTTTGCCGGAGAAATTGCAGTTGCTCCGATAATAGTTTGGGGTTTGCCTGTCGTTGGTGGATTGGTCTATGGATTAACAAGGAAGGCACCTCGTCTGCCTCCACCATTTTCAGGTGGTGGATCCGATGAAAACACTGGAGGCGAGCCATGGCCAAAGGAGAACAAGGCTGCATGCATTAGAACCTATGCTAATTGCGTGAATTATGGCTGGAGTGGATCTTGTCAAGCGTGCCTTGATAGATGTATCGCTTCACGTGCAGGAGATTGGCCATTTCATCTTTGCAAACCTAAAAAGAACGGAGGATTTTGTGAATAGTGGTTCTTTGCAATTAGCATTTGAATTTCTTTCTCAACTTAAGGATGGCGTCATGAGTGAGAAAGAAGCTTTTACGAACGAGCAGGTGCAATTGCTACATAAACTATGCAAGGATTTATTGCCTGATCGCGACTTTGATATAAATAATTTAAGTGAGCTAATTTCTGATTTATCGTGTGTTGATAGTTTTTGGAATAAAAAATGTCAAACGGTAATCAATAAATTTTATCATCTGAGTGAAATGGGTCAAAAAGACCAGGCGCATGAGGTTTTGCGGAGTTTTACCGAAGCATGCCCATCTGAATGGTATTGCGAGATAGTTAAAAATCTGTAATTGTTTATATAATCGGTGTGTGTTGATTTTTTGATCAATATACTTTCATTCTTACGATTTGGCAGCAAAGATCGCGCAAATGCGTTAATTTTAGTTTTAGGCAGTATACGCTTCACAGTTATTGTTTTTAGAGTCTCTATCAAAATTGTTCGAGAAAGTTTAATAAGATTTGAGAAACAAAGATTGAGAAAGCTATTGCGTAACGCGGAATTGAAGCTCAGGGATTGGGTGAAAAAGAGAGTCATCACATTTGACATCTATCGGATAGGTGAAAAATACTTATAAGGATAAATAATGGTGTTGAATATTTTGCGAAAAATTTTGTTTCTTGCAATAATTTTGTATTCCAGATCGTCTTTATCTGATAGTAGCTGTCCAGTAGATTTCATCTTGATAGAGAAAGGTAACGGAAGGCTTGAATTAGGTCTCGAGAATAATATGAGCAAACCTCATGAAATTCAATACGACCGACTACCGTGGGTGCTTTCGTCTGGCGGTGTGGAATTCCATGTGTCGGTTGACGGCAAACGAATCCAACAGGTGCATGGAGTTGGACGAAATACATTGGTTTTAAAATTAGGTTCTAAATCTTCTATCTCTAGTGAGGTAAATATTGGCTATTTGGCCTCGTATTACTCTGGAATTTCTATTGATAGAGTTTCAATTGCATGGGAATACGTTATTCCAAATAGTGAGATTTTTGAAAAGCATTGCCGTCGTTTCGAGGGTGTGCTCAAGTCTCCTCCCACATAAAACTATCAAACCATAAGTGGGATTTTTAATGATGTAAATGTGAGAGCTAACGATAAAGGTGATTGATATTAAATCTTTATGGGTGCTGGTTGGCTTAAGCGCATCGGTTCAGGCGTGCCCTGTGCATGTTAGCGTTGAGCCAAAAAATAACGATGTGTTAGTCGTCTCGATCGATAACATTTCGTCCCAAGACTTGGACATTCTCTACGATTTTCTTCCTTGGTCTGTATTCGGTTTCGGAATAAACTATTCTGCGAAATACAGAGAGGCGAAAACAGAGATTAGGCCTATATATGCCTTTGGACATCGCTCGGAGATTGTTGTGCTGAAGGCAAATACTTCTATGCAGCAAGAAGTATCTTTATACAAGCGATTCAATGATTTGAAATCAGATGCTGGGGTCGTTGATGTAGCTTGGGTCTACAGATTTCCGGAACCGGGAAAAGGGACAGAGGGCTGCGCTCAGTTCAAAGGCCAATTTTCTATTTTTGAAACACCCACCAAACGGACGTCAGAATGAGTTCGTTCGACCAGTAGCATTTGGCGGTGGTGGGTACACTGCTTTCTGCGATGCGGCGAGAGGCATGTACAGATGGAATGCCAGCAGTCGTTTTGCTGCTTCTCTCAGCGCCTGCGCCAACCCGAACCCGATCTTGGCGCAGATTCCAAAGCACCCATCACCCCACCCCCGCCCCCGCATACAACCCCCGTGTAAACGCCTCCTCAAACACCGAATACCCCGACCAATCACTGTGCGCAAAATGCAGGCGCCCGGTGCTGGGGGTCGGCAGGGCCTGGAGGCGTTCGCCGTTGATCAGCGCTGGGCGCTTGGCGCTGCTGGCGGGTTGGCCGATGCGGCTCAGCACGGTTTGGGTGCCGGGGCGGGGGATGGCCATCGCGTGGCCGTAGCGCATGACCTCGACATGGCTGGTTTTTTCGTAGATGTCGGCGTGTGCGCGGGCCAGGGTGGCCAGGGTTTGGTCGCGGGCGGCTTCCCAAGTTTGGGCCAGCAGCTGCTGGCGCGCGGTGCGGGTGCTGGCGCCTGGCTGGTTGCCGCCTAGCGCGCGGTAGCAGGTCAGCACCGTGGGCAGTTGCTGCATCGCATTCAGGCGCTGGTGGCCGGCGTTGACGTAGCCCAGGCCGCCGTGGGCCACATCGTCGTACAGCACATTGTCCCAGGCCAGTTCGGCGCCGGGGCGGTCACGCAGCGGCGCGCGGATGTGGACGTTGGTCACCTGCCAGGGTGCCCAGTCCAGCGCCTGCACGGCGGCGCGCAGAAAGTCGGGCGGGTCTTGCACCACATGGGCCGCGATAAAGGTCGGTAGCGCCACGATGCAATGCGCGGCCAGCCAGCGCTCCATGCGCTGGCTGGCGTGGTTGAAGCTGTCGATCTCCACACCTTGGCGCGTCTCGGCAATCCGCATCACCGTGTGGCCGCTGTGTAGCCAGCCGGCGGCCTGCACCGGGGCCGTGAGCTGCTCGCTGAGCCAGCCATTGCCTTGCGGCCAGGTCAGCACGCTGTCATGCGCATCGTCCGCCGTGCCTGGCGCCTGAAAGCCGTGGCGGCTGGCAAAGTAGTGCAGGCCGGCCCAGGCCGATACCTGGGCGCAGCCGGCGCCAAAGTCGTCCTGGCAGGCATAGTCCAGGTACCAGCGCAGGTGCGGGTCGTCCAGCTGCTGCTGGGCCAGCCAGGTGTCAAAGCGGATGGCATCCAGCGCCTGGTGGGCGGGCGCCAGGCCGCCTGGGGCCTGCCAGCTGCGCATCGTTGGCATGCTGAAGGGCTGGGCGCGCATGGCGCTGTCCACCAGCTGGGCAAAGCGCTGGTACTGGGCCAAGGTGCTGGCGGCCACGTCCTGCGTGGGCAGCAGGCCTTCCTGCCATTCGCCGTGGATAAAAAGGCGCTCCTGCGGGCTGAAGCACAGGTACTCGTCCTGGTACTGCCAGCGGCCGGCCACGCGCTGGCGCACGCCCAGCTCTTCGAGCAGATCCTGCACCTCGGGGGCGTTGTCACCAGGCACCGGCAGGTAGTGGGCGCCCAGGGGGCAACGCAGGCCCTGCACGGTGCCGCCACGGCTGTTGCCGCCGGCCTGGTCTTCCAGCTCCAGCAGGGCCACATCGCTGGTGCCTGCTAGCCGCAAGGCGCGGGCGGCCGACAGCGCGGCAATGCCGCCGCCGGCAATCAGCACCTGCACGCGGTGGGTGCGGCTGGGCGCGGGCAGCGGCAGGCCTTGCGCCAGGCGGTCGCGCATCGCATGGCCGCGCTCCCAGGCCTGGCCCACAAAGCCGCCTTGGATATGGGCGGCGCTAGTGCTGGGTGGCGCGGGCTTGCAGCCGGCCAGCGCGCTGCTGCCAGCCAGCGCGGCGGCGCCTTTCAGGACAGAGCGGCGCTGCATCACTGGGCGGTCCGCAGTGGGCTAGGGTGGCAGGCCGTCATGTCAGTGCGCCACCTTGCCCCATTCGCGCTCATAGGTGTGCACCAGCACCTGGTTGGACAGGCGGTTCACCTCGGTCGGCACCCGCGCCATGTCGGGCGGAAAGTCAAACAACAGCGGCAGGCTGGGCAGGCTCAAAAAACGCATGCCGTCGGGCAAGGTGCTCGGCAGGCTCCAGGGGCGGCGGCTGGCAATCACAAAGCCCCATTCGCCAAAGCTGGGCACATGGGCGTGGTAGGGCGTGGCCTGCATGCCCACCGATTCGACGGTGGTCACCACGGTCCAGAAACTCTCGCGCGCAATCAGCGGTGACGTGGTCTGGATCACCGCAAAACCGCTGGCCGCCAAATGCTGGCCCAGCATTGCGTAAAAGCTGTTGGTGAACAGCTTGCCCACCGCAAAATTCGTCGGATCGGGGAAGTCCACGATGATCACATCGAACACCTCGTCGGCCTTTTGCAGCCACTGGAAGGCATCGGCATTGATGATGCGCACCTTCGGGTTGTTCAAGGCATTGCTGTTGAGCGCCTGCATGCTCGGCACGTTCTGGAACAGGTCGGTCATCTGCGGGTCCAGCTCGACCAGGGTCACCGATTCGACCGAGGGGTACTTGAGCACCTCGCGCACGGCCATGCCGTCGCCACCGCCAAACACCGCCACCTTGCGCGGCGCGCCAAAGCGGCTCATCACCGGATGCACCAGCGCCTCGTGGTAGCGGTATTCATCGCTCTGGGCAAACTGCAGGTTGCCGTTCAGGTAGAGGCGCGCGCCGCGCTTGCCCTGGGTCACCACAATGCGCTGGTAGGGCGTGGTGCGCGCCAGCACTATGGGCTCCTGGTAGAAGTGGTCCTCGGTCAGCGATGTCAGGCGCTCGGCGCCCACCAGGCCGCCCAGCAAGGCGGCAATCACCAGGCCGCAGGCCAGCACATGGCTGCCAAAGCGGCGCAGCTCTTCCTTGAAGAGAAACAGCGCCCATACCGCCACCAGCGCATTGAGCAGGCCAAACACCAGCCCGGTGCGGATCAGCCCCAGGTGCGGCACCAGCAGCAGCGGGAAGGCCAGCGACACCGCCAGCGCGCCCAGGTAGTCAAAGGTCAGCACCTTGGAGACCAGATCGCGCAGCACCACATTGCGCTTGAGGATGCGCATCACCAGCGGTATCTCCAGCCCCACCAGGGTGCCCACCACCAGCACCGTGCCATACAGCATCCAGTGGAAGGCGCTGGGCACATAGGCGTTGATGGTGGACAGCACGGCAGGCAAGGCCCCGCCCACCAGCGCCACCATCAGCTCGATGCGCAGAAAATGCGCCGGCAGCTCGCGCACCAGGTAGCGCGACAGCCAGGAGCCGATGCCCATCGCAAACAGGTAGGTGCCGATGATGGTGGAGAACTGCAGCACCGAATCGCCCAGCAGGTAGGACGCGAGCGCTGCTGCGGCCAGCTCGTACAGCAGGCCGCAGGCCGCCACCACAAACACGCTGAACAGCATCGCCACTTCCAGCGGGCTGGCGCGCCGCACGCCGCCTTCCGGCAGGGCGGCGTGGCCAAACTCCAGCGCGTCGCCCGCGCCCAGGGGGCTACCCGGACTGGGGCTGGGGGATGCGTTGGCAGAAGGGGTGGCGGGGGTGGAGGTCGACACGAGCGGGAGCTGCAGAAGCCGTGCAGGGCGCACAGGCGCCCGCAGTGTTGGCTGAAAAAGAGAAAAAAGACAGGGCGCCTGCGTACTAAACAGGCGCCGCTAGCGTGGCAGAGGGCGGCTGACGGCGATGGCCAGCGCCCGCGCAGGCGCAGAGCTAGCCGATCGCCGCTGCCACGATGATGCTGATGCCCAGGCTCATCGCCGCCACCACCACGCCCAGCGCGAGGTTCTGCTTTTCCACAATCTCGGCCCACATGTCCACGGGGGTGATCTTGTCGATGATCAGAAAGCACAGCCAGAAGACCACCACGCCCACCATGGCGAACAGGATGGAGCCAAAAAACGCCGCAGGGCGGAACCATTCCAAATCCATCACAACTCTCTCCTTCGTCAAAAGCGCGCCCTTATCGGGCTGTGCGCAGTGCTGTTGCCAGCGATTGTTTATTTGTGGCTGCCGCCGGAGCTGTAGCCACCCCATGAACCGCTGGACGACCGGCCGCTGCTCGTGCCCGTGCTGCTGCTGCACTTGCTCACATAGGTCGGGTCGGCGGCCAGTTTGCGCCGCTCCAGCGCAGTATCGCAGCCCTTGGGCCACAACCAGATGAGCAGGAAGAACAGCAGGAACAGGCCAATGATGACCGGCATGCAGCCGAGCTTGGGCACCGTGAAGCTGCTGGTCTCGGGTTTGAACAGCGCCACCTGGTCGCCCATGCCAAAGGCCGAGGCGACCGACTCGGGCGTCATCTTGCGGCCCAGCGACCAGCTCAGCTCGCGCGGGCCCTGCTCCAGGTTCAGCAGCTGCGCGCCATCCTTGCCCCGGGCAAAGTCCACATTGTCGGTCTTGTCGCCCCGGGCCACCGGCCAGTAGAACTCGCCCAGCACATAGGTGGTCTCGGCGCGGTAGCGCGATTGCAGCTGGTAGGTCTGCTGTTTCCAGGTCGCCGTGCTGCGGCCTGCGCGGTAGTCGGGTGCGCCGGTCAGGGTCTTGACCAGGCTCCAGCCTTCGCTGCTGTTGACCAGGAACTGGAAGCCCTGCTGGCTGTGGTAGAGCAGGTACTCGTCCCAGCCAAAGTATTCGTCGTCGTCGGGCTCGATGCCGATGCGGTGCTGAAACCCCACCAGCTGCCATTTGCTGCCAGCCAGGTTCGCTATCTTGCCCAGCGGCACCAGGGGCTTGACCGGGTCCTTCTGGATGGCGGCGCGCAGCTCCCCGCCAATGCCTTGCGACACATCGATGAGCGAGCCGCAGCTCGGGCAGGTCAGCGCCTGGGTCGTGTCCAGCTTGATATCGACCCGCGCCGCGCAGCGCGGGCAGTTGAAGTGCCGGCCCTCGTCCTTCTTGTTGGACGTGGTCTTCAGCCCTGCAATCTTGAGCGCGCCCAGCAGCACCGGCGCGCCCAGGTAGACGGCGGGCGGGTTCTCGCTGTAGTCGATGGACAGCACCTTGTCGTCCTCGGTGCGCAGCTCCACCACGGTAAAGGGCTTGCCCAATTCGGGCTGGTGCGGCATCTCGCCCTCGGCCGCCATCAGCTGGGCCAGTACGACGCTGGTCACGCTGTACTGCACGCCGCTGATCGCAATGCGCTGGCCCGGTTGCCAGCGGTCGGCCGGCGGCAGGTTCTTGGTGGCGGCCTGGCTGGCGCGGCTCAGCACAAACTGGCCGTTGTCTTCGCTGATGACAGCGGTCTCGCCGCTGTCGCCCAGCGCCATCCACTCGTTCCAGCTGCCGGTCTCGCCCTTGTACTGCAGCCGGCCCACCAGGCGGAAGCCCTCGGGCTTGCCCTGGCTGCCCTTGGCGAACTGGCCGGTCTGGTTCAGCTTGAGCGGGCTGTAATCGTTGAAGACCTCGGCCATCTTGCCGATGCGCTTCAGGATATCGCCATTGCGCACGATGGAGCTTTGGCAATACAGGCAGACGGCGAAGGCGGACTGGGCGCTGGCAAATTCCACAGGTGCACCGCAGCCCGGGCAGGGCGCCGTATAGCTGCGTTGCTGGTCCGTCGTCATAGGTCGTCTGGCTTGTTATGAAGGTGTTATGGAGGCGCCCATTCGGCAACCGCACCGCATCATAGCGCAGGGCTTGGCGCGCGGGCCGCCAGCGTGCGACTGGCGGTATTAGCCAGGCCTATGGTTTTTTTAGCGAGGATTCATTGGCTTTTGCCATTGCTAATAAATATCATTTACAGCACTGCCATCGATTTATTGCAAGAAAGAGCCCGCCATGTCCTCCATCCGCCGCAGCCTGCAGAACAACCGCCAGACGCTGAAGAAGACCGCCAGCTACTACCTGATCCACATCACGGTCGCCGCGATGGTGGCATACGCCGTCACCGGCAACCTGATCGCCTCGCTCACGCTGAGCCTGCTGGAGCCCACGGTGCAGGCCTTTGCCTTTTTCTTCCATGAAAAGGCCTGGCAGCGCTGGAATGCGCGCTCGGCTGCCGCTGTGGCCACCGCGCCCGTAGCGGTGCAAGCCAGCTGACAGGCCCCCTGACAGCAGCGGCCGGATGTGCGACAGTAGCGCATTGCCGCTACCCACAGGATGCACCGATGACCCCCTCCATTTCGCGCAAGCGATTGTCCCTGGCCGCCTGGCCCGCCCTCTGCGTCGCCGTGCTGGCCTTGCAGGGCTGCGACGTGGTGGCGCCCGTTGGCAGCAATGCCGTGCTGTCGGACCAGGCCATTGCCGAGAAAACCGCCAACTACTTCAGCAGCACGGAGGCGCATGTGCAGGTCTTCGGCTTTGACCGGCAGCGTGAATCGACGCGCTACCAGGCAAGCTTTCAAGGCAACAAGTACAACTGCTCGATCTACATGAACCAGGTGCGCTGCGACCCGGCTGGCCAATAAGCTGAGCCCTCAGCTGCGCAGCGCCTCATCATCGGCGCGCAGCAGCGGCGCCGGGTTCGGGAAGATGTCCTGCCAGACCGGCGCAAAGGCCTGCTCGCCGACACCGGGCGCATCGCTGAAGTCGGGCAGGCGCAGCAAACAAAGCTGCAGGTGCAGATGGGGCAGCCACCAGCCGTTCTCTGCAAAGTCGCCCAGGTGGGCAAACTCGCTGCCAGCGGCAATCTGATCGCCCGGCTGCCAGCGCCGGGCCGATGCATGGCTCAGATGCCCCCAGATGCTGAAAAACTCTGGGTGCGCAGGGCCCTGGTGGCGCAGCACCAGCATGCCGCCGTAATCCAGCCGGATATCACGCACTTCAGCCACCACCACCTCTGCGGCCAGCGGCAGCCGCAGCGCAGTGCCTGCCGGCGCAAACAGGTCTACGCCCAGGTGGCAGTCGCGCATCGCGCCTTCCAGCCGGGTGGATGCGTAGTTGCTGCTTTGGTAGACACAGCGCTGCTCCATCCAGTGGCCCACACCCATCTCAAACCCCTGGCTTTGCTGCAGGGCCTCATAGGCGCGGGTGGCGCCTTCGCGGTCCATGCTGGCGCTGGCGGCGGCCACGGCAGAGTCAGCGCTGCGGAAATCGATATGGCCCATGCGCGCCTGCGCCAGGCCGGGCATCAGCCCACTCCAACTGCCGCGCTGCTGCGCCACCCAGGCATGGAAGGCGGCAGCCTCCGGTACGGCGCTGAGGCCGCTTTGGTGGCGCGCAATGGCCTGGGCGATGGGGTCGGTCTGTGTGTCGGCGGTGGTCATGGTTGTTGGAGTTGGCAGTGTTGCTCTATGGTATCGGCCAGCGCATGCTGGTTCTGCTCGCGCAGGCGCGCCACGGCGCCGCGCATGTCAGCGGGGCGCTCGTCCTGGCCGAGCTTGAACTTGGCTTCACAGCGCGCCACCGGCATCTCATAACCCACAATGCCGGGCAGGCGCCGCTCCAGGCCGCCGGGGCCCAGCTCGCTGCTGTCCCAGGGGCAGCGGCGGCCGCGCTCCATGTGGCCCACCAGGTCCTGCAGGTGGGCGACCAGTTCATCTTCTTCCAGCATGCGCGGGGTGCCATGCAGGTGAACCACCTGGAAGCCCCAGGTCGGCGCGCTGTCGCGATGCGGGTAGTGGGGGTACCAGGACGGCGAGATATAGCTGCCCGGGTCCATCAGGATGGCGACGCTCGGCAGGCCCTGGCGCAGAAAGCGCACATGGTCGCTGGCCGATGCGACGTGCGACACCACCGTGCCCAGCGCGCCACGCGTGGTGTCGAGCCGGAACACCGGGTGGGACAGCGCCACGCCTTCGCCGTGCGGCGTGACCAGGGTGCCCAGCACCACGCGGTCGACCAGCTCCTTGATTTGCGCGGGCTGCTGGGGTTGGTAATAGGGTTTGGTGTAGAGCATGAGTGGGGCGGGTCAGAGAGAGATCAGGCGTGGACGGGGGGCAGGCGCTGGTTCCAGGGCAGGGCCTGCTCCAGCTGCGCGGCCAGCTGGAGCAGCCGGCTTTCTGCGCCATAGGGGGCGATGAACTGCATGCCCATGGGCAGGCCGCTGGCGCTTTGCCACAGCGGCACGCTCATCGCGGGCACGCCAGCCGCATTGGCTGGGCGGGTGAACACGGTCGCATCCATGAACTCCTGCATGAAGTGCTGCGCATCGGGCTGGCGCACATCCAGCGCCTGCAGGCCCTGGGGCAGGGTCGGCATTACCGGGCAGAGCAGCAGGTCATAGCGGCCAAACATCTCGCCCAGGCGCCGGGCGATGCTGTTGCAGGTATTGCGCGCGCTCAACAGCTCGACAGCGCCCAGGCGCCGGCCCTGCTCGGCCAGGCCCAGGTTCACCGGTTCAAAGAACTCCGCCGTCGCTGGCCTGCCGGTGCTGCGCACCAGGTCATCCACCTCCAGCGCGGTATAGGCGGCAATGATGCGGCTGAAGGCGGCGGCCAGGTCGGCGTGCGAGAAGTTCCATTGCGCCTCTTCGGTCACATGGCCCAGTTCCTGCAGCAGGCAGCGGCTGTCCTGCAGGCCTTGCAGGATGCTGCTGTCCAGCGCATGGCCCGGGCCTGCCTCCTGCAGCACGCCAATGCGCAGCCGCCCGGGCGGGCGCAGCAGCGCCTGGCTGAAGTCTTCCACCTTGGCCGGCGCGGCATAGAGCGAGCCGGGCTCCAGCGCATCGCTCAGGTCCAGCATCAGGGCCGAGTCGCGCACGCTGCGCGTCAGCACATGGTGGCTCACGAGCCCGCCCCAGTTCTCGCTGGAGACGGGGCCGCAGGCCACGCGGCCGCGTGAGGGGCGCAGGCCAAACAGCCCTGTGCAGGCCGCCGGTATGCGGATCGAGCCCGCGCCGTCATTGCCATAGGCCAGCGGCACCATGCGCGCGGCCACGGCAGCGGCCGAGCCCCCCGAGGAGCCGCCGACATTGTGCGCAGCACTCCAGGGGTTCAAGGTGCGGCCGTGCAGGCTGGGCGCGGTCGCCACATTGGCCGAGAACTCGGGCAGATTCGTCTTGCCGACGATCACCATGCCCGCCTGCTGGTAGCGCCGCACCAAGGTGTGGTCAGTGGCCGAGACGTTGCCCAGTGCCGCGCGCGAGCCATAGGACATCGCTGCGCCCGCATAGCTGGGGCAGTCGTCCTTGAGCAGCACCGGCACGCCGCGCAGCGGCGCATCGGCCCGCAGCTGGCGCAGCTGCTCGTCTGCCTACTCACGCATGGTCAGGATCACGGCATTGAGCTGGGGGTTGCAGCGCTCGATGGCGTCAAAGGCATGGTCCACCGCGGCCTGCGGGGTGAGCGCACCAGCGCGGATGGCCTGGGCCAGGGCCGTGGCGTCGGCATGGCGGTAATCGGTTGCAGAGAAAGACATACAGGGTGTGAAACGCAGCGATCGGAATGCGGGGAAAGAGGCATGCGCGTGGCAGAACCAGAGCGTTTTGGCCACGCGCGCGGAGGTTGGCTTAGGGCGCTGCGCGGCTCACGCCCCAGAAGCGGTGCGTGCCGGCGGGCCAGCCCTTGTAGCCCTTGATGCTGGGCGCCATCGCGGTGACGACGGGCAGGTTGTACAGGCCGATGATCGGCACCTCCTTGGCCATCAGCGCATGGAGCTGGTTGAACAGGTCCTTGCGGCGGGCCGGGTCGCGCTCCATCGCCACCTGCTTGAGCAAGGCCGAGGCCTGCGCATCGTCCCACTGGCGGGTCGGCTCGGCCTTTTTGTCGCCGATCAGCGATTCATACATCAGCAAGGGGTCCAGCCGCGCCGAGTAGGCAAAGATGGCCAGCTCGTACTGGCCCTTGCCGTACAGATCCAGCTGCGAGGCCCAGTCGCGCACCTTGATGTCGATATTGATGCCGGCCGAGCCCAGCAGCGCCTGCAGGATGGTGGCCAGCTGCACGCGCTCCTGGCGGTTGGCTACCAGCAGGCTGATGGGCTGGCCCTTGTAGCCCGCCTGCTTGGCCAGCGCGCTGGCGCCCACCGGGTCATAGCCGGGCCAGGCCTTGCTGCGCTGGTCGTAGTAGGGGCTCAAGGGCGATATCACCGAGGGGTTGGCGGTGAACAGGCCCTTGCCGGCGGCCTCGGCCACATCGGGCAGGCTCAGCGCCTTGGCAATGGCCTGGCGCATGCGCACATCCTTGAGCGCGGGTGCCTCGGTCTGCACCTGCAGCACCACCCAGCTCGGGGTGGGCTGCACCTCCACCTGCACGCCCTTGCCCTTGAGCTCCTTGATGGTGTCGGGGTCTACATCGTCGATCACATCAAGATCGCGCGAGAGCACGCCGTTGGAGCGGGTGCTGGCATCGGGCACGGTCACAAAGCGCAGGGTGGCAATGCTGGCCTGCTTGTTGCCGGCATAGCCATCGCGCGCGCCGGGCAGCGCGCTGTAGTCGGCAAAGCGCTTGAGCTCGGTGTAGCGGCCGGTCTGCTTTTCGGCAAAGCGGTAGGGGCCAGTGCCGATGACCTGGCTGACGCTGCCGTTGGCGGCTACCGACTCCGGGTGGATGATCCAGGGCGTGCACTGGATGGTGGCCAGGGTCATCAAGAAGTTGGGCGCGGGCGCCGAGAAGCTGAAACGCACAGTTTGCGCGTCGACGGCCTTCACCTCCTGCAGCGCCGGGCCGATCTTGCCGTTGTAGCGGTTGATGCACTGGAAGTTGGTCTTGGGATCGAGGTAGCGCTTGAAGTTCCACACCACATCGGCGGCCGACAAGGTCTTGCCATTGTGAAAGCGCACATTCGGGCGCAGCTTGAAGTCGTAGCTGGTGCTGTCGTCATTGGCTGTCCAGCTGCTGGCCAGCATGGGCTTGACAGTCAGGTCCTCGCCATAGGCGACCAGGCCCTCGACCACATGGGCCATCACCATGTCGGAGTTGGCGTCGCGGTTGACACCGGGGTTGACGCTGGCGATATCGGCATGCAGCGCCACGCGCAGCATATCGGGGGCGCCGGCGGCCTGGCTGTGGGCACTGAGCGCGCAGGCTGCAGCGAGCAGCGCGGGCGACCAAAGAGAGCGGCTGGTGGGCATGGTCTTCCTTAGGGTGGGGACGTTGGCGAGGAGACTTTGAACAGGTTCTTACACCGGGGCGGCTTGCGGCGTGCGCAGGCACTGCTGCAAGAAGGCCTCGACCGGCTCGATGACCTTGAAGGGCTCATGCGCAATGCCGGGCACCGTGTCGCGCTGCACGCGGATGCCATGGGCGGCAAAGCTGTCGGCCAGCGCGGTGATGCGCTCGATGCGGTTGTCGCCCTGCAGCTGGGCGCCATCCATCCACAGCGCGCTGTCGCGCGGAATGGTGATCTCCCAGGTGGCGGTGTCCGCCGTGCCGATGATGGTCTGCACCGTCACCGCGCGCATCGCCGCCAGGTTGAGGCTGCGGCCAAAGCGCTGCTCGATGTCGCGCACGCCCACCCACCAGTCGTAGTCGGTATTGAGCAAGGTGACCACGCCCGGCGCGCCGATCGACACGGCATGGAGGCGCTCCGGGTGCAGCAGGAAAAAGCGCTGGCTGAACTGCCCGCCGCCCGAGAAGCCGTAGAGCATGAAGCGCTCGCTGCGCAGGCGGTACTTGGCCGCCACCTCGTCAACCATGGACAGCAGCACCTGGTCATAGCGGATGCCATGGAAAAGAATGCGCTTGTAGTTGGCCAGGTCACCCGCCACGCCAATGCCGGCGGGAAAGAGCGGCGCCAGCACGATGCAGTCATTGCGGTCGGCAAAGTCGGCAAAGCGGTCGCGGTACTGGCTGGCGGTGCGGCCCGTGCCGTGCACGATCACCGCCAGGTCGTAGACCTTGTCCTCGCTCTCGCTGTAGTTCTTGGGCACATAGAGGCAGTAGCTGAAGCGCTGGTCGTATTGGCTGGCAAAAAAGGTCGTGGCGCCAAAGTCGTAGTAGCTCAGCTTGATGCCGTGGCCCTGGCGGGCGGGAGGGGATGACATAAGAGGACTCCTGGAAGGTTGCTGAATTTTTAGGCAGGGCAGGCGGCGCTGTCTGCAGGGGCGGTGGCGCGGCCCTCGGCATGGCGCCAGCGCAGGTGCACGCCGCCATCGGGCGTGGCCTGCAGCATCGGGATCGCGTCCAGCAGCTGGCGCGTATAGGGGTTCTGCGGCTGGTCGAACACGGCATCGCGCGAGCCCTGCTCGGCAATCACACCGCCCTGCACGACGATGACCCGGTCGGCAATCTGCTCGACCACGCCCAGGTCGTGGCTGATGAACAGGCACGAGAAGCCATAGCGCTGCTGCAGCTCGGCCAGCAGGTCCAGCACCTGGGCGCGCACCGTCACATCGAGCGCGGAGACCGCCTCGTCGGCAATCATCAGCGCCGGGCGCCGCACCAGCACGCGGGCAATGGCCACGCGCTGGCGCTGGCCGCCCGAGAGCTCATGCGGATAGCGCGTCGCAAAATCGCCGCCCAGCCCCACATCGGCCAGCGCCTGCTGGACGCGCTCGCGCTTGCCGCTGGCGCTCAGGCCCTCGGCCATGCGCAGCGCCTCGGCCACCAGCGCCTGCACCGTCATGCGCGGGTCCAGCGAGGAGTACGGGTCCTGGAAGACCATCTGGCAGTTGTAGCGGTAGTCCTTGAACCCCGGGCTGCCCGGCCGCAAGGGCTGGCCCTTGTACAGCAGGCTGCCGCTGGTGGGCTGCAGCAGGCCCGACAGGATCATGCCCAGGGTCGTCTTGCCCGAGCCCGATTCGCCGACCACGGCCACCACCTCGCCGGGGAAGATATCCAGGCTGATGCCCTTGAGCACGCGCGCTGGCGCCCCCTTGCGGAACCAGCGCTGGCGGCCGCCAAACTCCAGCACCAGGTCGCGGGCCGACATCAGCGGCGCCGTGCGGTCGATCTGGCGCGGCGCCCGGCGCTGGGGCAGGGTGCGCAGCAGCTGGCGCGTGTAGTCATGCGCGGGGGCGGCCAGCACCTGGGCGGTGGGGCCGGTCTCGACGATGTCGCCCTGCTTCATCACCACCATGCGGTCGGCGTAGCGGGCGACCATCGGCAGGTCATGGCTGATCAGCAGCACGGCGGTGCCGTTCTCGCGCGTCAGCTCCAGCATCATCTCCATCACTTCGCGCTGCACCACCGCGTCCAGCGCCGTGGTGGGCTCGTCGGCAATCAGCAGTGCCGGGCGCAGCAGCATGGCCGAGGCGATCATGATGCGCTGGCGCATGCCGCCCGAGAACTCATGCGGGAACGCACTCAGGATGCGCTGGGTATCGCGCAGGCCGACGCGCTCCAGCATCGCATGGATGCGCGGCATGTGCTCATTGCGCGCCTGGGGCAAGTGCATGCGCAGGCCTTCGAGCAGCTGCTCGCCAATGCTCAGGGTGGGCGTGAGCGAGGTCATCGGCTCCTGGAACACCATGGCCACGCGCGGGCCGCGCACAGCGCGCAGCTGGCGCTCGTTCATCGCATAGAGCGACTGGCCGTCGAGCAGGATGTCGCCGCCACTGCGGCTGATGGCATGGGGCGTGAGCCGCATCACGGCGCGGCTGAGCATGGTCTTGCCCGAGCCCGATTCGCCGACGATGCCAACAATCTCGCCAGCGGCCAGCTGCAAGGATGCATCGCGCACCACCTGCTTGCCGGGGCCTGCCGAGAGGCTCAGGTTCTGGATCTGCAGCAAGGCAGGGGATGTGGTCATACGCGCCTCCGCATGCGTGGGTCGAGCCGGTCGCGCAAGGCGTCGCCGAGCAGGTTGATGCCCAGCAGTGCCAGCGAGATCGCCAGCCCCGGAAAAATCGCCAGCCAGGCCGCCTGGCTGACATAGGAGCGGCTGCCCGCCAGCATGTTGCCCCAGGTGGGCGCCGGTGGCGCCACGCCCAGGCCCAGAAAGCTCAGCGAGCTTTCGGCCAGGATGATCCAGCCGCACATCGAGGTGGCCATGACGATCACCGGAGCAATGCAGTTGGGCAGCACATGGCGCAGCAAGGTGTAGGTCTCTGAGTTGCCCATGACGCGCGAGGCACGCACAAAATCACGCTCGCGCAGGCCCAGCACCGTGCCGCGCACCACCCGCACTACCGACGACGCATAGGCCAGTGCCAGCGCAATGATGATGCCGCTGGCGCTGGCGCCAAACACCGCCAGCAGGCCCAGGGCCATCAACAGGCCCGGGAAGGCCAGCAGCGCATCGTTGATGGCCATCAGGATGCGGTCGGGCCAGCCGCGCAGGTAACCGCTGAGCGCGCCGATCAGCACACCAAAGAAGGTGGCCAGAAACACCGTGCTGAGGCTGATGCGGATGCTGGTGGCAGTGCCGCGCATCAGGCGGCTGAGCACATCGCGGCCCAGCTCGTCGGTGCCCATCCAGTGCTGCCAGCCGGGCGCCGCCAGGCGGGTCTTGAAGTCGAGCTTGAGCGGGTCATACGGCGTCCAGAACGTGGCCAGCAAGGCCACGGCGACCACCACGGAGACCAGGCCAGCGCCCAGCCAGAAGGAGAGGGAGCGGCGTTTCATGATGCGGCCACCCTCGGGTCGAAGATGGGATAGAGCAGGTCCACAAAGAGGTTCACCAGGACATAGATGCTGGCGATGAAGAGCAGGCAGCCCTGGATCAGCGGGTAGTCGCGGGCAAAGATCGCATCGACCAGCAGCCGGCCCAGGCCCGGAATGGTGAACACGGTCTCGATCACCGCCACCCCGGCGAGCAGGTTGCCCAGGATCAGGCCCAGCAGGGTCCAGGTCGGGCCAAAGGAGCTCTTGAAAGCATGGCGCAGCATCACCGTCATCTCGCTCAGGCCCTTGGCGCGGGCATGGGTGATGTAGTCCAGGTGCAGCACTTCCAAGGTGGAGGCCCGGGTCATGCGCAGGATCACGCCAATCTCGTGCAGCAGCAAGGTGGTGATGGGCAGCACCAGGTAGAGCAGCGCCTGCTGCGGGTTCTCGCCAAAGGCGACAAAGCCGACCACCGGAAACCAGCCCAGCTTGAGCGCAAAGAACATCAGCAGCAGCAGCCCCATCCAGAACGCGGGCAGCGACAGCAGCAAGGTGGCGGTGGCGACCAGGGCCAGGTCGGTGAGGCGGCCTTGGCGCCAGGCCGCCAGCATGCCCAGCGGCACGGCGACCAGGGTGGCCAGCAGCACGGCAGGCAGCACGATCTGGGCGCTGACGGCAAAGCGCTGCCAGATCAGCGCGGCAACCGGTTGGCGGTTGGAGATGGACTGGCCCAGGTCGCCCTGCAGCACATGGCCGGACCAGACCAGGAACTGCGTGGGCAGGCTGGCGTTGAGGCCCAGCTGCTCGCGCAGGGCCGCCAGCGATGCGGCATCGGCCGAGTCACCCAGCATCAGCGCTGCCGGGTCACCGGGGATCAGGCGCACCAGGATGAAGACGGCCAGTGCCACGATCACCAAGGTCGGAATCGCCATGCCGATTCGGGTGGCAGCGAATTTCCACATGGCGGTCAGTGCTCCAGCGCCGCAGCGGCTGCGGCAGACGGTTCGGCCGCGCCATCGCCATGCAGGCGGTAGGTGGTGAACTGGCGGTTGATGGCGGGCAGCGGTGCAATCTCCATGATGCCCAGCGCCGGCTCCATCACGATCATCGCGACGGTGGCGGTCAGGTTGCCGCCATCGGCAGGCCGGGGCGGGCGGCATACCGCGTAGGGCGAGAGGAAGTCGTCAAACAGCGCCTTCTTCAGCGATTCGCGGGTCAGCAGGCGGCCCTGCTCCTGCAGGATCTTGCGCACCCGCCAGTCGCGGTAAAAGCTCTCGGGCACATGGGGGATGCCGGTGTCGCGCAGCTTGGCCAGCGCCACCGGGCTGACCCAGTGGTTGGCGTGCACGATCATGCCGTCCTCGGGGTAGAGCGGGAAGGCCTCGTCAGGCGCGCACTCAAAGTCAATGCCAAAGCCTGCGGCCGACGCCACCATGATGTTGTTGGAGCAGGACTTGGGCGTGGTGGCCACGGCCTTGGCGGCCAGCGCAAAGTGTTCCTGTTCCAGCACCTTGCGGCGGATCAGGCCCAGCGGAATGCCCAGCTTGGTGTAGTCGCGCTCGCATTCCAGGTAGTTGGCGGTGATCGAGATGCCAGCGGCATTGAGGCCGCTGCGGGCGAGGCCGCCAGCTTCGACAAACGTCAGGTAGTCGGGGCCATGGTCCTGGCGCACGCGCAGCACCACGCCGGTCTCGGCGCATTCGGCGCGCCAGTCCCAGTTCTGGCCATGGATCAGGTTGCCCGAGGCGCTGCGCTCGGGCAGCAGCATGGCGCCGGTGCAGCCGTCGTCGAGCTCGTCATCGACCGGCTTGCTGGACTGGGCGCGCGCCAGGGCCACCACCTCGGTGCGGGCATTGATCATCACGATGTCGTCCAGCGCGACGCCCGAGCCCTCGGCAATGCCGCGCATTTCTTCGAGGTAGTTCTCGTCAAAATCGGCGATCTTGCGGGCGTACTCGGCGATCAGCGCGGCCTTGTGTGCGGCGCTGATGCCGTACTTCTCCAGCGCGCCGCCATAGAGGGCTGCGCTGCGGGCAATGCGGTCTTTGAGCGCCGCGCCATACTGGCGCCCACGGGCTTGGGGGGCGCCAGACAGCGTGACGAGTGGAAACGGCGACATCTTTTTCCTTTTGTGTTTTGTGAACTTTTAATACATTAATTTCGTGGTCATTGACTGTCAATTTGTTTTTTATAGAATCAAACAAAACTTAGGGAAACTACGATGAAGGATGCTGCCAAGACGGGAAGCCTGGCGCGTATGCTCGGGGCTGGCCGGCAAAAACAAGAGGCTGCGCGCCGCCGCCACTGCCACCGCATTGCGCAGACGCGGGCCGCAGCAGCACAACCCAGGGGAGAATCGGTTTGAAGCAATCGCTGAGTTCTTTGCAGATCGACGTCGCGCGCAAGCTGACGGCGCTGATGCATGCTGGCCGCTGGCGCGTGGGCGACCGCATCTCCGACCTGCACCTGGCCGATGAGCTCAAGGTCTCGCGCACGCCGGTGCGCCAGGCGCTGATGCTGCTGACCGCCCAGGGCCTGGTGGCCTACCACCCGGGCCGGGGTTTTCGGGTCGAGCGCGTGCCCGATGGCGACGATGCACTGGAGCAGCTGGTGCCCCCCTCCGACGCCGAGGCGTTGTACAGCCAGATCATGAACCACCGCGCCAGCGGCCAGCTGGCTGGCGAAGTCTCCGAGGCGCAACTGGTGGAGCTATTTGGCGTGACCCGGGGCGCCGTGCGCCGCGTGCTGATGCGCTTTGCCGCCGAGGGCCTGACCGAGCGCCTGCCCGGCCACGGCTGGCGCTTTACCGAGAGCCTGGACAACCCCCAGGCCGTGCACGAGAGCTATGACTTTCGCTTGATCGTCGAATGCGGCGCGCTGAAGATGGCCGGCTTTGCGCCCGATCCCGAGCAGCTGCAGCAGCTGTTCCGCGAGCAGTCAGACATCTTGCAGATGCCGGTCGAGCAGCTGCGCCAGGATGTGTGGTTCAAGGCCAATGCGAATTTTCATGAAACCCTGGTGTCCTGGTCGCGCAACCGCTTTCTGATCGAGTCGGTGCGCAGGCAGAACTCGCTGCGCAAGATCTCGGAGTTCGCGCACTTCAGCCACCTGAGCGAGCAGCACATCCGCCAGGCCTGCACCGACCACCTGGGCATTCTCAAGGCGCTGAAAGAAGGCGATGCCGACTATGCCGCCGCGCTGCTGCGCCGGCATATTTCGCGCTCGGCGGAAATCTAAAAACAGGGTCTAGGTTTTTTCCAGGTCCGCCTTGGGCGCGCGCAGCTCGTTCTCGCTCATGCCCCGGCGCCAGTAGGCCACGATCAGCTGCTCCTGCTTGCCCAGGCCCAGGCTGTCCACCGCCCATGCGCGCAGCGCTTGCGCGGTCGCAAATTCGGCACCTACCCATAAAAAGCGGCTTGCACCTGCGGTGGGTGGTGCGGCGCTCCAATCCAGCGCTTGCACGGCCTGCTGCAACTGCTCGCCGGTACCTGAGGGCGCGCCTGCGCGGTAGAGCCAATGCCACTGCATGCCCGGCGGCAGGGGGATGTCGATCGCGTCTCGCGGGTTTGCGATCTCGCAGACCACATGGCCGCGTGTGCTGGCGGGCAGCTGCTCTGCGATGCGCGCCAGCGCGGGCAGTGCGCTGTCGTCACCGGCCAGCACCATCCAGTCGGCGATGCGGGCCGTGCGGCCACCGGGTTTGAGGATCTCGACCCGGTCGCCGACCTGCGCCTGCTGGGCCCAGCAGGCACCCGGGCCGGCATCGGCATGCAGCAAAAAATCGATCTCCAGCCATTGCGCATCGGCATCGAAGGCACGCACGGTGTAGACGCGTGTGCTGCTGGCGCCGTCGCGTTGCGGCGACGGAAACACCAGGCGGCAGTGGATGTTGTCGTGCTGGCAAAAGGGCGCCAGCTGCGCGCCGGCAAAGCGGATGCGGCGGTAGCCGGCAGAGGGGGAGCAGAGGGAGAGAACCTGGAGCGTGGAGGGCATGCCGCAGTCTAGAGACGGTACGAGAGGGGAGGCGGCTGGCACCAAGCGGGTGGCCAGCGTCGGAAGGTCTGGCGGCCATTATGCGGGCGTGCCTTCCCTTATTCAGTCTCGCGCGGCGCAGCCCATGGCGCCGCTGTGGGCTCAGGCGTGGTTCAGGTCGAATCTGCCTGCAGGTTGTTCACCCGCCAGCACCTGCAGCAGGTTGCTGGTGGCCATCTCGGCCATCGCGTGGCGCGTCTCGTGCGTGGCCGACCCGATATGCGGCAGCGCCACTACCTTGGCATGGGTGCGCAGGGGGGATTCGACCGGCAGCGGCTCGGTGGCAAACACATCCAGGCCGGCGGCGCGGATCTGGTCGGTGTCGAGCGCATGCAGCAACGCAGCCTCGTCGACGATCGCGCCGCGCGAGCCGTTGATGACAATGGCGCTGGGCTTCATCATGGCAAAGGCCTCGGCGCCCAGCAGGTGCTTGGTCTCGGGGGTCGACGGCACAACGGAGACGACAAAGTCTGCCTCGCGCAGCAGCGCATCGCGGGCGACATAGTGCACATGGCCGGCCAGCGCGCCCAGTTCGCTGTCGGGCACAACGCTGCGGTTGTTGTAGAGCACGCGCATGCCAAAGCCCAGCGCCGCGCGCCGGGCCAGTGCCATGCCGATGCGGCCCATGCCCAGAATGCCCAGGGTCTTGCCATGCACATCCCAGCCAAACAGGTCCTCGCCAATATTGCGCTGCCATTGGCCGGAGCGCACATACATCGCCAGCTCCGGAATACGGCGGCTGGTGGCCATCAGCAGTGCAAAGATGGTGTCGGCCGTCGTCTCCGTCAGCACGCCCGGCGTGTGGCACAGCGCAATGCCGCGCTCGCGCAGCGCTGCCAGCGGGTAGTTGTCCACGCCCACCGAGATGCTGGAGATCACCCGCAGCTGCGGTGCTTCATCGAGCAGCGCATCGGTGATCGGGTAGCTTGACCCGATCAGTGCCTGGGCCTGCGGCAGCGCTGCAAAAAAGGCATCGCGCTGTGCAGCCACGCGGGGATTGGCCACGGTCACATCGTGCGCGGCTTGCAGGCGGGCCAGCTGGTCGTCGGGCAGTTCACGAAAAACCAAAATCTGTTGGCGGGTGCTGCTCATGGCTGCTCCTGGATGCGTTGAAATCAATAGCCGGCGGCGGTCAAGGCGTCGCGGGTTGGCAAGCCTTCGGAGTCGCCCAGCACCTGCACCTGCAGCGCGCCAATCCAGCAGCCGCGCTTGACGGCATCGGCCACCGAGCGGCCATCGAGCAGGCCGCTGATGACGCCCACCGCAAAGGCATCGCCGGCGCCCACGGTGTCCACCACCTTCTCGACCGGGCAACCGGCCACATAGCCGGTGCCGGCCTGGGCGTCGTCGTAATAAGCGCCTTCTTCGCCGAGCTTGACGACCACCAGGCTGGCGCCCTGGTCGCGGTAGAAACGGGCGACCGCTTCGGGCGTCTTGTGGCCGGTCAGCAGCTCACCTTCGGCCAGGCCGGGTAAGACCCAGTCCGCACCAGCGGCCAGCGCATTGATCTCGCGGCGCATCGTGGCCTCGTCCTGCCACAGGGTGGGGCGCAGGTTGGGGTCGAATGAGATGGTGCTGCCGGCAGCGCGGGCGATCTGCAGGGTACGCTGGGCAGTGGCCAGGCTGGTCTGCGAGATCGCGGCAAACACGCCGGTGGCATGCAGGTGGCGGGCCGAGGCCAGCCAGGGCTCGTCGATGTCGGCGGGGGTCATCAGGCTGGCGGCCGAGCCCTTGCGGTGGTATTCCACCTGCGGGTCGCTGCCGTCATCGGTGCGGCCCTTGATCTGGAAGCCGGTCTTCTGCGCCGGATCCAGCACCACATGCTCGCAGTGCACGCCTTCGCTCTTCATCTGGTTGATGAGGTAGCGCGCCATCGAATCGGCGCCCAGGCGGCTCGCCCAGTGGGTGTTGAAGCCCAGGCGCGCCAGGCCGGTGGCCACATTGATCTCGGCGCCTGCAATGCGCTTGGTGAAGAACTCGGCGTTCTCCAGCGGGCCGGCGCGGTCGGCGATCAGCAGCATCATGGCTTCGCCAAAGGTGGCGATGTCGAAGGTCTTGGTGGTCATGGCCGTGTCTCTCTTGGGGGCGGTGGGCTGTTGGTTTATCGGGGACTTAGCGGGTTTGCAGTGCCGTGGCATCGCGCAGCACGGCCAGCTCCTGCCGGGTGACGGCGACCAGGTCGTCGCCGATCAGCGGGTACTCGATGGCGCGGGGTGCATCGCTGGGCAGCGCGCGCAAAATGGCGCGCCAGGCGGCGGCCGATTCGGCCAGCGGCACTGCCACCCATTTGGCCGGCAGGCGTTGCACGCCCTTGGCATGCACATAGGCCACGCGGCTGCCAAACAGCTGGGCCGCTTGCAGCGCGCACTCGCCCAGGTAGTGCCAGTTGCCCATGTCAAAGGTCATCGGCAGCGGCAGACCGGCGGCATCGGCCGCGGCAAAAAAGCGCTGCAGTGCCTGCACGGTGCCGGCGGCCGTGGTCTGGTCGTTTTCGATCAGCAGGGTCAGGCCCGCGCCATCGATGGCGCTCTTCAGCGCCGCAAAGCCCTGGGCCGAATGCGCGACCGACTGGCTGGCAAAGCCGCCGATCGACATCTTGAGCCAGGTGGCCCCCAAGGTCTGGCTGGCGGCGATCGCGTATTGCACGGCAGCGGTGTTCAGGCTGCCGTCCATCGCAAACAGCGGCTGGGGGCAGGAGTAGACCAGGTCCAGCTGGTGATCGCGGCCATAGGCGGCCAGCGCAGGCAGCTCGTCGGCGGGGTTCAGCAGCAGCTCTTCGCGCACTTCATAGCCATTGGCACCGGCGCGGTGCGCGAGCTGGGCAAAGTAGAGCTGGCCGTGGCGGCGCACTTCGGCATTGCCAAAGGAGGTGAGGGAGATCAGGGCGGGCGAGCCCGCGTTTTGCAAAGACAAGGCCATGGTTTTCGTATTTTTTGGCCGCTTACGCCCGTATACCAAGCGTTGACAGCTATTGATAAGTGAGCAAACAATCTGCAGTAACTTCGCACGTTCTCAAAAACTGGCGCGGCCCATCGGCGCACACCGAGCAAGGGCCGCCCCGCAGCGAAGGTGGGGTCCCCCTCCCGCGTAGCGAGAGAGGGGGCGCCCGGCAAGGGGAAGGCGCGAAGCGCCTCAGGGGGTGTTAGTGATTACTCAGGATCTGGCCCAGGAACTGCTGGGTCTTCGGGTGTTGGGGGTTGTCAAAGAACGCAGCCGGTGGGCCTTGCTCGATGATCCTGCCGTCGGCCATGAAGATCACGCGGTCAGCCACGCTGCGGGCAAAGCCCATTTCATGGGTCACGCAGAGCATGGTCATGCCGTCTTCGGCCAGGCCGATCATGGTGTCCAGCACTTCCTTGACCATCTCGGGGTCGAGGGCCGAGGTGGGCTCGTCAAACAGCATGATCTTGGGGGCCATGCACAGCGCACGGGCAATGGCCACGCGCTGCTGCTGGCCGCCCGACAGCTGGCTGGGGTACTTGTTGGCCTGGTCCGGAATGCGCACCCGCGTCAGGTAGTGCATCGCGCGCTCCTGCGCCTCGGCCTTGCTCAGGCCGCGCGAGCGCATCGGCGCCAGCATGCAGTTCTCCACAATCGTCAGATGCGGGAACAGGTTGAACTGCTGGAACACCATGCCCACTTCCTTGCGGATGGTGTCGATGGCCTTGCTGTCACCGGTCAGGTCCGTGCCATCCACGGTGATCTGGCCCTTCTGGATGGCTTCAAGCCGGTTGATGCAGCGGATCATCGTGGACTTGCCCGAGCCCGAAGGCCCGCAGATGACGATACGCTCGCCAGCACGCACGTCGAGGTTGATATCGGTCAGCACCTGGAAGTTGCCATACCATTTCTCGACGCCTTGGAGGCGAATGATGGGTGCTTGCGAGGGGGTCGTCATAAAGCAGTCGTTTTTAAGATGATTGCAACACTGGCATGCCCGAGCTAAGAGACAGCCAGCAAGGGCCGCCCCGCAGCGGTGCCGTCGTCCCCCTTCCAGGGGGAAGGCGCGCAGCGCCTCAGGGGGTAGCCCGTTCTAGGTTTTAGTCCAGCTTGGGCAGGTCGGCGCCCAACCACTTTTGGTACAGCTTGTTCAGCTCACCATTGGCGGTGTTCTTGGCGATGAAGGCGTTCACGGCTTCGGCCACTTCGTCCTGGCCAGGGCGCAGGGCGACGGCCATGTTCTGCTGCAGCAGCTGGAACTTGTTCTCGAACTGGCCGGCAGGGGCGCGCTTGGCGATCTGGGCCGCGACGGTCACCGAACAGCCGATGGCATCGACCTGGCCCGACAGCAGTGCTTGCATGGCCGATGCGTCGTCGTCAAAGCGGCGGATTTGCGTGCCTTCCGGCGCAGCCTTGGTGACGGCCACGTCTTGGGTGGAGGCACGTGCCACGCCCACGCGCAGGCCCTTGAGGTTTTCCGGGCCCTTGATGGCGGTCTTGGTGGCGCCGTACAGCACGATCGATGCGGCCGAGTAAGGCTTGGAGAACAGCACCTGCTTGGCGCGCTCGGGCGTGATGGCCAGCGAGGCGATCAGCATGTCGACCTTGTTGGTCAGCAGAAAGGGGATGCGGTTGGGGCCGGTCACGGGCACGATGTCGGCGGTCACGCCCCATTCCTTGGCCAGCAGCTTGGCCACATCGGCGTCGTAGCCATCAGGCTGGTTGCTGCCGTTCAGGATGCCGTAGGGCGGGAAGTCCACCAGCATGCCGATGGTGATCTTGCCCTTCTTCTTCAGATCGGCCAGCGACTGGGCCGATGCGGTCAGGGGCAACAGGGCGCTGGCAGCCAGGGCGGCAGCAGCGGAGGTGAAAGTGCGGCGGGAAATCTGCATGCTCATGTCTCCTAGTAGAAAATTCAAGCGACGACCAAAAAGGTTCAGCGGGCCAGGGCCTTGGCCTGGCGCTTCTCAAGGCGGCCCGCCCACAGCGACAGCGGCCAGCACAGGATGAAGTAAACGGCACCGACGACACCGAACACCAGCATCGGCTGGAAGGTGGCGTTGTTGATGATCTGGCCGGCGCGGGTGATCTCGGTAAAGCCGATGATGGCTGCCAGCGAGGTGCCCTTGATGATCTGCACCAGGTAGCCCACGGTGGGGGCCACGGCAATCTTCATCGCCTGGGGCAGCACGACGGCACGCATGCGCCAGTAGTAGGACAGCGACAGCGCATCGGCCGCTTCCCACTGGCCGCGTGGCACGGCCTGGATACAGCCACGCCAGATTTCACCGAGGAACGCGCCGCTGTTCAGAATCAGCGCAGCAGCCGCTGCAATCCAGGGGTTGATCTCAAAGCCCAGAATGGGCGCGCCAAAGAACACCAGGAACAGCTGCAGCAGCAGTGGCGTGCCCTGAAAAATCTGGGTAAAAGCGGTAGCAATGCCGCGCGCCAGGCCGTTCTCTGACGTGCGCGACAGCGCAATCACCAGGCCCACCAGGGCGCCGCCGATAAAGGCGATCAGGGACAGGGCCACGGTCCACTTGGCCGCTTCCACGATGAACCACAGCTCGGGCCAACCAAAAGTACGCATTTCTTGTTCTCCGAGTTCAGCGACGGTCTGGGTAGTTCAAGGCCATCTGGTAGATGAGCTTGAACAGCAGGTTGAAGGCCAGCGACAGCAGCAGGTAGATGGCGGCTACGACGATGTAGACCTCAAAGCTGCGGAAGGTCTCGGACTGGATGTTGGCGGCCACCGAGGTCAGGTCGTCGGCCGAGATCACGGACACCACGGCCGAGCTCAGCATCAGCAGGATGAACTGGCTGGTCAGCGCCGGGTAGATGGTCTTGAGCGCGGGCTTGAGGATCACGAAGCGGAAGATTTCCCAGCGCTTCAGATCCAGCGCCAGGCCGGCTTCGATCTGGCCCTTGGGAATGGATTCGATGCCGGCGCGGATGATCTCGGTGGCATAGGCGCCCAGGTTGACCACCATGGCCACCAGTGCGGCGGTTTGCGGCGACCAGCGCAGGCCCACGGCCGGCAACGCAAAGAAGAAGAAAAACAACTGCACCAGAAAGGGCGTGTTGCGGATCAGCTCGATGTAGGCATTGATGACAAAGCGCAGCGGCGCCGGGCCCGAGGTCTTGCCCCAGGCGCAGACGATTGCGACGGCCAGGCCGATGATCATGGCGAGAAAGGACAGCTGGATGGTCACCCAGGTGCCCTGCAATAGCTGCGGCCAGGCTGCCAGGACCTGGTCGAATTGGAACGTGTAGTTCATGGCGATGCGGCGCGTTTGAAACCGGTTTCAGTAGCGCCGCAGTTTAACGGAAGGTTACGGAACGATTACTAGGGTTTGCCCTAGTTTGGTGCGTAACGCCTTTTTTAACCGTTGTGAATCAATTGTTTGGCGATTTTGTGGAGCCGCGCACAATGATGGTGCCTGGTAACTCGACTGTTCGGGCGGGGCTTTGCAGGCCCTGGATGCGCTCGATCAGGCAGGTGGCCGCCGCCTGTCCCAATGCATCGGTGGGCTGGGCCACCGTGCTCAGGCCCGGGCCCACCAGCGCGGCCCACTCGGTCTCGTCCACACCGATGATGCCCAGCTCGCGCCCAGGCACCCAGCCCATTGCATGCACGGCGGTGGCCACGCGCAGGCTGGCGACGGCGTTGCCGGCCAGCACGGCGGGGCGGCGGCCGGCTTGCTGCGCCTGCTGCTGCCAGTGCTGCAGGTGCTGCTGCAGGGCGCTGGCGCCGTCGGCGGTGCTTTCCCACACGCTGCCTTGCATGGTGGGCGCCTGGCTTTGGATGTAGCGGGCAAAGGCCTGCTGGCGCGCGGTGCGCGAGCTCACATCGGCAATCGGCTCGGTCACCAGCAGCACCTCGTCAAAGCCTTGCTGCTGCAGATGGTCCATCGCGATCTGCACCACGCCGGGGTTGTCCACGGTCACAAAATCGGCGTCCATCCCTTCCTGGAACCGGTCCACCAGCACGATGGGCTTGCCGTGCAGCTGCGCGTCCTGCCAGAGCTGGACGCTGGTGTCCACGCGGTTGAGGATCATGCCGTCGAGCTGGTAGGCGGACAGCGCATGCATGGCATCGCGCTCGCGCCCGGCCTCATTGCCCAGGTTGAACAGCACCAGCAGGTAGCCGGCGGCTTGGCAGGCTTTTTCTGCGCCCTGCAGCACCGCCACCGAGAAGGGGTTGGTCACATCGGCCACCGCCAGGCCGATCAGGCGGGTGCGGCCATGCTTGAGGGCCTGGGCCATCGGGCTGGGCCGGTACTGCAGGCGGGCAATGGCCTCCTGCACGCGCTTGGCCATGTCGGGGGTGAGGATGTCGGTGCGCCCATTGAGGTAGCGCGACACCGTGGCCTTGGAGACCTGCGCCGCCAGTGCCACATCGGCAATCGTGGCCCGGGCCTTGGCAGGGGCCGCAGGCTTGGCTGCGCCGGGCGGGCAGGGGCGCGATGGGGTGGCGGTGGGCGCAGGCTTGGGCACGGGGCAGTCCAGGGTGGTCGTTACGGTAGCGATGGTAGCGCCGAACCGCATGCCTGCTGCGTTGGCCGACCTGCGCGCGGAGGGAGGCAGTCGCGCAGGTGCGGCCCCGGAGGCCCGGTTGGTGCCGGACGTTTGCTGCAGTGCAAAAGCGGCAGTTTTCCGATTCTCACCCTGTGGATAATTTTGTGCAATGTTCCCGTTGTTGCGCGAGAAACTCCCTGCAATCTCCCTCTAGGAAAGAAATGCACACCGGGAAGCCGGTTTCTGTGGATAAGTTAATTTCATAGCAACTTAGTCAACTGCTGTGTGGGCATCGAGGAGGCAGTCAATAAAGGCCTGCGCCACACGGCTCGGAGCGGGCGATAAGCGCCACATGGCCACGAATTGGCAACGGTAATGGAAGCGTTCTGGCCGTACAGCCCGCATCAAACCTTGGTTTTCAAAACTGGCCGCGTAGTGGTCGGGCAAAAATCCCAAAAAACACCCGGACAAAATCAAGGTGGCAATCGACTCCTGGTCAAACCCGGTGGCCGCGCGTGGCAGCCGCACGCTGTGGCTCAGCTCCATATTGGGCGAGTGGTAGCCCAGGCCGGCAAAGGGGTAGCTGCGCAGCTGCTCCCAGTCCAGCGTCTGGTGCTGCTGCTCCCACAGGTCATGGCCGGCGGCGCAGTACAGCTGCATGTTCTCGGCAAACAGATCGCGGTAGACCAGGCTGGCCGAGCTGCGGTGCGCCGGGATGATGCCCACATGAAAGCGCCCGTCCATCAGCCCGCGCTCGATCGCGTTGATCGAGCTGACATGCAGCTGCAGGTTCACATCCGGGGCCTGGCCGTGGAACTGCGCAATCGCGCGGTGGATCTGGGCCTGCGGGTTGCTCACCGTCTTGTCGAAGATGGCGATCTCCAGATTGCCGCCCATGCGGGCGTGGATATCGTCAATGCGGCTGCGGAACAGATCCACGCCGCCCAGCAGCTGCAAGGTGGCCTCGTAGACCTGGTGGCCCTCCGGCGTCAGCGCAAAGCCCGCGCGCCCGCGCCGGCACAGCACCATGCCCAGGCGGGTCTCCAGGTCCTTCATGTGGCGGCTCAAGGTCGACGTGCCGATGTTGAGCTCCAGCTCGGCGGCCGACATGCCCCCGCACTCCACCACGCTCTTGAAGACCTGCAGCAGCCGCAGATCCATATCGCTGAGCTGGCCCAGCACCGCGCGGGCGCGGCGGGCGGCGGCAGGGGGGTGGGGCGGGGAGGCAAACACGGGAGGGCGGGCAGGCATCCGCATAGCTTAGCGGCTTTGGCTGCTGCCGCCCTCAGTGTTTACAGAAGCTGTTTAGAGCCACTTACACGGCCCAGCAAACCGAAGGTTTGCGGTTGAGACTAGGCGTCCCCGACTAGGCGCCAAGCCGCAGGCAGTACAGAAGTACGACAAGGCTTGGCGCGGCCGGCCAGGCAACGACGTATCAAGGGTTGTGTGAGTGGCTCTTAGCGCACGCCTACCGCTGCGCCACGGAACAGCTTGCTGTACTCCCGCGGCTGGCTGCGCCAGTACTGGCGCGGTGCATCCACCTGCGCGCCCAGGCTGGCGGCCGCATGCCAGGGCCAGCGCGGGTCGTACAAGGCAGCGCGGCCAATGGCGACCGCATCGGCCTGGCCCGAGGCCACAATATGCTCGGCCTGCGCAGGCTCGGTCACCAAACCGACGGCAATCGTGGTCAGGCCCGTAGCCTGTTTGATGGCCTCGGCAAAACCCACCTGGTAGCCCGGCTGCACGGGGATTTGCTGGGCGGTCGACAGCCCGCCCGAGGACACATGGATGGCACTGCAACCCAGCGCCTTCAGCCCCTGGGCCAGCGCGATCGAGCCATTGATATCCCAGCCGCCCGGCGCCCAATCCGATGCCGAGATACGCACCCACACCGGCTTGGCCGCAGGCACGGCCGCGCGCACGGCGGCAAACACCTCCAGCGGGTAGCGCAGGCGGTTCTCCAGGCTGCCGCCGTAGGCATCGCTGCGGGTGTTGGACAGCGGCGAGAGGAACTCGTGCAGCAAGTAGCCATGGGCCATGTGGATCTCGATGCCATCGATGCCCAGCGCATCGGCCGCCTTGGCCGCTGCCACAAACGCGTCCTTCACCTCTGCCAGCTCGGCAGGGGTCATCTCAGCTGGCGGCACCTCGCCCGCTGCATGGGCAATCGCCGAAGGCGCCTGCGCCACCCAGCCCCGGGGCGCATCCGGCGCAATTTGCGCAGCGCCTTCCCAAGGCAAGTGGCTGGACGCCTTGCGGCCCGCATGGGCCAGCTGGATAGCGACCGGAATCGCCGAGAGCTTGCGCAGCGACCCCATCAGCCGCCCCAGCGCCTGCTGGTTGTCAGTGGAATAAATGCCCAGATCCGCATCGGTAATGCGCCCCACCGCCGACACCGCCGTGGCCTCCAGCACCAGCATGCCCGCGCCCGACACGGCCAGGCTGCCGTAGTGCATCAAATGCCAGTCATTGGCATTGCCCTCTTGCGCCGAGTACTGGCACATCGGGGCAATGACGATGCGGTTGGGGAGGGTGAGCTGGGAGAGCGTGAGTGGCTGGAACAGCTGCGAGGGGGTGGTGGTGCTGGCGGGGGTGAGCGACGGGTCGGTGGTTCTTTGCATGGGGGGGTGTCTGTTGAGTCAATGCTCTGCGAGGGCGATGCTTTCAGTAGTAGAGATTGCGCAGGGCAGATGCATCGACAGGTTACTGGAGTACAGCGTATTCGCATATTTAAACCTGGGTGCTGTGGAGGCTATGCGGGTGATGTTGGGGTGAGAGGGATGGCCTATAGGGGTTAGGAGTCTGAAAGTATGGCCCGATTGGAGCGGGTGCCATCGATCGCAGATGAGGCTCCTATGGCGGCTATAGGGCAGTGATTTATCGATTGCGAAGCTCTCGTGAGGAATGGCAATCGTTGCGCAGCCTACATTGGCGTCAAGCGTAGGGATGCCAGCATCGGGCCGCCAGGCGACAGTCACTATTGGGCAGGAGGAACGAGTCTGCTGGAGGCTACCCGAGCTAGTTTCTACATGCGAGCGGCTAGTTTTTAGTCGAGCAGCCAACGGCAGTTCTGAAGAAAAGTAGAAAGCGTACTCTTTGTCCAGCGAAGATTGGGTGGGCGGCCTTGAAGCACATGAGCGTTAGCACTCTGCAATCCAGAGTGCTAAGGCGAAGTGGATAGAAACCGTTAAGATTCTGCGCCCGAGCTTCGCTAATTAAGCAGCTCTGGATCTCGTGGGATGCTAGTGGGTCAGCGACTTGTCACCACATGTAACCACTTCACTTTTGATCACGCCATGTTTCAGTCTGCTGCAGTCTATTCCAAGGTCGGGATGTTCAAACTAGAGCTTCCTTCTCCTGATGTTGAGATTGTCAACGGAGTACGTTGGGGCGCAATTGACGCGTTCCCCACACCCGCCTATTGGCTGTTCCAGATCTTTGAGCGCCGCTTAACTGGCGGCCCCCCGAACTACAAGCTTGGCCGGAGCTTGGCAGAAGAGTTAGGGGCATGCATTCTCGGAGGGCATGGGATCCCCGCTGACGTAGGGATTGCCGCCTACAAGCGGCTTCGATCAGAAGGTGTTTTCGACTCGAATGCTACGCCCAATGAACAACGAATCCTTGACATGCTTTCGAGCCCACTGGATGTAGAGGGACGCCAGATCCGCTATAGATTTGCAGGTCAGAAGGCCAAATATCTTTCTAGTGCGCTCGGGTTGATCTCCCAAGCTCCTTCGAACAGTACTGGCCGAGTGCTTCGAGACTGGCTAGTGACGCTTCCGGGTGTTGGGTTGAAGACGGCATCCTGGATCGCCCGCAACTGGAAAGGCGCAGATGACGTTGCCATTCTCGATATTCATATCCTACGATTCGGCCAGTCAATCGGTCTCTTTGACAGGGCATTAAAGGTTGAACGTGACTACTTGAAGCTTGAGGAACTGTTCCTTGCGTTCAGCGCCGGAATGGATACCAAGCCTTCGGAGTTGGATGCAGTCATCTGGCACGAAATGGCCAACTCTCCTCTCGCGGTTCGAGAATTGACTAGGGCAGCGGAGCCCCAGCCTTCGCCATTGCGCAAGATGCGTCGACAGGTACAGGATCTGCACCAGCTAGCTCTGGTCTAAATCATTCCGGTCTTCCGCCAATCAATACTAGTCCCACCCCAACCATCACCCCTTTGAAAGCGATGGGAGAGACAAAGGGAGTGCCTGTTGCACCAAGCGGGCAGATGTTGAGACTTAGAGCTTCAGCTCCCCATGTAAGCGCTCCGATGATGACGCCTGCATCCCGCCAGACGAGGCTTTCAGGAAAGTGATATTTGGCTGCGGTCTTACCTGGCTCTGCTACTAGTGCTAAAAGGGTCGAATCTCCACTCGGAACGATTGCGTCGGCAGAATCTCGTGCAGCAATTGCAAAATCACTTGTACCCTGTACTTGAATCAAGGTGTGGCCAATGGGATCGTAGCGTTCCCATCCTGATTGGCGATTACGCTGAACTAGGACATGGATGGGATGCACGGCGCCTGCTGAGGGAACTCCCCTGAATTGTTGTTCGAAACCTAAATCAGAGGTGCTCCAGCTGTATGCGCGGCAGCACATTGACAGCAGCACTTCCAACTTTTCGAGAGATAGATGGGTAAAGGTGCGCCTCGAATGGCGTCCCAGAACCATTCGGTGAAAGTCCAGCATTTCCCCAGAGACGCTTTGTCCTAATGCGAGCGTGGAGCCATTTGGCCAGCTAAAAGGCTCATATGGCTGCACATGTTTTCTCGGCTCGGGCTCAGGAAGCTCGGTTGCCATATCCAAGCGCTTCCATAGACTCGATGTACTTGTTGCAGCCACGGCAGTTGGCGCACGGAATGTCTCCTTTGTGGCAGCTATGCGCGTAAGCCAGAATGCCTGCCGGTACCTTGGCTTCGTTAACCAATTCAACGGTTGTAAGATCGATGGCCGGCGCTTCGATACGAAGGCCTCCCTCCTGATACAAAACCAAATCGTTTATCAGTCGGATGAAGTCTTTAGTTCCATCACGATGCCCCTCGTCAGATGAGACGGTTCCGATATACAAGACTTTCGCGCCCAAGCCAATGGCCTTCATCGCTGCCAGTGTGATAAGGAGCTGATTGCGGTAGGGCCACCAGTCACTCGCTGGCGCAGCTGCGTCAGCAGCGGACCCGGCCATATCGCCTGACCCTAGACTGCGGCAATCCACACTCACAATGTGGTGCGCAATGCCTATTTCGGCACACAGAGCTGCCGACACTGTACGTTCGGCAATAGCAGCCTTTTGCCCATAGTCGATAGTAATAGCATGAGTAGGCTTCTTCCACCATGCAATGGACAATGAGTCCATGCCCCCTGAGAGTAGTAATGCTGAATTCATTGCGATACAGCAGTCCAGAGAGCTGCATAAAGTGATGATGTGTATGAGCGACGAATAATGCAGTCAGTCCCCTCGGCCATTTTCATTGACTCCTCAGATTCACGTTCGCAAAGAATAACCACGGGTTTGTGCAGTGCGCGTGCGTACCCGACCTCGTATATAGTTCCAGCATCAAGGCCGTCAGCTATTGCAAAAATAATATCGGATTTTTCAATTCCCAAAATGTCGAGCTTGACTACGTCCGCAGCAGACCCCATCCCGATATCGTGAAATGGCGAAAAAACATCAAAGCCCATCTCTTGAAAATTCTTGCGCGCTTCTTCGATAAGCCAGACCTGCGCCGTATCGAAGAATGGCCCAGCAAGGTAAACCCTAGGGCGCTTGCCATCCAAAAAATCTTGTTTTACGCGTATTGCATCGGGGTTAAACTCCGATAGGTATTCACGGCACGGCAGAATCTTTTTATCGCAATAGTATGCGGTTGCTAGTGAAGCTTGGGCAGCCGCTTCGTGTGCTGAAACGCCGTCGTTCATCCACGCTCTTGCAAAATGCGCCACAAACGTATCTCCCGAACCAATCTTCCAGACGTTTTCAGTCTTGTAAGCAGGAACAGTTTGCACAGCCCCTTGCGACCATACAAGCGCTCCTGCAGGCCCCATCTTGATAACAATGACTTCGGCCGATTCGAGGGCTGCCAGTATGTGTGCACACTCCTCTGCGCTAGCCGTCGGACTCGAACTCATCACGCGAGCTTCATAGAGGTTTAACACCAATGCTAGGTGCTTAGCACTAGACCCATTCTGTCCAAACAGTTCAGCAGAACCGGCGTTTTGAGGGTCATAAACAGCCCACTCTGCATTGACTACTGCAGAGCCTTCCAGCATGCCAAATCGGATAATTTTTTCAGCTTCTAGGTAAATGGCATCCAACGGGGCATCTGGCACACCATAAATATCCGGGTGTGATGAGTCGTGTAGATATCGAAAAAGGAGCGTACTTTCGCAAGGAACTGCCTCTAATGTGAGAGTTGAAGGAAGCTGTGCCGCATAGCTCCGAAAATCTTCTACCACGGCGGAGCTTGCGTACGTATGTAGATAGACCTCATTTCCCATCGTAGCAATTGCTGCTGCAGCGCGACCTGCTGAGCCATAAAGTTGGTCCCACCACGGACGTACACAAAGCTCTTTGTATAGGCCCCCAACTACATGAATAGTCATATCTTAAATAGAGTCAATCTTCACAATGATCTGGGCCCCTGATACGGCTGTAACTACAGCTTGGTATTGGGTTCCGCTCAAAATGCATTCTCGTAGCCGATTCGTCTGACCGCCAACAAGCCCACCAAGATATGTTCCATCATTTCTCACAACAGCCACTACCTGTGAATTGTTTATGAGCTGAACCTGCACCGTACACAAATCTCCGACTCGTACTGTCGAAACTGCTGCTGGGTTAGGTGTGGATATCTGCGCGCTGAAACTCAGAAATTCGCAAGCAACCGGGCTTCCTCCACCTCCACCAGCACTGTACGTACTGCTACCACCTCCGCTACCGGACATAAAAAGCTCCCAGGATTGAAACAATTGTTTGGTTATCTTACCAAATTAATTTGGTTTGACAATTGACATGCGCGCTTAGGTCGCGTTGGCGGAAAAATAGTCCGATACCTACTCTAAGATAGTTTTCTTACAAGATCAACGTTAGAGGACCAATCCGGCGCGAGGCTTGTGCTTACAAGAGAAGATTGCCAGAACAGCAATCTCATATACGTGGATTGAAAACTTAGACACCATACGCCGGACATTGGTGATATCTGGATATCGGCCATAAGTTGACCTACTCATAAAGCATCAAAAAATGCTGAGCCAACCGGCCTAATGAACGCTCATATCCAACCTAAAATCCTGCGTGTCCTCATGCAACAGCACCCGTCCATGCCTGCCCTCCTCCTAATAGACATCCAACAATCCCTCTGCACCGGCCCCAACGCCGCATGGGATTGCCCCACCCTGATCGCCCGCATCAACCAGGTCACCGCCGCCGCGCGCCAGGCCAACACCCCCATCATCTGGGTGCGCCACGCCGAGCCTGGCCTGGAAGCGGGCACGCCCGGATGGCAATTGGCCGATGGCCTGCAGGTGGAGAGCAGCGACCTGACCCTCGACAAAACCACCGGCGATGCGTTCTGGAAAACCGACCTATTGCCCATGCTGCAAAACCTGGGTGTGCAGGAGCTGGTGATTGGCGGGATGCACACGGAGTACTGCGTGGATGTGACCACGCGCGCGGCGCTGCGCCATGGCTACCCGGTGGTGCTGCTGGCGGATGCGCACACCACTTGCGGCAATGCCGCCGTCACGCCGCAGCAGGTGATTGCCCACCACAACATCACCCTCAGCAGCACCAGCAGCTTTGGCCCGCGTGCGCGGCTGCAGACGGCGCAGCAGTGGGCGGACTCGGTCGGCCAGGCTTGAAAAAACCGGCTTGGCTGGGGTTAGCCCAAGGCGCTACGGCGGCGTTCTAGCTCCCAAAGTCGAAGCAGTCCAGCCCAGTGCAGGCTGGCGCTGCACCGATGTCGTTCAGGCTTGGCCCCTGTCAAGCGCGCAGATCACATATGCATCTGCGCATTCCTCAGTTGGAGTAGCTGCTTGCAACATGCACAGTGCAAGCAGGCCCTGCCGTGATGGCAGCCTTTTCTCCCATGACCTGAAGGACGACACAGCATGACTATCCGCACAGCAGCGCCTTGGCGCGTTTTGATTGCCGGTACCGCAGCGGCAGCCGTTTGGGGCGCGAGCCCTGCCTTTGCCAACACGCCGCAGGCGGTGCCTGCGGGCGCGCTGGTCAGTACCGAATGGCTGGCGGCCAATCTGCAGCGGCCCGATGTGCGGGTGATCGAGGTCAGCGTGAACCCGGGGCTGTATGAGCGGGCGCATATTCCGGGGGCGGTCAACTTCTCCTGGCACAACGACCTCAATGACAAGGTGCGCCGCGACATTGTCGGCAAGGAGGCGTTTGAGCAATTGCTGTCCAAGGGCGGCGTGAGCGACAACACCACCGTGGTGCTGTACGGCGATACCAACAACTGGTTTGCGGCCTGGGGCGCCTGGGTGTTTGATGTGTATGGCGTCAAGAACGTCAAGCTGCTCGATGGCGGCCGCAAGAAATGGGAGGCCGAGAACCGCGCGCTGAACAACCGTGCACCCGACTACGCCGCCACCACCTACCGCGTGGGCCAGGTCAACACCGATTTGCGGGCCCGCCTGGGCGATGCGCTGGCGGCGGTGGAGGGCAAGGGCGCCACGCAGCTGGTGGATATCCGCTCGGCCGATGAATACCAGGGCAAGGTGTTTGCGCCTGCCGGTGTGCCGGAGCTGTCGATCCGCGCGGGCCACATCCCTGGCGCAGTGAATGTGCCCTGGGGCAAGGCGGTCAATGAAGACGGCACCTTCAAATCGCGGGCCGATCTGCAAAAGCTCTATGCCGATGCCGGCATTGACGGCAGCAAGCCCATCATCACCTACTGCCGCATTGGCGAGCGCAGCAGCCACACCTGGTTTGCGCTCAGCAAGATTCTGGGCTACCAGGTGAAGAACTATGACGGCTCCTGGACCGAATACGGCAACAGCGTTGGCGTGCCGATCAACAACCCGGCCGGCACGATCTGGGCTGCGAAATAAGCATGGTCTGAATGTCTCCGCATGGGCTCGGTCCTGTGTTCAATGCCCGCCCAGCGCGGGCATTTTTTTGGATGGAATGCCATGACTGATTCCAGCGTGGGTTTGGGAGGTGCGGGCAGCGCTGCCGGGCAGCGCGCGGCCGGGGGCATCAGCGCCTATTGGCAGCCGGTGGCAGCGGCCGTGCTGCTGCTGGCGCTGTGGCCATTGCAGCAGGCCTTGCTGCAGCGCGATGGCGGGCGCACTCTGGTGTTTGCGCTGGCGATGGGGCTGGCGCTGGGTGTGGTGCTGCAGCGCTCGCGCTTTTGCTTTTACTGCCATGCGCGTGATTGGCTGCAACGGGATGACCCGCGCGGTATCTTGGCAATCATCCTGGCGCTGGCCGTGGGGCTGGTGGGCATGACGGTGGTGCAGAGCAGCTGGGTGCCCAACCCCCAGGCGGGGCAACTGCCGCCCGATATGCACATTGGCCCGGTCAGCTGGGTGCTGGTGCTGGCGGGCCTGGCCTTTGGCGCGGGCATGCTGGTGTCGGGCTCCTGCATCAGCGCGCACTGGTACCGGCTGGCCGAGGGCTCGGCGGCATCGCCATTTGCGCTGCTGGGTACCGCGCTGGGCTTTGCGTTGGGTTTTCAGACCTGGAACCCGCTCTACAGCCTGGCGGTGGCCGAAGCTCCCGTCGTCTGGCTGCCGCAGCACCTGGGCTATGGCGGCGCGCTGCTGCTGCAGCTGGGCGTGCTGGCGGCCTGGGCGGCCTGGGTGTGGCAGCGCCATGTGCAGCAGCGCCGGCGCAGCCTGCCGCTGCCAACTGCGCCCATAGATCCCGCAAGGGCGGCGCCGCGCAGCTTGCCCGCGCTGTGGCGCAGCCTGTGGCAAGGGCGTTGGAACTATGCCCTGGGCGGCCTGCTGGTGGGCCTGATCGCCACCGCCGCCATTGTGCGCATGCGGCCGCTGGGCGTGACGGCCCTGATCGGCAGCCAGGTGCGCGGCGCACTGCAAGGCCAGGGCTGGGTGCCTGAGCGGCTCAATGGCCTGGATGGCTTTGCCGGCTGCGCCACCTTGCCGGCAGCAACCTGGGCCACGCCCAATGCGCTGGTGCTGCTGGGCCTGCTGGCCGGCGCATTCATCGCCGCTTTTGCCAGCCGCCAGTTCCGCCCGCGCATGCCTACCGGACGAGATGCGGGCCGGGGTTTGCTCGGCGGTGTGCTACTGGGCTGGGGCGCGATGACCGGTATTGGCTGCACCGTGGGCACCTTGCTGTCCGGCGGCATGGCCGGTGCGCTGAGCGGCTGGGTGTTTGGCGCGGCCATGCTGCTGGTGCTGTGGCTGGGGTTCCGGTGGCAGACCTGGTGGGCCAGCCGGGCTTGAGCAGGCTGGATGGCAGCGCAAGCACAGTGTGGCTGATCGGCGATGGTTGTCCGAAGTTATGAATTGGGCGCAGCATTTAGCGACTGCGGCAGTCGGCTGTCATACCGGCGCTGTGGATTTGGCGCTATGCTTTCCACTCGCTTGCCACACCCACGGGATAGACCATGCTTTTAGGCCTTGCCGCCAACCGTTTGCACCACCAGAACGAGGATGCCGCGCTGTTCAGCTTTTTGCGCGCCTGCGAGCAGGGCATCCGGGAGCTGAACATCGGGTTCCATGCGGTGGGCCGCACCTATGACGCGATTGCAGCGGCAGAAATGCTCAAGGGCCACAAGGGCCTGGTGCGCTATCCCTATGGCCGCGAAGGCGGGCTGATGAAGCTGGTGGCCGAGGTGGTGGGCATGCCGGGCGACAACCGCGTGCTCGATGGCGCCATCTACCTGATCGACCCGGTGGACCCGTCGTCGATCTTCCCGGAGGCACTGGCCTTGAAGCGCCAGTGCGTGATCCACGGCAAGCCCTTTATCTCGACAGCAGCCAGCGCGCGCGACTGGGTGGAGATGGAACGTATCCACGCCGGGCTGGCGCCCGACCGCCATGCCGACCGCCTGCACGACTATGGCAACCAGACCCTGGCGCTGATCGCCCACGATGCGATGAAGCCGGCGATGCTGGACTTTTGCGAGCGCAATTTTGCGCTGCTCTCACGCTACCGCCGCCGCGTGGGCACCGGCACCACCGGCCAAAAGCTCAATGAGCTGGCCTGGAGCAAAGGCTGGCCGGCTGACAAGCCCTGGGTGGACCGTTTCAACAGCGGCCCGCTTGGAGGCGATGCGCAAATCGCCGACCTGGTGCTGGAGCGCCGCTGCCAGCGCGCGATCTTCTTTGAAGACCCGCATGTGGCACGCCAGCATGAAGCCGATATCCAGCTGCTGGAGCGGGCGGTGACGACCGTTACCCAGGAGGTGGTGTGCATGACCTCGCCAGCGGTGGCCCAGCGCTGGTGCGATGCGGCGGCCAAACGGTAAGTCCCAGCGCGTCAGTCATCAGCCAGCCTGCACCTCGTTCGCGACCTCGATCAGGTTCTCATCGGGGTCGTAGAAATACAGCGACTGCAGCGGGGCCTGCGCACCGGTGGCCCGCACCGGCCCCTGCACGATGGCGACCTGCTCGCGCTGCAGATGGGCGATCACCTCGGCCAGCGGCATGCGGGTCAGAAAGCAGACATCGGCAGAGCCTGGCGTTGCATGTTTCACGTTCGGGTCCACCACGTGGCCCAGCTCGTGCAGGTTGATCTTTTGCCGGCCAAAGTGCAGCGCATAACGGCCGGGCTTGAACTCTCGGGCCTCCATGCCCAGCACCCGCTCGTAAAAGGCAATGCTGCGCGGGATGCTCTGCACGGTGAGCACCAGGTGGTCGAGGGCATCGACCAGTGAGGTGGTGGTAGGCATGGGGCTTGCTCCAAAGATGGACTCCAGCGCGCAGTATGCGCCCCAACGGCGCCTTTGCCCACCGTGGCCCGGGGGGGCGCGCTTCGGCCGGTGTGGCCCTTGTCAATAGCCGCAGCACCCATGGCGTCTGCGGCTTCTGTATCTGGGCCTGGCTGGCGTGCCTGCCCTTCGCTCAGGCCTGCTGCGGCTCCAGCGTCTTGGTGTAGAGTGCGGCGCCGTTCAGGTCCTTGAGGACCACGGTCAGCGCGCGGCTCTGGTGGTGGATGTCGAGCTGGCCAAAGAACTGGTAGCCCTCGCTGGGGGCGGAATTGGCCTTCGGCGGCGCCTTGTGGAAGACAACATCCAGACCAAAGGTCTGGTCCGCCTCGTTGGGCCCGAAGCCACCGGCATTGAGGGGGCCGGAGACGAATTCCCAGAACGGCGCAAAGTCTTTGAACTGCGCGCGCTCGGGGCTGTAGTGGTGGGCGGCGGTGTAGTGCACGTCGGCGGTGAGCCAGACGACGTTGCGGATGCCCGCATCCTTGATGCCCTTCAACAGCCGCGCCATCTCCAGCTCGCGCCCCTTGGGCACGCCGTGCTCACCGTTGGCAATGGCTTCCCACTGGGCGCGGCCTTCGGCGTCCTTGCCGTCGGGCACGAACAGGCCGATGGGCATGTCGGCGGCAATCAGCTTCCAGGTGGCAGTGCTGGCCTTGAGGCCGGCCAGCAGCCAGTCGAGTTGGGGGCGGCCGAGGAAGTCGGTATCGGTGCTTTCCACCGCCTGCAGGTTGTGGCTGTTGGGGCCCCGGTAGCTGCGCATGTCCAGCACAAAGATATCGGCCAGCGGGCCCTGCGGCAGGTGACGGTAAACGCGCTGCTGCTCGGCCGCGCCAAAGGGGCGCATCGGTGCGTATTCCATAAACGCGCGGCGGCCCCGGGCCGTGAGCAGCTGCACATTCTTTTCGGAATAGCGCTTGTCGCTGGCCACGCTCTTGCTGTCCGAGTAGTTGTTGGTGACCTCGTGGTCGTCCCACTGCCAGATCTGCGGGACCTCGCTGCCCAGCGCGCGCACGTGGTGGTCCATCAGGTTGTAGCGGTAGCGGCCCCGGTACTCGTCGAGCGTTTCGGCCACCTTGGCAACCTGGGGCGTGACCAGGTTCTTCCAGGTGCTGCCATCGGGCAGCGCGATGGTCTCGGGGATGGGGCCGTCGGCGTAGATGGTGTCGCCGCTGTGCAGAAAGACATCGGGGTTGGTCTTGCGCATCTCGTCATAGATGCGCATGCCGCCGATGCCCTCGTTGATGCCGTAGCCTTGGCCGGCGGTGTCGCCGCTCCACACCAGGCGGAAAGGGCGGGTGGCCGGGCCCTGGCTGGCCAGCGGGGTGCGGAAATGCCCCAGCACTGCCGGGCTGCGGGTGTTGCTGCTGGCCAGGTCATCGAGCACCACGCGGTAGAAGATGTCCTGCCCGGCGGGCAGGCCCTGCAGCTCGACACGGCCAGTGCCATCGGTATCGGGCAGCAGATCGGGGCCGCGCACCAGCGTGCTTTGGGCAAAGTGGCTGGTGGTGGACCATTCCACCCGCATGCGCGCCTCGCGGCTGGCCCGGGCCCAAACGATGGCGCTGTGGGCCAGCACATCGCCGCTTTGCAGGCCCGACAGCAGCAGGGGCCGCGCCGCATCCTGCGTGATGGCCGCAGGCGCCGTTTGCGCGCGCAGTATGCCGGGCAGCAGGCCGGTGCCGGCGATGGCGGTGGAAGAGAGCAGAAAGCGGCGGCGCGCAGAGGGATCGTGGGAGGTCATGGCGGTGGTAGCAATGGCAGAAAAACCGCCACGATAGCCGGGCTGTGTGACGCCGGGATGAAGCGTGAAAAAGCGTGTAGACAGGCTCTGTGTATGCATTCGAAGCTATCTATTCAGTAGCGTTTTTCAGGCAGAAGGGCCCTGCATGCGGGCGGGAGGAGCGGCGCGTATAGCGCGAATGCGTCACCCGTTTTACTTGCAAATTTCAGCAAGTGAGCTTTGATATGTCAATATTTGAATAAGAAAAGAACCGGCCCACAATCGCCTATCAACACTGGAAAAATGGAACGCCGCCGTTCCAAGGAGAAAACCATGAGCTTTGTGCAGATCGACGACCAAAACGCAGGCACCACGCTGCGCACCGATGCAGCCTGGCTGGACGCGCACTGGATGCCCTTCACCGGCAACCGCAACTTCAAGGCGCAGCCCCGCATGATCGTCAGCGGCCAGGGCGCCTACTACACCGATGCCGATGGCCGCAAGATTTTTGACGGCCTCTCGGGCCTGTGGTGCTCGGGCATCGGCCATGGCCGCAAGGAAGTGGCCGAGGCGATTGGCAAGGCGGCGTTGCAGCTCGATTACGCACCGGCTTTCCAGTTTGGCCACCCTGCCTCGTTTGCGCTGGCCAACAAGATCAAGGAACACACGCCCGCAGGTCTGGACCATGTGTTCTTCACCGGCTCGGGCTCCGAAGCGGCCGACACCTCGCTGAAGATGGTGCGTGCCTACTGGCGCCTCAAGGGCCAGGCCGGCAAGACGGTGCTGGTGGGCCGCGAGAAGGGCTACCACGGCGTGAACTACGGCGGCATCTCGGTGGGCGGCATTGCCGGCAACCGCAAGATGTTTGGCCAGGGCATTGTGGCCGACCACCTGCCGCACACCCAGCCACCGGCCGGCACCTTCCAGAAGGGCATGTCCGATGAAGGCGGCCGCGCGCTGGCTGACAAGCTGCTCGATGTGATCGCGCTGCACGACGCCAGCAACATCGCCGCAGTGATCGTCGAGCCGTTCTCGGGCTCGGCCGGTGTGGTGATCCCGCCCAAGGGCTATCTGGAACGCATCCGCGAAATCTGCACGCAACACGGCATTCTGCTGATTTTTGATGAGGTCATCACCGGCTTTGGCCGCTGCGGTGCCTGGACCGGTGCCGAAGCCTTTGGCGTGGTGCCGGACATCATGAACTTTGCCAAGCAGGTGACCAATGGCGCCCAGCCGCTCGGCGGCTGCGTGGTGACGAAAGAGATCTACGACACCTTCATGGCCGCAGGCGGCCCTGAGTACATGCTGGAGTTTGCCCATGGCTACACCTACTCGGCCCATCCCGTCGCTTGCGCGGCAGGCCTGGCGGTGATGGACATTCTGGAGAAGGAAGACATGCCCGGCCGCGTGAAGGCGCTGGCACCTTACTTTGAAAACGCCGTGCACAGCCTCAAGGGTGCCAAGCATGTCGCCGACATCCGCAACTACGGTCTGGCCGCAGGCTTCACGATTGCCGCGCTGCCGGGCGAGCCCGCCAAGCGCCCTTATGAGATCGCGATGAAGTGCTGGGAAAAAGGCTTCTACGTGCGCTATGGTGGCGACACCATCCAGCTGGCGCCACCCTTCATCAGCGAGAAGGCCGAGATCGACCGTCTGATCAACGCGCTGGGTGACGCGCTGGCTGAGACCAACTGACACCCGTAAGAGCTATGTGCTATCTGGCGCCACTACGTTGGCGCCGGTGCTGTTTTTGAATGGAACCCAAGAGAGACTGACATGAACAACGACAAGAATGTGACGGCCACCGTAGGCCATTTGATCGACGGCAAGATCGTGCACGATGGCGGCCGCACGCAGCCGGTGTTCAACCCGGCAACGGGCCAATCGACCGTGAGCGTGGAGCTGGCCAGCAAGGCCACGGTGGAGGCCGCGATTGCCTCTGGCGAAAAGGCCTTCCCCGCCTGGCGCAATACGCCGCCGCTCAAGCGCGCGCGCATCATGGGCCAGCTCAAGGTGCTGCTGGAGCAGAACGCCGACAAGATCGCCGCGATGATCACCGCCGAGCATGGCAAGGTGCTGGCCGATGCGCATGGCGAGTTGCAGCGTGGCATCGAGAACGTCGAGTTCGCCAGCTACGCGCCGGAGCTGCTCAAGGGCGAGCACAGCCGCAATGTGGGCCCCAACATCGACAGCTGGAGCGAGTTCCAGGCGCTCGGTGTGACAGCCGGCATCACGCCCTTCAACTTCCCCGCAATGGTGCCTTTGTGGATGTGGCCCATGGCCGTGGCCTGCGGCAATACCTTTGTGCTCAAGCCCTCCGAGCGCGACCCGACCAGCGCGCTCTTCATTGCCCAGCTGGCGCAAGAAGCGGGCCTGCCACCGGGCGTGCTCAACGTCGTCAACGGCGACAAGGAAGCGGTCGACACCCTGCTGCATGACCCGCGCGTCAAGGCAGTGAGCTTTGTCGGATCGACCCCGATCGCCGAGTACATCTACGGCGAAGGCTGCAAGAGCGGCAAGCGCGTGCAGGCGCTGGGTGGTGCCAAGAACCATGCGGTGGTGATGCCCGATGCCGACATCAGCAACGCGGTGACCGCGATGATGGGCGCCGCCTACGGCAGCTGCGGCGAGCGCTGCATGGCCGTGCCGCTGGTGGTGGCCGTGGGCGACGAGGTGGCTGACCAGATGATCGCCGGCCTGAGCGCCGAGATCGCCAAGATGAAGGTGGGCCCGGGCACCGACAACAGCAACGACATGGGTCCGCTGATCACCAAGCCGCATTTCGAGAAGGTCAAGGCCTATGTGGACATCGGTGTGGAGGAGGGCGCCAAGCTGCTGATCGATGGCCGCAGCCTGCAGGTGGCCGGCCATGAGGACGGCTACTTCCTCGGCCCCTGCCTGTTCGACAACGTGCGCCCCGGCATGAAGATCTACCAGGAAGAGATCTTTGGCCCGGTGCTGGGCATTGTGCGGGTCAAGACCTTGCAGGAGGCGATGGACCTGATCAACGCGCATGAGTACGGCAACGGCACCTGCATCTTCACCCGCGATGGCGAAGCAGCCCGCTACTTCAGCGACCACATTCTGGTCGGTATGGTCGGCATCAATGTGCCGCTGCCTGTGCCTGTGGCCTACCACTCGTTCGGCGGCTGGAAGCGCAGCCTGTTTGGTGACCTGCACGCCTACGGCCCCGATGCCGTGCGCTTCTACACCAAGCGCAAGACCATCACCCAGCGCTGGCCCAGCGCCGGTGTGCGCGATGGTGCGGTGTTCAGCTTCCCCAGCAGCCGCTAAGACCTTGCCGCAGCCGCCCCGCAATGGGCCCGGCTGCAAGTTGGTGCGTTTCTTGCGAAGGCCAAGGCATTGCCTCCCGCCCTTGCACCATGCGCACCAGCACCGCCCACCGCCGGTCTTCGGACACCGCAGCGTCAGCCGACGCTGCAGCCCCCCGCACATCCCCAGGCACGCCACCGGCACACCCACCGGTGGCGGCTTTGTCTGTGCCCGCAGCAGTATCCACGCTGGCGCCCGCGCCGGTGATTGCGTCTGAGCCTGCCTCCGACAGCCTGTTCAACCTCTCGCTGGCCAAGGGTCTGCAGGTGCTGCGCGCCTTCAGTGCGGCGCACCGCAGCATGACTCTGGCCGAGATTGCGCAGGCCGCCGGCATGACCAAGGCCTCGGCGCAGCGCTCGGTGCACACCTTGCAGGCGCTGGGCTATATCGGCAAGCACCCGAGCACGCGGCGCTTTGTGCTGCTGCCGCGTGTGGTGGAGCTGGGCTTCAACTACCTGGATGCGCATCCGATGATCAGCGCCGCCCACACCTATCTGGCGCAGCTGGCGCGGCAAAGCGGTGAGACGGCGACCTTGTCCGAGCCAGCGGGCACGCACATGGTGTACCTGGCCCAGGTGCTGACGACCCAGCACATCCCGGTGCTGACACCGGTGGGCACCCAAGTGCCGCTGTATGCCAGCAGCTGCGGCCGCGCCTACCTGAGCCAGCTGCCGGCCGCGCAGGCCCAGGCATTGCTGCAGCAGGCGCCCATGCCGCCACGCACCCGCGCCACGTTGACGACGGTGGATGCGGTCATGGCGCAACTGGCGCAGTGCCAGCAGACGGGCTATGCCACCAACTGCGAAGAGCTGTTCCTGGGCGACATGGGCATTGCCGCGCCCGTGTTCAATGCGCGCGGCGTGGTGGTGGGCGCCATCCACCTGGCGCCGCCCACCAGCCGCTGGAACATGGCCGATGCCCAGCAGGCGCTGGCCCCGCTGGTGATCGAATGCGCGCGGGCGGTGTCGCAGCTGTTGCCAGCGGATTAGGCCGCTCTCAGGCCACCCCGGCATGCGCCAGCATCGCATGCAGCAGCACATTGCAGCCAGCGGCCAGGTGCTCGGACTTGGCGTCCTCGATCTCGTTGTGGCTGATGCCATCCTTGCAGGGCACAAAGATCATCGCGGTGGGCGCCACGCTGTGGACGTAGACGGCATCGTGCCCGGCGCCGCTGACGACCTCCATGTGCGCATAGCCCAGGCTATCGGCCGCGCCGCGCACGCTGGCCACGCAGCCGGGGTGGAAGATGCAGGGTGCAAAGCGCACCACCTGCGTGATCTCCACCTGGCACTGGCACTGGTCGGCGAGGCGCGCAAACTCCGTGCGCATGGCGGTGTCCATCGCATCCAGCCCGGTCTGCGAGAGGTTGCGGAAGTCGACGCTGAACTTGACCTGGCCGGGGATCACATTGCGCGAGTTGGGCAGCACCTGCAGATGGCCGACGGTGCCGCGCCCGTGCGGGGCCTGGTCCAGCGCGATGCGGTTGACGGCATCGACCATGCGGGCAGCAGCCAGCATCGCATCATGGCGCAGGTTCATCGGCGTGGGGCCGGCATGGGCGTCCATGCCGGTGACGGTCACGTCATACCACTGCTGGCCCAGCGCGCCGCTGACGATGCCGATGGGCTTGTCATAGGCTTCGAGCACCGGGCCTTGCTCGATATGCGCTTCAAAGTAGGCGGCAAAGGCGCCACCGGGTACATCGCCACAGGCCACATCGCCCAGGTAGCCGATGCGGGCCAGCTCCTCGCCGACGGTAAGGCCTGCACCATCTTGTTGCGAGCGGATGTGGTCTGCACCAAAAATTCCCGCAAATGCACCAGAGCCCATCATCACCGGCGTGAAGCGCGTGCCTTCCTCGTTCATCCAGAAGGCCACTTCCAGCGGCGCAACGGTCTGGATGCCGTGGCTGTTGAGCGTGCGCACCACCTCCAGCCCTGCGAGCACGCCGTAGTTGCCATCGAACTTGCCGCCGGTGGGCTGGGTGTCGATATGGCTGCCGGTGGCCACGGCGCGCGCCTGCGGGTCGGTGCCGGGGCGGCGGCCAAACACATTGCCCACTTCATCGACGCGCACCTGCAGGCCCGCATCGCGGAACCACTGCACCACCTGGTCGCGGCCGGCCTTGTCCTCGTCGGTCAAGGCGATGCGGCAGACGCCGCCTTTGGGCGTGGCCCCTATCTGGGCCAGGGCCATCAGCGATTGCCAGAGGCGGTTGTCATCAATGCGCAGGCGGTCTATTTGGGTCATGCGGTTACTCCTGAAAGTGAGGCGAACAATGCGCAGAGCGTTCGCATAAAGCATGCCAAAAATATCGATGAATCAATCACTTGTATCGATAAACGATATGTGTGATGTGGCACGCAGCTTGCTTTGGACTTGTCATCCCCCACTTCTTGGAAAGGTCCTGTGATGCAAGCGTCTTCCGGTTTCTCCGTCTCCCGTCCCGCGCTCAAAAGCCTGGCTCTGGCTGTCACCCTGGCGCTGGGCGCAGGTGCTGCCCTGGCCCAGGAAAAGGTGCTGCGCATTGCGATGACTGCGGGCGATATCCCGCGCACCTCGGGCCAGCCGGACCAGGGTTTTGAAGGCAACCGTTTCACCGGCATTCCGATGTATGACGCGCTGACCCAGTGGGACCTGAGCAAAGCCGACAAGCCCAGCGAGCTGGTGCCGGGCCTGGCGCTCTCGTGGGAGGTGGATGCCAAGGACAAGACCAAGTGGCTGTTCAAGCTGCGCCCCGGGGTCAAGTTCCACGACGGCAGCGCCTTCAATGCCGATGCCGTGGTCTGGAACGTGAACAAGGTGCTGGACAAGGAGGCCGAGCAGTTTGACCCGGCCCAGGTGGGCGTGACGGCATCGCGCATGCCGACGCTCAAATCGGCCAGGAAGATCGATGACCTGACGGTGGAGCTGACCACCACCGAGCCCGATTCCTTCTTGCCGATCAACCTGAGCAATCTGTTCATGGCCTCGCCCGCGCACTGGGCCAAGAAGCTGGCGGCGGTGCCGGCCTCCGTCAGCGGCAAGGCCGAGCGCAGCAAGGCCGCGTGGACGGCGTTTGCCGCCGACCCATCGGGCACGGGCCCGTTCAAGGGCGCACGCCTGGTGCCGCGTGAGCGCTTCGAGATGGTGAAGAACGCCAGCTACTGGGACCCCAAGCGCACGCCGACCATCGACAAGGTGGTGCTGCTGCCGCTGCCCGAGGCCAACTCGCGCACCGCTGCGCTGATGAGCGGCCAGGTGGACTGGATCGAGGCGCCGGCGCCCGATGCGCTCGATGCGATCAAGGCGCGCGGCTTCAAGGTCTATTCCAACCTGCAGCCCCACATCTGGCCATGGCAGTTCTCGTTTGTCGAGGGCTCGCCCTGGCTGGACAAGCGCGTGCGCCATGCCGCCAACCTGTGCGTGGACCGCGCCAGCATGAAGCAGCTGTTGAACGGCCAGATGGAGCCGGCCACCGGCATCTTTGAGCCCGGCCACCCCTGGCGCGGCAGCCCCAGCTTCCAGATCAAGTACGACGTGAAGGCCGCACAGGCATTGATGACCCAGGCTGGTTACAGCGCCAGCAAGCCGATCAAGGTGAAGATCCAGACCTCCGCGTCGGGCTCGGGCCAGATGCAGCCGCTGCCGATGAACGAGTTCATCCAGCAGAACCTCAAGGAATGCTTCTTTGACGTCGAGTTCGACGTGGTGGAGTGGAACACGCTGTTCTCCGGCTGGCGCCTGGGCGCGAAGGACCCGGGTGCCAACAAGGCCAGCGCCACCAATGTGACGGCAGCCACCATGGACCCCTTCTTTGCGATGGTGCGCTTTGTCAGCACCAAGTCCTTCCCGCCGCTGTCCAACAACTGGGGCTTCTACAGCAACAAGCAGGTCGATGCGGTGGTGGACAAGGCCCGCACCACCTTTGATGCCAAGGAGCGCGACAAGGCCCTGGCCGAGCTGCACACCCTGGTGGTCGATGAGTCGCCGTTCCTCTTTGTGGCACACGATGTGGGCCCGCGCGCGATGTCGGCCAAGGTCGGCCACGTGGTGCAGCCGCAAAGCTGGTTCATCGATATCGCGACGATGACGATGAAGTAAGCCGGGCGGCCCCGGGCATGCAAACCGGTGCAGAGACACCGCTGCATGCCGGGTGCAGGCCGATGGCCCATCCCGCCAGTGCGGCCCCGCATGGTCCGCCTCTCCCCCACGAACCTTTGAACCGCCATGCTTGCCTATCTGATCAGACGCATTGTCTACACCCTGCCCATCATGCTGGGCGTGGCCCTGCTGTGCTTTGCCCTGGTGCATATCGCGCCGGGCGACCCCCTGGTGTCGGTCCTGCCTGCCGATGCATCGGCCGAGCTGCAGGCCCAGATGCGCGAGCTCTATGGCTTCAACCGGCCGCTGCCCGAGCAGTTTCTGCGCTGGGTCTGGCGCGCGCTGCAAGGCGATCTGGGCCAGTCGATTGCCACCAGCCGGCCGGTGACCACCGAAGTGATGGCTGCCGTGGTCAACACCCTGCGCCTGGCCGTCGTGGCGACGTTGATCGGCTTTGTGCTGGGCAGCCTGTTTGGCTTTGTGGCGGGGTATTTCCGCAACTCCTGGGTGGACCGCAGCTGCTCGATGCTGTCGATGCTGGGCGTCAGCGTGCCGCACTACTGGCTGGGCATGGTGATGGTGATTGTCTTCTCGTCGCAGCTGATGTGGCTGCCCGCCACCGGCGCGGGGCCGGGCGGCTCGGGTGACTGGGCCTGGGACTGGGCGCATGTGCAGTTCATGATCCTGCCGGCCATCACCATGTCGGTAATCCCGATGGGCATCATTGCGCGCACGGTGCGGGCGCTGGTGGCCGAGCTGCTGGACCAGGAGTTCATCCTCGGCCTCAAGGCCAAGGGCCTGGGCCATCTGGGCATCTTCCGCCATGTGCTGAAGAACGCGGCGCCCACGGCGTTGGCGGTGATGGGCCTGCAACTGGGCTACCTGCTGGGCGGCTCCATCCTGATCGAGACCGTGTTCTCCTGGCCGGGCACCGGCTTTCTGCTCAACCAGGCCATCTTCCAGCGCGATCTGCCGCTGCTGCAGGGCTCCATCCTGGTGCTGGCCGTTTTCTTTGTGCTGCTCAACCTCATCATCGATGTGGTGCAGACCCTGCTCGATCCCCGCATTGCCCGCTGAGCGCAGACCCCCGGAGGTTCCGTCCCCATGACCAGTCTTACCCTTCCCGATGCAGCAGCGGCCCAGGTGCAGCCGCTGCCGGCCCAGCGCTCACGCGGCTATTGGTCCTCGGTGCTGCAGCGCCTGCTGCGCGACCCGGTGGCCATGGGCGCTGCCGCCGTCATCCTGCTGCTGATTGCAGTGGCAGCGCTGGCGCCGTGGATCACGCCGTCCGATCCCTATCTGGCCTCGATGCTCAAGCGGCTCAAGCCCATCGGCACCGCCGGCCTGCCGCTGGGCAGCGATGAGCTGGGCCGCGACATGCTGTCGCGCCTGATGATGGGCGCGCGCCTGTCGCTGTTCATGGGCATCACTCCGGTGCTGATGGCCTTTGTGATCGGCACGGGCATCGGCATTGTGGCCGGCTACGCCGGTGGCCGCACCAACACGGTGATCATGCGCACCATCGATGTGTTCTACGCCTTCCCCTCGGTGCTGCTGGCCATTGCGCTGTCGGGCGCGCTGGGCGCGGGCATCTTCAACTCGCTGGTGTCGCTGACGATTGTCTTCATCCCGCAGATCGCCCGCGTGGCCGAGAGCGTGACGGCCCAGGCCCGCAACCGCGACTATGTGGAGGCGGCGCGGGCCACTGGGGCCAGCGCCTTCACCATCGTGCGGGTGCATGTGCTGGGCAATGTACTGGGCCCCATCTTTGTCTATGCCACCAGCCTGATTGCGGTGTCGATGATCCTGGCCTCGGGCCTGTCGTTTCTGGGTCTGGGCGTGAAGCCGCCCGAGCCCGAATGGGGCCTGATGCTCAACACCTTGCGCACGGCGATCTACACCCAGCCCTGGGTGGCAGCCTTGCCGGGGCTGATGATCTTCATCACCTCCATCTCCTTCAATCTGCTCTCCGATGGCCTGCGCTCGGCCATGGACAACAAGGGTTAAGCCATGCTCCAGCATTCTTCTTTGGCCCCTGCCACTGCCGTGGCCGCCGATGTGGGCGGCCCGGCCCAGCCGCTGCTGACGGTGCGCGGCCTGACCAAGCATTTCCCGCTCAAGAACGGCAAGCTGGTGCGCGCGGTCGATGGCGTGGATTTCGAGGTGCTCAAGGGCGAGACCCTGGGTGTGGTGGGCGAGTCCGGTTGCGGCAAATCGACCACCGCGCGGCTGCTGATGCACCTGATGGACCCGACCGCTGGCGAGCTGGTGTTCGATGGCCGCACGGTGGGATCGCGTGACCTGAGCCTGAAGGAGTTTCGCCGCCAGGTGCAGATGGTGTTCCAGGACAGCTATGCCTCGCTCAACCCGCGCCTGACGATCGAGGACTCGATCGCCTTTGGCCCGCAGGTGCATGGCGTCTCGCGCAAGGAGTCGGTCGCCCGCGCCCACCACCTGATGGACCGGGTCGGCCTGGCGCCGGCCCGCTTTGCCGAGCGCTACCCGCATGAGCTCTCGGGCGGTCAGCGCCAGCGCATCAACATTGCCCGCGCGCTGGCGTTGCAGCCGCGCATGGTGATTCTGGACGAGGCGGTCTCGGCGCTCGACAAATCGGTGGAGGCCCAGGTGCTGAACCTGCTGGCCGACCTGAAACGCGAGTTCGGCCTGACCTATGTCTTCATCAGCCATGACCTGGGCGTGGTGCACTACATCAGCGACCGGGTGATGGTGATGTACCTGGGCCAGGTGGCCGAGATCGGCCCCTCGGATGCGCTGTTTGCCGCGCCGGCCCACCCCTATACCAAGGCCTTGCTGTCGTCGGTGCCGTCGATGGACCCCAGCCACCGCACCTTGGTGGCACCGCTGGCCGGGGACCCGCCCAACCCCATCAACCCGCCCACCGGTTGCCGTTTTCACCCGCGCTGCCCGCAGGCCGCGCCGGTCTGCGCCCAAGCCGTGCCGGCCGTCACCCCGGTGCAGCTGCACCATGCCGCGCGCTGCCTGGTGCATGAGCCCGGCAGTGGCCACCCCCTGGCCGCCGCTGCTGCGCTGGCCGCCTGAACCCGGAGCACCACGATGAACACAGCCTCTCCTCCACTGGTCCGGATCCAGGACCTGAATGTGCAGTTTGCCAGCGGCAAGAAAGTGGTCCAGGCCGTCAGCGGCGTGAGCCTGTCGGTCGCCAAGGGCGAAGCGGTTGCGCTGATTGGCGAATCCGGCTCCGGCAAGAGCGTGACCCTGCGCAGCCTGCTGCGCCTGCACCCCGAGCGCAAGACCACGATGAAGGGCCAGATCCAGGTCGCAGGCCAGGATGTGCTGGCGCTGCGCGGCGGCGCGCTCAACGACTTTCGCGGCAAGACCTGCGCGATGATTTTTCAGGACCCGTTGCTGGCGCTGGACCCGGTCTACCCGGTGGGTGCGCAGATTGTCGAAGCCATACGCCGGCACGAGCGCGTGAGCCAGACCGAGGCGCAGCAGCGTGCGCTGGCGTTGTTTGAGCGGGTGCGCATTCCCAGCCCCGAGCAGCGCCTCAAGGCCTACCCGCATGAGATGTCGGGCGGCATGCGCCAGCGGGCGATGATTGCGCTGGCGCTGGCCTGCAACCCCCAGGTGCTGCTGGCCGACGAGCCCACCACCGCGCTGGATGCGACGGTGCAGATCCAGATCCTGCTGCTGCTGCGTGAGCTGCAGCGTGAGCTGGGCCTGGGCATTGTGTTTGTGACCCACGATATTGGTGCGGCGGTGGAAGTGGCCGACCGCATTGCGGTGATGTATGCCGGCCGGATTGTCGAAGAAGGCACGGCCGAACAGCTGATCCGCAGCCCGCGCCACCCCTACACCATGGCCTTGCTGCAAAGCCGTTCGCACGGCGCGATGGAGCGCGGCCAACCGCTGCAGACCATTGCCGGCGCGCCGCCCGATCTGACCGCCATCCCACCGGGCTGCGCCTTTGCGCCGCGCTGCAAGCTGGCCACAGCCGCGTGCCTGCAAGCGGTGCCGGCACCGGTCACGCTGGCGCCTGGCCATATGGCGCGCTGCGTGCACACTGCAACGGCGGCGGCCTATGCGCCCAACGTGCTGGCCGCCGCGTAGGCCACTGCATTTCCATTTTTTTGCCCAGGACTGACTCCACCATGCCCTTGCACGACCCTGCCCATGCCTTTGTTCCCTACCCCGATGTGCCCGTGTGCCATGCGGGCACCGGCCCGCTCAGCGGCCTGTACTTTGGGGTGAAGGACTTGTTCGACATTGCCGGTTACCCGACCGGTGGCGGCAACCCGCTGCTGCTGGCCCTGTCCGGCATCAAGACGCAGACGGCGCCCACGGTGCAGAAGCTGCTCGATGCAGGCGCGGCGCTGGCGGGCAAGACAGTGACCGACGAGCTGGCGTTCTCGATGAACGGCAACAATGCCCACTTTGGCGCGCCGATCAACGGCAACGCGCCCGAGCGCATCACCGGGGGTTCGTCGTCGGGCTCGGCTTCGGCGGTGTCCAGCCGGCTCTGCGATTTTGCGCTGGGCACGGACACGGGCGGCTCGGTGCGCGCGCCTGCCAGCCACTGCGGCCTGTATGGCATACGGCCCACGCATGGCCGGGTGAGCCTGGAATCGGCTCTGGCGCTGTGCCACAGCCTGGACTCCTGCGGCTGGTTTGCGCGCGATGCCCTGACCTTTGCCCGCGTGGCCGATGTGCTGATGGCGCCCGACACCACGCCGTTGCCTGCGCGCCCGCGTTTGCTGATGCCCAGCGACGTCTGGGGTCTGGTGGACAGCGCGGTGCGCCCGGCCTGGGACGGGGCGCTGCAGCAGATCACGCAGCTGCTGGGCCGCGCGCAGGACTGCACGACCGTGCTCGATTCCTTTGATGCGATGTACTGGAGCTTTCGCTACATCCAGGGCCGTGAGGCCTGGATGACCGATGGCGCCTTCATCAGCCGCTATGCGCCCGTGCTGGGCCCGGGTGTGAAGGAGCGCTTTGACTGGTCGCGCCAAGTGACCGATGCGCAGGTGCAGCAGGCCGAGCAGTTCCGCACGCGTTTCCGCCAGCATCTGGCCGATGTGCTGGGCAGCGATGGCGTGCTGGTGATGCCGACCATGCCCGATATTGCGCCGCTGCGAACCGCAGACGAGGCATCGCTGGAGGCCTACCGCAACCAGGCGGTGCAGATGCTGTGCCTGGCCGGATTGTCCGGCTTTCCGCAAATTTCACTGCCTCTGGCCAGCCGCGGCGGCGCGCCGCTGGGTATCTCGCTGCTCGGCCCGGCAGGCACGGACCGCAGCTTGATCGCCATTGCGCAGCAGCTGGCGGCGGCCGCTGCTGCTTAAGCCTTAGAACAGGTTCTTAGGCCAGGTCAGCCGGCAGGCGGACCTGCAGCGGCTCGCTGATCGCTTCGCAGCGGCAGTCCAGCGCATCGGCGCGCCGCTCGATGACGGCAAAATCGCCGCCCTCGACGGCGAGCAGGGCATGGTGCCAGGTGCCGGGTGCCAGCACGATGCCTTGGCGGCCATCGGTCACAAAGGCCTGCAGATCCGCAGCCTTGGGGGCCGGGCCGGCAGCGGCCACGACCACGACAAAGCGCTGCGTGCCCAGCGGCACAAAGCTCTGGCTGCCCAGCGCATGGCATTCCACCTCGGTCACCATGAGCGGAAACTGCCGCGCCTGCGCACGGAACAGTGCCAGCATGGGCCAGCCGCCCTGCGCCGTCAGCTGCAGATCGGGCAGCAGGTCATAGCGCAACGCATTGCCCTGGTTGATGGGCTGGCTGGGCAGGCTCGGGTCGGCGAGGCCGATAACGGTGCCAAAGGCCGAGAAATTGTGCGCCGTCAGAGGCCGGGCCTCCAGGATCAGCGCGGGCATGTGGGGGGCTGAGGTCATGAACTGCTAGCTAGCAAGGATGGTGCCTGAGAGCCAAGGTGGCGGCCGTCCCCATGAACCGCTTCTTGCGTCTTATGGCTTGCCATCCGCTTCGTGCTGCGCGCCCTTGCTGTCGGTGATGACGGCGCCCATGCCGGCAGAGGGGTTCACACTGCCGCCTTCAGCCGTCGTGCCGCCGTTGGAGGCCTTGGGGTCGTCGGCCGAGGCCAGCGGCACAGCCGGGGGCAGTGGGTCGTGTTTGTCGGCCTTGGCATGGGGCAGCACCGAGTGCGTATCCACAATGGGCGCGTTGAACAGCGGCTTGTCAGGCAGGGGCTGGCGCGATGCCGCGACGGTGCCGGAGATGGGCTTCATCGGTCCGGGACGCTCGTCACAGGCGCTGAGCAGGCTGGCGGTGGCAACAACGGCTGCCAGGGCGGCAAGACGGGTTGGAATGGCTGGCATGGGCTTTCCCTGGGTTGGTGGTGTCAATCCGCTGATTGTCGCCGCTGGCGCTGCGCCCAGCTGTCAGCCAATGGCGAACATCAGCGCTCGCCCAGCAGCGCCAGATAGGCATTGCGCGTCTCGGGCGACACGCTCTGGATGACCTGCTCGTAGGTGGTCTGGTTGCGCAGCTGCATGCGCGCCGATGCGACGGCCTTGGATTTGCAGTACCAGTGGCAGGTGTGCTGCATCAGGTACATCTCGGCCAACAGCGTAAAAGCGCGGTCCTTGGGGCTGCGGCCGGCCGTGTTGGCGACCACGCGGGCGATGCCGTCAGCATGCAGGCGAATGGCGGTGCGCAGGTCAAAGGAATGGCGGTTGCCCTGCAATTTTTCCAGCAGGTGCGAGAACGGAAAGTAGAAAGCCTGGGTGCTGATCTTGAAGCTGGCGCCGTTGGCGGGCTCGGGCGCCTTGGCCAGCGTATCGGCAAAGCTGCTGAACTGGCTGGCCAGGCTGTTTTCTACCGATGCCTGCAGCTCCCAGATTTGCTGCTGGCGGTTGCTGTCTTTCTCATCGAGCGCACGCATATAGCTGCTGACGAGGCGCTCCATCAGCTTTTCAATGTCGTAATTACGCAAATATTGGGCCAACAAGGCGATGCGCTGCTTTTGGGCCTTGGCACGCAGCACAAAGCTCACGCCCAAGATGAGAACGACCAGAAGCATTAAATCCATGACAAATGAGCCCTTGCGGAGCCTATATAGCGCAAACGTGAGCCATTGTAGACCTTCGCTTCTGGCAGCAGTGGAACCGTTTGCGCTATCTATGCATAAGGTGGAAAAAGCTATAAATCTTTTTCATAGTTCTAGTCGGCGACTGGAATACTTGATTTTTAGCCTGCGCCTAGAATGGAGCGTGCCTTGTATACGATCCACAGCTGTCGGCTGTGCGGACACCGATCTGGGCCCTTGGACATACTGTTGGGACATGCATGCAGATGGCAGCATGTTCCAGCCGTTTTTCGTAGTGAACGCTGCGTGATGCCGGAGACCGCCATGACTGAGAAGAATTCAACCCCCACTGCTGTCGACAAGCGCGCACTGCTGCGCCAGTCCGCACTGGAGTACCACCAGTTTCCCCGCCCCGGCAAGGTGGCGATTGCCGCCACCAAGCCGATGGCCAACCAGCATGACCTGGCGCTGGCTTATTCGCCCGGTGTCGCGGCGCCTTGCGAAGAGATCGTCAAGGACCCGGCTGCAGCCTTCAAATACACCAGCCGGGGCAACCTGGTCGCGGTGATCTCCAATGGCACAGCGGTGCTGGGCCTGGGCGATATCGGTGCGCTGGCCTCCAAGCCCGTGATGGAAGGCAAGGGCGTTCTATTCAAGAAGTTTGCCGGCGTTGATGTTTTTGACATCGAAATCAACGAAAAAGACCCCCAGAAGCTGGTCGATGTGATCGCAGCACTGGAGCCCACGTTTGGCGCCGTGAACCTGGAAGACATCAAGGCGCCCGAGTGCTTCTATGTGGAACGCGAGCTGCGCAAGCGCATGAAGATCCCGGTCTTCCACGATGACCAGCACGGCACGGCCATCACTGTCGCGGCAGCCATGGTCAATGCGCTCAAGGTGGCCGGCAAGAAGATCGAGGACGTGAAGCTGGTGGCGTCCGGCGCGGGCGCTGCGGCGCTGGCCTGCCTGAACCTGCTGCTGGAGATCGGCCTGAAGCGCGAGAACGTGATGGTCACCGACATCGTCGGCGTGGTCTACAAGGGCCGTACCGAGCTGATGGACGAAGATAAGGAGCTTTTCGCTCAGGAAACCGACAAGCGCACGTTGTCGCAGGTGATCGATGGCGCCGATGTGTTCCTGGGTCTGTCGGCGGGCGGTGTGCTCAAGCCCGATATGGTGCAGCGCATGGCGGTGCGCCCCATCATCTTTGCGCTGGCCAACCCCAACCCCGAGATCTCGCCGGAAGACGCCAAGGGCGTGCGCGACGACATCATCATGGCGACCGGCCGTTCGGACTACCCGAACCAGGTCAACAACGTGCTGTGCTTTCCCTATATCTTCCGGGGTGCACTCGATTGTGGCGCGACGACGATCACCACCGAGATGGAAATCGCCACGGTGCATGCGATCGCCGACCTGGCCCAGGCCGAGCAGACCGAAGAGGTCGCCAACGCCTATGCCGGCCAGGACCTGTCGTTTGGCCCCGAGTACCTGATCCCCAAGCCGTTTGACCCGCGCCTGATGATGAAGATTGCGCCGGCTGTGGCGCAGGCAGCAGCGGAATGCGGCGTGGCCGAGCGCCCGATCCAGGACATGGATGCCTACCGCGAGCACTTGCAGACCTTCGTCTACGCCTCCGGCACGGCGATGAAGCCCATCTTCATGGCGGCCAAGCGGGCGGCGAAGAAGCGCATTGCCTACGCCGAGGGCGAGGAGGAGCGCATCCTGCGTGCGGCCCAGATCGTCGTGGACGAGCGCGTGGCGCGCCCCACCTTGATCGGCCGCCCCGCCATCATTGCCCAGCGCATCGAGAAATTTGGCCTGCGCCTGAAGGAAGGCACAGACTACGATGTGGTGAACGTCGAGCATGACGACCGCTACCGTGATTTCTGGCAGTCGTACCACCGCATGGCCGAGCGCAAGGGCGTGACGGTGCCGATCGCCAAGATCGAAATGCGCCGCCGCCTGACCCTGATCGGCTGCATGCTGCTGCACAAGGGCGAGGTCGATGGCCTGATCTGCGGCACCTGGAACAACACTGCGATCCACCTGCACTACATCGACCAGGTCATTGGCAAGCGTGCCGGCACTGCCACCTATGCCTGCATGAACGGCCTGCTGCTGCCCGAGCGCCAGGTCTTCCTGGTGGACACCCATGTGAACTACGACCCGACGGCCGAGCAGCTCGCCGAGATCACGATCATGGCGGCCGAGGAGATGATGCGCTTTGGTATCAAACCCAAGGCCGCACTGCTGTCGCACTCGAACTTTGGCTCCAGCAACCAGCCCAGCGCCGTCAAGATGCGCCAGACCCTGGAGCTGCTGCGCATCCAGGCCCCGTGGCTGGAAGTGGATGGCGAAATGCATGGCGATGTGGCCATTGACCAGAAGCAGCGCGCCAGCATCATGCCCGAGAGCCCCCTGGTCGGTAACGCCAATCTGCTGGTGCTGCCCAATATCGATGCGGCCAATATCAGCTACAACCTGCTCAAGACAGCCGCAGGCGGCAATATCGCCATTGGCCCCATTCTGCTGGGCGCCGCCCAGCCGGTGCATATTTTGACCCCGAGCGCGACGGTGCGCCGCATTGTCAATATGACTGCAGTTGCGGTGGCGGACGCGAATTTTGCGCGTTGATGCTGCTATTTGTGGCTAAGTTGCGCTGATTCCGCAGCACTTGCTGCGGTTAAATACTGAGAAGCCTGCTCAAATTTTGGGCAGGCTTCTTGCATTTTGGGGGGCAATCCGTCACACTGACCGGCTGAACTTTCGGTGAGTCTAGGAATTCTCCGCAAAACTCCCTGCCATGGCCGGACTGCGGGCACGGGCGATTCGCGGCGTTGTCTTCCTTGTCAATAGCTCGCTATGGGCTGCAAAAAGACGTCTTGCGTCTCCTCCCTATCCGCGCCCGTTCCCTGGGCGCAGGTGGTGCAGAGAATCCCTGGTTCTGAAAGGTGTTGTTGATGCTCAAAGCATGGGGTTATCTGGCCCGCTCGTCTGTGAAGGCTGGTGTGCTTGCTGCGGTCTTGGCGGTGTTGCCGCCTGTCGTGCAGGCCCGCGGTAGCGGGACTTCTGCATTCGATGGGCCGGTGGTAGCCGTAGCCGAATTGCCGCCCCAAGGCCGCAAAACCTATGCGCTGATCCTCGACGGCGGCCCTTTTCCCTATGACAAGGACGGCTCGGTATTTGGTAACCGTGAACGCATACTGCCCAGGCAGAAGCGGGGTTACTACCGGGAATACACGGTCAAGACACCCGGCTCCCGCGATCGCGGGGCGCGCCGCATCATTTGTGGCGGTCAGGTCGCCACAATGCCCGATACTTGCTACTACACCCAGGATCACTACAGCAGCTTTCGGCGCATTGTGAATTAGCCAGTCAGATTCCTCCTATGTCGCTTTTCCGCAAGAGATGTCTTGCGCTCAGTGATGTGCTAAGTCAACAATGCCCAATGAGCCCCAGGATGGGGTGTGGTTTTTAAAAAATGCTAATGGAAAGAGCAACGGAGATGGACACTCCACTTCGTCAGGTACAAGATACATCGCTGCGTTTCGTGCGTCCGAACATCGTGCAGGCCATCCGTGCCTACCGGTTGGAAGACCTGCGCGACGCAGCCCAGAACCTGGGGCAGCACTTCCTGTACGCCAATCTGGCGCATGCGCTGTCCAAGGCCGATGTGCTCGAGTTGATTGGCATGCAGTTCTATTTTCCGTCGCACTATGGCAAGAACTTCGATGCGCTGTTCGACTGCCTGACGGACCCTTTGCACAAGAGCGGGCCCCAGCCCGGTTTTGTCGTGGTGCTGGACCAGATCCCCACTGCGATGAAGTTCGACCGCGAGGCGCGCGAGCAGCTGCTCGATGTGTTCCGCGATGCGGCCGAGTACTGGGCCGAACGCAAGGTGCCGTTTCGCTGTTTTTACTCTTTCCTCTGATCGGCGTCCTGATTCCCCAGAAAAACGCCCGGCGCAAGCCGGGCGTTTTGCTTGGGGGCGGGGCTGCTTCAAGGTCAGGCAGCGTTGGGTGCGGCCGACAGGCTGGCGGCCGCTTGCTCGTATTCGGCAACCGGTACTTCTTCGGCGCGGCGCTGCAGATCAAAGCTGCCGCCATAGCCTTTGTCCTCCAGCCATTTGCCCAGGGTATTGCGCAGGATCTTGCGGCGCTGGCTGAAGGCGACGCGCACCAGCTCTTCGAGCAGCCTGGCATCCAGCTGGGCGGGTTGCGCGCGCGGGACCATGCGCACCACGGCGCTGTCGACCTTGGGGGGTGGGTCAAAGCTCTCGGGCGGCACGAACAGTACGTTCTCCATCGCATAACGCCACTGCAGCATGACCGTCAGGCGCCCATAGTCCGAGGTGGCAGGCGCGGCCACCATGCGGTCGATGACCTCTTTTTGCAGCATGAAGTGCTGGTCTTCGACCACATCGACCTGTTCGAGCAGGTGGAACAGGATGGGGCTGGAGATGTTGTAGGGCAGGTTGCCGGCGACGCGCAGCTTGGCCACGCCCAGGCGCTGGGCCAGCGCGCGGAAGTCCACCTTCAGCACATCGGACTCGACCACGTCGAGCTGCGGGTGCGTGCGCAGCCGCACGGCCAGGTCGCGGTCCAGCTCGATGACGCTGAGCTTGCCCAGGCGCTCGACCAGCGGCTGGGTCAGCGCCATCAGGCCGGGGCCGATCTCCACCACCGTTTGGCCGGGCAGCGGGTTGATGGCGTCGACGATCGCGTCGATGACGGCGCGATCGGTCAGGAAGTTCTGGCCAAAGCGCTTGCGGGGAATGTGTTTCATGCAATGACAAAGCGGTGCGAAAGCACCGCTCTAAAAGTGGCTTGCCGAGGGCCGGATGATGACACCGCCCCAGCGCCACAGCGCCGGGCAGGGTCATCGCGCCCGGGGCATCCGGGCTGTTACTGGGGCGGCTCGCGGTATTCCACGTAGGCGCGTGCACGGGCTTCCTGTGCCCAGGTGTTGAACGCCTGTTCGAGCTTGTTCTCACGCACGATGGAGCGCACCATGTCACGCTGCTCGCGCTGGTTGAGCTTGGCTTCGCGGCGCTCCAGCAGCTGGATCAGGTGAATACCGAAGCGGCTGGCAATGGGCTGGCTGATCTCGCCGGGCTGCAAGGCGTTGAGCGCTTCTTCGAACTCAGGCACAAACTTGCGCGGGCTGGCCCAGCCCAGGTCGCCGCCTTCCTTGGCGCTGCCGTCTTCGGAATAGCGCTTGGCCAGGTCTTCAAACGTGTCCTGGTGGGCCAGCACGCGGCGGCGGTAGTCTTCCAGGCGCTCAACGGCCTGGGCTTCGCTCAGCTGCGGGCTGGGGCGCAGCAGGATGTGGCGTGCATGGCTCTGGGTGACGATCGCGGGGACTTCGCCGCTGGTCTTCTCCAGCACCTTCAGGATGTGGAAACCGGCGGGCGAGCGCACCGGGCCGGCAATGGCGCCCTGTGGCGTGGCCTGGGTGGCCTTGACGAACAGCTCCGGATAGCGGTCGGCCGGGCGCAGGCCCATGGCACCACCGCCCTTGCCGTCGGGCACATCGGAGAACTCGGCCACGGCCGCATTGAAGTCTTCGCCTGCGCGGATCTTGTCGGCCGCCTGCTGGGCCTTGGCCTGCAGCTGCTTGACCTGGTCTTCGCTGGCGTTTTCCGGCACGGTGATCAGGATGTGGCCCAGGTTGAGCTGGGTGGCCGCGCCGGCGAGGCCTGCCTTGGCCTTCTGCTCGCGCAGGTACTGGTCGATCTCCAGGTCGCTGACGCGCACCTTGGAGTCGACTTCGGCCTCGCGCAGCTTCTGGATCACCAGCTGCTTTTTCAGATCGGAGCGGAACTGGGCTTCGGGAATACCTTCGCTGGCCAGGCGGCGGCGCAGCTCGGGCATGGTCATGCTGTTCTGGCGGGCGACCGACTCTTCGGCCTGCTGCACCGCAAAGTTGTCCACCGTGATGTTGCGCTCGGCAGCCATCTGCAGCTGGATCTTCTGGCCGATCAGCATCTCGAGTGCCTGGCGGCGAGCGGCTTCGGCCGGCATGTTGTTGGCCTCGGCCTGGGCGCGCAGGCGTTCGAACTGCTGCTGCACCTCGACATTGGTGACCGGCTCGGAATTGACGACCGCGACGATGAAGTCCGCCGAGCGGGGCGCACTGGCATTGCGCTGCGCAGCAGCAGGTGCGGCTGCCGTGGGCGCGCCCCGGCCGGTGCCGGGGGCACGCATGCCGGCGGATGCGCCGTCACTGCCAGCCTTGATGCCTTGCGCCGCGCCGGCACCAGCCAGCAAGGCCAGGCTGCAGGCCACGCTCAAAGAGAGAATGCGTTGTTTCATGGTCAGGGAATGCTTCAATCGTAATTGCTGAAACGGCTGGGCACTGCGGAGCCGTTGCCGCTGGGCAGGGACTGGTAGCCGGGCACGTTTTCGCGCATGCTGGCCAGCGGGTCAGCGCCCAGCGTGAGTTTGGTCAGGCCAGTGAATTCCATCTGGAACAGCAGCTTGGTGTTGGACTGCACCAGCGAGTTCTGCAAACGCTGGAGCACGATGCGGCTGCTCCAGCAGCATCCGGCGTATTCCACGCCCACCACCGAGTCCACCAGTTTCTTGTCGCGCATGCTGTAGTTCAAGCGGCCCACAGTGTACCAGCGGCCTTCACCCTTGGCTTTTTTGCCCTTGGAGCCAAAGATTTCATCGACCGGCCACTGCCAGCCCAGGTCCATCTGCTCGCTGTTCTGTGCCTGGTAGCGGTAGGCCAGCGCCAAGGTCTTGTAGTCGCCCGGCTTGTAGCGCGCCTGCATCGTCGATCGCACCGAGCGGCCGCTGTCGGGATTGAACTGCACCGTGGTGTCGAAACCCCATTTGGGCGTCCAGTTGATGCCGGCGCCCAGCATGATGTCCGACCAGCGCTCGTTGACCGGGCTGGCATTTGGCATGACCACGCGCTGGTCCGAGAAGCGCAGGCGCTGGGCGATGCCAAAGCGCGCCGCCTCGGTGCCGGTTTCGGCATCGAGGAAACGCGTGGTGGCGCCGACGGTCAGCATGTTGTTGTCGGCAATGCGGTCGTAGCCGCTGAACGAGTTCGAGCTGAAGATGGTCGCAAAGCTGAAATCGTAGGGCGCCGTGTCGTAGACCGGGATCATGCTCTGATCGCGGTAGGGCGTGTAGGTGTAGAAGGCGCGCGGCTCCAGTGTCTGGATCAGGTTGCGGCCAAACAGCCGCGTGCTGCGCTCAAAGGTCAGGCCGCTGTCCAGGCTCACGGTGGGCACCGTGATGCTGGCGCTGCTGACGGTGGCCAGGCCCGAGTTGTCAAAGTTGTAGTGCCGGGTATTGAGCATCAGCTTGGGCGTGATGTAGCCCTGCGGCGCAATGAAGGGGCGGCTCAGCTCGGCCTGCACATAGCCCCGGTCGGCATTGGGCTGGTTGAGCAGGCTGGTGTCGGCACGGAAGCGCGTGGCATCGGCCTCGATCGAGCCTTCCAAACCCAGCGGCAGGTTTTGCGGCGTGTAGCGGTACTGCAGCTGGGGCATGCGGTCATACGGCGGCACGATCGGCGAGAGCGGGTCCTGCAAGGTCTGCCACTTTTGTGCACGCAGCAGCAGGCTGTGGTCGTCACGCGACCAGCTGGCCGACGCTTCGCTGTTGAGCAGGCGCTCGTTGAGCTTGTAGCTGTTGCCCTGGAAGTCACGCCAGTAGTCGGAGTCGCTGACGCGTTTGGCGTTGATGTTCAGTCCCACGCCGCCGATCGGCGTGTCGATGCTGCCGATGTGCTGCCACAGCCAGGACCAGCGGTCGCGGTCGCGCAGGCGGTCGCCGGGCATGTACAGGCCCGCCAGCGTGCCGTAGTAGGTGGGTTCGAGGTAGCGGAACTCGCCGCCCAGCGCCAGGCCGCGTTTGACCATCGCCGTCGGCGTGATCGTCGCGTCGCGGTTGGGTGCGATGTTCCAGTAATAGGGCTGGGCGTAGGTGAAGCCGCTGTCGCTGTCGAGCGACATCGTCGGCGGCAGCAGGCCCGATTTGCGCTTTTCCGATAGGGGAAAGCTCATCTTGGGGATGGGGATGATCGGCACGCCTTTGAATTCAAGCACGCCGTTCTCGGCGACACCGACTTCTTCGAGGTTGTCGATGCTGATTTTTTCAGCACGGATGATCCAGTCCGGCTGCCAGCTGGCTTCATCGTTGCGCTGGCAGGTGGTATAGGTGCCTTCATGCACGACCGAGCGTTCGCGGTCGATGAAATCCACACGCGAGGCCACGCCATAGCCGTTGTTGGGCAGCAGGCGGTAGTAGGCGTCCTTGAAGAAGCCTTCGTTGGAATCGAGCTGCATCTGCAGCTCGGTGCCGTCAAACACGCTGCCTGCACGGTTGATGTGCACATTGCCATCGGCATAGGCGGTATTGCTGGGCTCGTAAAAGCGCAGACGGTCGGCGCGGATCATCGTGTCGGCGCGGCGCAGGCTGGCATTGCCGGTGACGGTGGTCATGTCTGCCGTCTGACCGGTGAGTTCATCGCCTTCAAGGTAGACCGGCATCTTGCCGCGCTGCTCGGAGCTCAGGTTCTCCTGCAGCCGGGGGCTGGCGCGCAGCACCAGGCCGGCGTCATCGCTGTCAGCGGACGTCTGGGCCAGAACCAGCGCCGGCGAGGCCCAGAGCATGGCCATGCACAAGCCGGCAATGGCGGTCGGAGAAAAGCGGGGTGCGGAGAGGGACAAGGTGCGGGGCGATGGGGGCTTGCCTGCGCGCGCGCGCAGCCCTGCGGCGGCGCCAGCGGGGCGGGGCGAGGCTGGCGCCACATCGGTGAAAGCGTGAATATCCATGGGAAATAGCCACTGGCCTGTGCATCTGCGGTGCATACATGCACACGGATCTGGATCTGGGCCCCAGCCGGGCGGCAGGGCTTTGTAGAATCTGCATTATCCATGAGCCAATCTATTTCCCCCATGTCTGACCCTATTGCTGCACCTTCTGTAGCACCCCAGCCTGACAGCACCGTGCAATCTTTACAGGGCGTTACCCCAGTGGTTTGGGCAGACGCTGCCCGCGCCACACAGTTTGGCGAGTGGCTTGCTGCGGTATCGGCCAGCCATGGTCTGCGCGCCGAGAGCGTTCGCCTAGCATCGGCGGATGCGAGCTTTCGCCGTTATTTGCGGGTGGATGACTTGCAGGGTGGCACGCGCATCATCATGGATGCGCCGCCGGACAAGGAGAACAGCGAACCTTTTGTGAAGGTGCAGGCCTTGCTGGCCCAGGCAGGGCTCAACGCCCCCGAGGTGCTGGACTGGAATGCCGCCCATGGCTTCATGCTGCTGTCCGATCTGGGCACGCAGACGGTGATCGAGAAGCTGCAGCCGCCCGATGCCCAGGCCGCCTACCAGTGGTACATGCAGGCGGTGGATATTCTGGTCGACTGGCAGAAGGCATCGCGTGAAGGCGTGCTGCCGGTCTATGACGAGGCCATTCTGCGCCGCGAGCTGCAGCTGTTCCCCGATTGGTACATCGCCCAGCACCGCCAGGTGCAGCTGAGCGACAAGCAGCAGGCCGTGCTCAACAACGCCTTTGACGCGATCGTGGCCCAGAACCTGTCGGTGCCTCGGGTGTTCGTGCACCGCGACTTCATGATGCGCAACCTGATGGTGCCGCCCACCGCTGGCGCGCCGCTGGGCGTGCTGGATTTCCAGGATGCCCTCTACGGCCCCATCACCTATGACATCGCCAGCCTGATGCGCGATGCCTTCATCAGCTGGGAAGAGGATTTTGTGGTGGACATCACGATCCGCTACTGGGAAAAGGCGCGCAAGGCGGGCCTGCTGGGCGCTGGCAGCCCGTCGGGCTTTGGCGCGGATTTTGGGGACTTCTACCGCGCGGTGGAATGGATGGGCATCCAGCGCCACCTCAAGGTGGCCGGCATCTTTGCCCGCCTGACCCTGCGCGACGGCAAGCCGCGCTACCTGGCCGATGCGCCCCGCTTTCTCCACTACATCCGCGCGACGGCCTCGCGCTACCGCGAGCTGGTGCCGCTGATGCGCCTGGTCCATGAGATTGAAGGCATCGAGGAGCAAGGCGGCTGGATGATGGGCCGGGGCTGAGCCTCTGACCTGACCTACCCGCCCCTGACATCCGTCCACTTTGACCGATCCCCATGCCCCGTTTTTATTGCCCCGTTGAGCTGCGCGCCGGCGCCACCCTGGATCTGCCACCCGAGGCTGCGCGCCATGTGCAGGTGTTTCGCATGCAGCCCGGCGAGCACATCACCTTGTTCAACGGCGAGGCGGGCAGCCCGGCGGGCGAGTACGACGCCAGCATCGTGCAAATGGGCCGCAGCCACGTGACCGTGCAGATAGAGGGCCACACGGCCATCGAGCGCGAAGCGGCCCGTGCCGTGCACCTGCTCGCCGGCATTACCGCTGGCGAGCGCATGGAATGGCTGGTGGAGAAGGCGACCGAGCTGGGCGTGGCCAGCATCACGCCGCTGGAGGCCGAGCGCTCGGTCACCCGCCTCAAGGGCGACCGCGCCACCAAGCGCCAGGAGCGCTGGCAGGCGATTGCCGCGAGCGCCTGCGAGCAATGTGGCCGCAACCAGGTGCCGCGCATCCATGCGCCGGTGGACCTGGCGCAATGGATCAAGGCCGGGAGCCTGGCCGATGCGCAGCGCCTGGTGCTGTCGCTGGCCGAGGGCACGCAGCCGCTGGCCCAGGCGGTGCAGCAAGCAGGTACGCAGCCCCTCGTCTTTCTGTCCGGCCCCGAAGGCGGCCTGTCGCCTGCGGAAGAAGCACTGGCACGCGGCCAGGGCTTTGCGCCCGTCACCCTGGGCCCGCGCGTGCTGCGCGCCGAGACGGCGCCGCTGGCGGCTTTGGGTTATCTGGCGGCCCTTTGACCGCAGTCTGGGCGCTGGCCAGGTGCTGATCAAGCGCTGATCGAACGGCGGCCCTGCCAAAGGGCTGCCACCCACTCCCCCGTTCCCCCAGTCCACCGCCTTGCAAGGCAGCGGTCGCGTTCGCCTGCGCGTCCAGCGCCGCACCATGCTGGGGCTTTTTACATTTCAAATTCCCATTAAATGGGAATTGAATTCTCCATTCAATTCCGACCTAGGGTTTGCGCTAGGTATTTATTCAGAGAGCAATTCGACAATTCTGGCATTGATCTTGCAAGATCATCTGTGTCATTAGTCCCGAGGAATGGGAATTGCAAATGGATGCTTCAGAGTTGTTGGTTGGCGAGCGTACGGCAGCGGATGCCCCGGGTTCCGAGGTGTCGGCGGCCGACCGTGTGCTGCAGGTGCTGGCGGTTCTGGCTTGCGCCGGGCGGCCGCTGTCGGCCAACGAGCTGATGCAGGGCACGGGTTTGCCCCGCAGCAGCCTGTACCGGCAGCTCGCGCGCCTCAAGCGCTTTGGCTTTGTGGCCGACAGCGGTGCGCTGTATGCGCCCGGGCCGCTGGGGCTGCAGCTGGCGCGGGGCTTTGATGATGGCTCCCATTTGGTGCATGTGGCCCGCCCTGTACTGGTGCAGCTGTCACAGCAGACCCAGGAAAGCGCAGGTTTGCTGGTCGCCGCCAATGGCCAGGCCGTGTGCCTGGACATGGTGGAAAGCCCGCTGTCGTTGCGCTGCTCCTTCGACAAGGGCAGCAGCGTGCCGCTGAAGGTTGGGGCGTCTGCCAAATGCGTGCTGGCCTATCTGCCCGCCGTGCAACGCGAAGCGCTGCTGAACCAGCACTATGGCGAAGGCACCCCCGCCCGCGCCGAAGCCGCTGCCGAGCTGCAGGAGCTGCGCACGCAGGGCTACATCACCACGGTGGGCCAGGTCGATGCCGGTGTCTGGGGCTGCAGCGTGCCGGTGTTTGCCAGCGGCCGCCGCGCCGTGGCGGCGCTCAGCCTGATGGCGCCCCACCAGCGTGTGCAGCACCAGCAGGCCCAGCTGGTGCAGGCCACGTTGGCCGCAGCGGCCCGCATCTCCCGCAGTCTGGCTGGATGACATTGATATTTTTGCTTGGTACTTGAATTGAAAAAGGACTCTCCCATGAACTTCCGCCGCCTGGTCTTGAAGACCTCTTTGATCGCCCTGGCCTGTGGTGCAGGCGCTGCCTTTGCCCAGAACAATGTGCTGCGCGTGGCCACCGATGCCACCTTCCCGCCGATGGAATTTGTCGAAAACGGCAAGAAGACCGGCTTCGACGTCGAACTCGTCGAGGCCGTTGCGGCCAAGATGGGCAAGAAGGTCGAATGGATCGATATCGATTTCAAGGGCCTGGTACCCGGTCTGATCGCCCGCCGCTACGACATGGCCGTCTCGGCCATCTACATCACCGATGAGCGCAAGAAGGTGGTGGACTTCACCCAGCCTTACTACGCCGGTGGCCTGGTGGCGATGGTCAAGGAAGGCAGCCCCATCACCAAGCTGAGCGATCTGGACGGCAAGAAGGTGTCCGTGCAGGTGGGCACCAAGTCCGTGGGTTACCTGACCGAACACTTCCCCAAGGTGCAGCGCGTCGAGGTGGAAAAGAACCAGGAAATGTTCAACCTGGTGGATATCGGGCGCGCCGATGCCGCCGTGACCGGCAAGCCTGCTGCGTTCCAGTACAACCGCACCCGTGGCGGCATGAAGGTGCTGGCCGAGCAGATCACCACCGAGGAATACGGCATGGCCATCCGCAAGGACACGCCCGAGCTGACCGCCGCGGTGAACAAGGCGCTCGAGCAGCTCAAGGCTGATGGCGGCTACAAGGCCATCGTGGACAAGTGGTTCCCCGGCAGCAAGTAACCGGCATGGGTGCCGCAGCGCGCTGCCCGGGCAGTGCGCTGATCTGAGACGACAGGATTGACTATGGATTTGGATTTTTCGCCCGTCTGGGCAGGGTGGCCCGATCTGCTGCGCGGTGCAGCGGTGACGGTGGAGATCACGGCCGCAGCGCTGGTGCTGGGTTGCGTGATGGGTCTGCTGATCGGCATTGGCCGGCTCAACCCCAAGAACAGGATCATCTACAGCATCTGCACAGCCTATGTGGCCGTGATCCGGGGCACGCCGCTCCTGGTGCAGCTGTTCATCCTGTTCTTTGGTCTGCCGCAGTTCAACATCATGCTGCCGGCCTTTGCCTGCGGCGTGCTGGGTCTGGGCATCTACTCGGGCGCCTATGTGTCCGAAGTGGTGCGTGGCGCCATCCAGTCCATCGACCGCGGCCAGATGGAGGCAGCGCGCTCCATCGGCATGTCGTCCGGCCAGGCCATGCTGTCGGTGATCCTGCCCCAGGCCATCGTGCGGATGATTCCGCCGCTGGGCAACGAGTTCATTGCACTGATCAAGAACTCGGCGCTGGTCTCGCTGCTGACCATCCACGATGTGATGCACCAGGGCCAGAAGATCATCAGCGTGTCCTACCGCTCGCTGGAAGTGTATTTGGCGATTGCCGTGATTTATTTTGTGTTGACCGGCGTGACCACCCTGGCACTGCGCCATTTTGAGAAGCGCATGCGCGCTGGAGGCATGGTGCAATGACCGCAGCTCCGTTGAATTCCGAATCCATGATCCGCATCCGTGGCCTGCGCAAGGCCTATGGCACGCATGTCGTGCTCGACGGCATCGACTTCGATGTCAAGCCCAAACAGGTGGTGGTCGTCATCGGCCCCAGCGGCTCGGGCAAGAGCACCTTTCTGCGCTGCTGCAATGGGCTGGAGGCGCCGCAAGGCGGCCGCATCGACATCTGTGGCCGCACCCTGGTGCAGGACGGCCAGATGCTGCCCGAGAAAGCCCTCAACGCACTGCGCGAAGAGGTCGGCATGGTGTTCCAGTCCTTCAACCTGTTCCCGCACCTGTCGGTGCTGGACAACGTGACCCTGGGCCCGCGCAAGCTCCATGGCCTCAGCCGCAAGGATGCCGATGCGCTGGCGCATGACCTGCTGCAAAAGGTGGGCCTGGCCCACAAGGCCGATGCGATGCCCGGCAGCCTCTCGGGGGGGCAAAAGCAGCGCGTGGCGATTGCCCGTGCGCTGGCGATGCGCCCCAAGGTGATGCTGTTTGACGAGCCCACCTCGGCGCTCGACCCCGAACTGGTGGGCGAGGTGCTGCAGGTGATGAAGATGCTGGCCGCAGAAGGCATGACGATGATGGTGGTGACCCATGAAATGGGCTTTGCCAAGGAAGTGGCCGATGTGGTTGTCGTCATGGATGGCGGCGGCATCATCGAAGCCGGCGATCCGCAGACCATCTTCAGCAACCCGACCAAGGAGCGCACGCGCAGCTTTTTGCAGGCCGTGTTGACCAAGCAATAAACGGGTAGCTATGAGCATGCAATTTTTCAGCAGCAGCGCGCTGCCCGCTACGCCATGGAAGAACGGCGGCGGTACCACCCAGGAGGTGCTGTGCTGGCCGCCTGGCGCAAGTATCGACAGTTTTGCTTGGCGCATCAGCATTGCGCAAATTGCCAGCAGCGGGCCGTTCTCGGCCTTTGCCGGCGTCGACCGCATCATCACCTTGCTGGACGGTGACGGCGTGCATTTGCAAGCAGCCGATGGCAGCGTGGACCACCTGCTGCAGCACTGCCTGCAGCCTTTTGCGTTTTCGGGCGATGTGGCGCTGGACTGCCAGCTGCTGGGCGGCGCCTCGCAGGATCTGAATGTGATGACCCGGCGTGGCCGGGTGCAGGCGCAGGTCACCATCCACCGGGGTGGCAGACTGGCACTGACCAGTGCCCAGGGCCTGCTGCTGGCGCGGGCGGGCAGCTGGCGCTTGCCTGCGCAGTCGGCCACCTTGACGGCCGGTGGCGAAGACGGCCTGTACTGGACCGCCGCGCTGGGCCAGCCATTGCAGCTGGAGGCGAGCAGCCACGATGCCTGGTTGATCGCCGTCGCGCTGCAGGAGGTAGCTGCCGGTGTCTGATGCGATGAATACCCATAACCAACTGTTTGCCGCCCAGGCCCTGCTGCCCAGCGGCTGGGCCCAGAACGTGCTGCTGCGCTGGGATGCGCAAGGCCGCTTTACCTCCATCGAAACGGGCGTGGAGGCAGCCCGCTGCGCTGGCGTGGCGCAGGCCGCCGGCCCGGTGCTGCCGGGCATGCCCAACTTGCATTCGCATGCCTTCCAGCGCGGCTTTGCCGGGCTCTCGGAGTTCCGGGGCCAGGCGCAGGACAGCTTTTGGAGCTGGCGCAACCTGATGTACCGCTTTGCGGCCCGGCTGGGCCCTCAGCACCTGGAGGCGATTGCCACCTGGCTGTACATCGAGATGCTCGAAGCGGGCTACACCAGCGTCTGCGAGTTCCACTACCTGCACCACCGACCCGATGGCCAGGCCTATGCGCCCGATGGCGAGCTGAGCCTGGCGCTGCTGCGTGCGGCGCAGACGGCGGGCATCGGCATCACCTTGCTGCCGGTGCTGTACCAGAACAGCGGTTTTGGCGGCCAGGCGCCCAATGAGGGACAAAAACGCTTCATCCGCAGCACCGACAACATGCTGCGCCTGCTGGAAACCTTGGCACCGGCCTGCAGCGCCCAAGGCGCAGCGCTGGGCCTGGCACCGCATTCGCTGCGCGCCGTGGCGCCCCAGGCCTTGCAGGAGGCCGTGCAGGGCCTGCATGCACTGAGCGCCCAGGCGCCGGTGCACATCCACATTGCCGAGCAGATGGCCGAGGTCAACGCCTGCGTCGCCTGGAGCGGCCAGCGCCCGGTGGCCTGGCTGCTGGACCATATGCCGGTGGACGCGCGCTGGTGCCTGGTGCATGCAACACACATGGACGAGGCCGAATACGCCGCCGCCGCCGCCTCGCAGGCGGTGGCCGGCCTGTGCCCGCTGACCGAAGCCAACCTGGGCGACGGCATCTTCGACCTGCCGCGCTGGCAGGCCGGCGCGGGCCGCTGGGGCATTGGCTCGGACAGCCATATCGGCGTCAATGCCGCCGAAGAGCTGATGATGCTGGAGTACAGCCAGCGCCTGCAATCGCAGCAGCGCAATGTGGCGGCCAGTACGCAGCAGCCGCATGTAGGCAGCCATATGCTGCTGGCGGCCGTGCAGGGCGGCGCGCAGGCCAGCGGCCGCGCGGTGGCTGGCCTGGCCGTGGGCCAGCAGGCCGATTGGGTGGTGCTCGATGGCCAGCACCTGGCGCTGGCCGGCTTGCCGGCGGCCGAGCAGCTCGATGCCCATGTGTTTGCCAGCAGCCGCAGCAGTGCGGTGGCCAGTGTCTGGGTGGGCGGCCAGTGCCGCGTAGCCGACGGCCGCCACCCGCTGCACCACAGCGCGCAGCGCAGCTTTGTCGCCGCGCGCACCGAACTTCTTCAGGAGCCATGATCCATGCATTTTGAAACCGACCGCGCCGCCTTCGAGTTCCGCCAAGGCACGGCGCCGCTGCTGATCTCCTTCCCCCATGTGGGCACCTATGTGCCGCCGGCGCTGGCCGAGCGCTTTACGCCCGAGGCGCGCGAGGTCCATGACACCGACTGGCACCTGCCGCTGCTCTACGCCTTTGCGCAGGAGATCGGCGCCTCGACCCTGGTGGCCACGCATTCGCGCCTGGTCGTGGACATGAACCGTCCCCCCGATGGCGCCAGCCTCTACCCCGGCCAGAGCGTGACCGGCCTGTGCCCGGTGGACACCTTTGCCGACACCCCCGTCTACCAAAGCGCCGCGCTGCAGCCCGATGATGCCGAGATTGCCCAGCGCCGTGACCAGGTCTGGAAGCCCTACCACGACCAGCTGGCCGCCGAGCTGGCCCGCATCCAGGCCCAGCATGGCGCTGCGGGCCTGTGGGATGCGCATTCGATCCAGTCGGTACTGCCGCGCTTTTTTGACGGCAAGCTGCCCGATCTGAACCTGGGCACCAACAAGGGCGCCAGCTGCGGCGAAGGCCTGGGCGAGGCGCTGCTGGCCGAGGCGCGCAAAGGCGAGGCCGACGGCTTCACCAGCGTGCTCAATGGCCGCTTCCAGGGCGGCTACATCACGCGCCACTATGGCCAGCCGGCACAGAACGTGCATGCCATCCAGCTGGAGATGACGCAGAGCAGCTATATGCAGGAGCACATGCCGTTTGACTACCTGCCGGCCGTAGCCGCCAAGGTGCAGCCCCATGTGCGCCGCATGGTGGAGACCTTGCTGGCCTACGTGCAGCAATCGGCACGCTGATCCCGGCTCCTCCAAAGCGGTATCCAGCGCTTGCACGGCAGGCCAAGGATGCCGCTTTTTTGCTGTACCGGCCCAGCAGGTTTTGCTGCTGGCAGCGCGCGGCTGCCGGGCAAACCGCCCGACAATAGCGGGCTATGACTACTTCTCGCACCGACAACGCGGCAGCCGCTCCTGCGGCGGCTTTCTGGACCGACCTTGAGCAAGCGCTGGGCCCCAACGGCTTTTCGCGCGGCGCAGACGCCATTGCGCAGAAGTACTGGACCGACTGGAGCGGCACGCCGCCGGTGCCGCCGCTGGCGCTGCTGCGCCCGCGCAGCACCGAAGAGGTCAGCGCCTTGCTGCGCATCTGCCATGCCCACCGGGTGCCGGTGGTGCCGCAGGGCGGCCTGACCGGGTTGGCCGGCGCGGCGGTGCCAGTGGCCCATGGCGTGGCGGTGGCGATGGACCGCATGCAGCAGATCGAGGACGTGAATGCGCGCACCGGCCTGATGACGGTGCAGGCAGGGGTGAGCCTGCAGACGGTGCAGGAAGCGGCCGTGGCGGCCGGCTGGGTGTTTGGTGTGGACCTGGGCGCGCGCGGCAGCTGCCAGATTGGCGGCAATGTCTCCACCAACGCAGGGGGCAATGGCGTGCTGCAAAACGGCATGATGCGCGAGCAGGTGCTGGGGCTGGAGGTGGTGCTGGCCGATGGCACGGTGCTGCCGATGCTGCGTCCGATGCTGAAGAACAACACCGGCTACGACCTCAAGCAGTTCTTTATCGGTGCCGAGGGGACCCTGGGCATCATCACCCGCGTGCTGCTGCGCCTGCGGCCCGCTCCGCAGGCCAAGGCCACCTGCATGGTGGCCCTGCCGGGTTTTGACGAGGCGCTGGCGGTGCTGGCGCGCATGCAAGGCCGCTTTGGCAACAGCGTGGCCGCGTTCGAGCTGATGTGGAGCGACTTTGTGCAGACCTCCATGCAGTGGCAAAAGCTCCAGCCCGCGTTTGCCCAGCAGCATCCGCTGCAGGCGCTGATCGATGTGGACGGCAAGGACGAGGCCGCGTTGCGCGCTGCGGTGGAAGAGGCCTTGGGCGAGGCCATGGAGGCCGGCGAGGTGGTGGACGCGGTGATTGCGCAATCGGGCGAGCAGGCCAGGAGCCTGTGGAAGCTGCGTGAGGCGCCGGCCGAGATGACGGCGCACATGCACCCGCCGGTGAACTTCGACGTCAGCCTGCCCCAGGTGGATATTGGCCGCTTTGCCGCTGCCTGCCGCGCCGCCTTTGATGCGCGCTGGCCCGGCCACCACAGCCTGTTCTTTGGCCATGTGGGCGACGGCAACCTGCACGTGACCACCGACAGCCAAACCATCAACGGCGAGGACGAGGCGCTGGAAGCCGTGCTGTACGGCCTGGTGCAGCAGTTCCAGGGCAGTGTTTCTGCCGAGCATGGCATTGGCCTGCACAAGATGCCCTACCTGGGCTTTAGCCGCACCCCGCAGGAGCTGGCCGCCATGCGCGCGATCAAGCAAGCGCTCGATCCGCTGGGGCTGATGAACCCGGGCAAGGTGTTCGCGGCGGACTGAATCCCGTTTTCGCCCCTGTCTTGGAGACCGGCGCCTGCAGCGATGCATGCGCCGGTTTTGCTTTTGGGGGCTGGTCCATGGCCCAGGGCACCGATGTGGTGCGATCTGGCTTTACCCCTTGGCCTCGCCCGCACTGCGCATGCCCGCAGACCCCGTCTCCAGGCGCTTTCCCGTCCGATGGCATAGAAACTGCTACCTTTTGAAACAAACCCGCAATGGATGACAACGTACAAAGGGGATGGCATGCAAATGGTGCAGATGGCTGCGATTGACAAGGCCGATACGGCCTGGCTCTTGGTCTCTACGGTGCTGGTGTTGCTGATGACACTGCCGGGCATTGCGCTCTTCTATGCCGGGCTGGTGCGGCGCAAGAACGTGGTCAATACCATGGTGGCGGTGTTTGCGGTGGCGGCCATGGTGGCGCTGACCTGGTTTGCGCTGGGCTATTCGCTGGCATTCAGCAAGTCGTCGGCCTGGCTGGGCGGGCTGGAGAGGGCCTGGTTCTCGCCCATGCGCCTGGATGCGGCGGCCGGCACCGTGTCCGTCAGCCACCTGGCGCCGCACCTGCCCGAATCGCTGTATGCGCTGTTCCAGATGGCGTTTGCCGTCATCACCACCACCTTGATCATTGGCGCCGTGGTCGAGCGCATGCGCTTTTCGGCACTGCTGCTGTTCTCTGCGCTGTGGAGTGTGCTGGTCTATGCACCGGTGGCCCATTGGGTGTGGGAGAGCGATGGCTGGCTCAACAAGCTGGGCGCGCTGGACTTTGCCGGCGGCGCGGTGGTGCACGTCAATGCGGGGGTGTCAGCGCTCGTCTGCGCGGCCATGCTGGGCCGGCGCCAGGGCTATGGCCGCCAGGCCTTTGAGCCGCACAGCCTGGGCTGGACCGCGATGGGCGCCGCACTGCTGCTGATTGGCTGGTTTGGCTTCAATGCCGGCTCGGCCCTGTCGGCCGATGGCCGGGCCGCGCTGGCCATGCTGGTGACCATGGTGGCCGCTGCGGCTGGTGCGCTGTCCTGGATGCTGGTCGAGTGGTGGGTGCGCGGCGCCCCCACCTTGCTGGGTGTGCTCTCGGGCCTGATTGGTGGCCTGGTGGCCATCACACCGGCTGCCGGTTTTGTGCAGGTAGGCGGTGCGGTCGCCATTGGCCTGATCGCGGGCGTGGCCTGCTTTTGGGGCGCCACCTGGCTCAAGCGCCGGCTAGGTGTGGATGACTCGCTTGATGTGTTTGGCGTGCACGGCGTGGGCGGCATTGCCGGCTCACTGCTCACCGCCGTGTTTGCCGACCGGGCCATTGCCGGGGTGGACGCCACGGTGCTGAACCAGCTGGTCGCGGTGGCGGCGGTGGCCCTCTACAGCGCGGTGGGCAGCGCCATTTTGCTGACCTTGATTCGTGTGGTTCTGCCTTTGCGGGTGACCGCGCAGCAGGAGCTCGATGGGCTGGATGTCAGCCTGCACCAGGAAAGCCAAAACTGAGTTGCCATGCGCGGTGCCGCGCTGCGCCGCCGCGCCACCGGGTTGCACCGCCTTGGGCGTGCAGCCTGCCCATCAGGTTCTGCCACGGAGGAGCTTGTATGAACGACAGTGAACGCCTGGCCATCGCCGCGCATTTGCATGTGGCGCTGCGCCGCAAGACGGGCCGGGTGACCGATACCGAGTGGATGGCCAGCGATACCGCCTATGGCCAGGCGATGGCCCAGTTTGCGCTGAACCATGCCCGCAGCCACCAGGATGCGGAGCTCGAGCGGCTGGCGCTGCGTTTTGCGGCCAGTCTGCCGGGCGCGCCAGCACCGGCGTCAGCGACCCTGGCAACTGCAGCAGCGGTGCCGGCCGCCGATCCAGCTGCACCGCAGGGTCTGGTGGCTTCTGCCAAGCGCTATGTAGGCGGCTTGCGTTGAGGAGATTGCGAGAGGGAGGGCGGAGAAGCCCGAGAACGGATACAGATGGATTCGGAACAAATGATCCAATAATCTATTGAAAAAATACAAATGATCCTTATACTATGCGTATCGCTGCCGGCGCAGGGCTGGTGACGCATTGTGAAGGAGTGCTCGCATGAGCCATGTCATCCATCGTTCTCTGGCCCATGTGCCTCTTGTCGCAGTGGGCGGCAAAGGCGTGGAATTGTTCGACCAGGCCGGCAAGGCCTACCTGGATGCCAGCGGCGGGGCGGCGGTGTCCTGCCTGGGCCATGCGCACCCGGATGTGCTGGCGGCGATGCACCGCCAGCTCGACCAGCTGGCCTATGCCCACACCAGCTTTTTCACCACCGAGGTGCAAGAGGCGCTGGCCGACCACCTGGTCGCGCATGCACCCGCAGGCATGACCGGTGTCTACTTTGTCTCCGGCGGATCCGAGGCGGTGGAAGCGGCGCTGAAAATGGCGCGCCAGTATTTCGTCGAGATCGGCCAGCCCCAGCGCACCCACTTTGTTGCACGCCGCCAAAGCTACCACGGCAACACTTTGGGTGCCTTGGCTGTCGGCGGCAATGAATGGCGCCGCAAGCAGTTTGCCCCCATCCTGATGGACGTGGGCCGCGTGGCCCCGGCCTATGAGTACCGCGACCGCCTGGACGGCGAGAGCCAGCCCGCCTATGTGGCGCGGTTGCTGGCCGAGATCGATGCCAAGTTCCAGGCGCTGGGCCCGGGCAACGTGATCGCCTTTGTGGCCGAGCCGGTGGTGGGCGCAACCCTGGGCGCGGTGGCGGCGCCACCGGGTTACTGGCAAGGACTGCGCGCGCTCTGCGACCGCTATGGCATCTTGCTGATTGCCGATGAAGTGATGTGCGGCATGGGCCGCACCGGTACCCTGCATGCGGTGGAGCAGGAGGGCATCAGCCCCGACCTGATGACCATTGCCAAGGGCCTGGGGGGCGGCTACCAGCCGATTGGCGCGGTGCTGGCACAGCGCAAGATCGTCGAAGCCATGCGCAGCGGCAGCGGCATGTTCCAGCATGGCCATACCTATATTGGCCATGCGATGGCGGCGGCGGCCGCACTGGCGGTGCAGCAGGTAATCCAGCGCGACCAGTTGCTGCCCCAGGTACTGGCGCGCGGCGCCTACCTGCAAAAACAGCTGCATGCCCGCTTTGATGCGCACCCGCATGTCGGCGACATCCGGGGCCGGGGCTTGTTCTGGGGCGTGGAGCTGGTGCAGGACCGCAGCAGCAAGGCCACGTTTGACCCGGCGTTCAAGCTGCATGCCAAGGTCAAGGCCCAGGCCATGGCCCATGGCTTGCTGTGCTACCCCATGGGTGGCACGATTGACGGTCTGCATGGCGACCATGTGCTGCTGGCACCGCCCTTCATCAGCAGCGAAGCGGAGCTGGACCAGGTGGTCGAGCGCCTGGGCGATGCCATTGACACCGTGCTAGCCACGCAAGCCATTGCTGCCTGAACCCCTTGCATTTCTCGATCTGAAAGACCTGCCCATGACGCCCTCCCAGGACCGCATGCCGCCCTTGCCCCCGGAGGCCTGGAGCGAAGAACAGCGCCGCTATGCCCAGCCCATCATTGATGGCCCGCGCGGCGCACTGATATCGCCCTTTGTGCCCTTGCTGCGCAGCCCCGAGCTGATGGACCACACCCAGCGCCTGGGCGAGTACCTGCGCTACCGCAGCGCCATCGGTGTACGCCTGACGGAGCTGGCGATCCTGGTGACTGCCCGCCAGTGGACGCAGCAGGTGGAGTGGGCCATCCATGCGCCGATTGCGCTGCGCGAAGGGGTGAGCCAGGCGACCGTGGACGCCGTGGCCCAAGGCCGCCGCCCCGATGCGATGCCTGAGGACGAGGCCGTTGTGTATGACTTCTGCATCGAGCTGCACCAGCAGCGCCAAGTGAGCGACGCCACCTGGGCGCGGGCCCAGCAGCGGTTTGGCGACAAGGGCGTGATGGACCTGATCGGCATCAATGGCTATTACAGCCTGCTGTCGATGGTGATGAATGCGGCGCGCACCACGGTGCCGGCATCTACGGCGCAGCCGCTGGCGCCGCTGGGTTGATGGGATGGCTGCGGCATCGCCGACAATCGGGCGATGCGTTTTTCTTCCCACGACCAGCCCCGCTGGTCTCTTGAACCTCTGACCGCGCAGCACCTCGATGGGCTGATGCAGGTGCAGCTGGCCTGCTATGGCGCGGACTTCATGGAGAGCGCCGCGCTGTATGCCGAGCGCTTGGCCAGCCCTGGGCAGTGCTCGCTGGTGATCGTGCAGGGCCGTGAAGTGCTGGCCTATCTGGCCGCCTACCGGTCCGTGCTGGGCAAGGTGACGCCGCTGCATGGCGGCTTTGCCTGTGCCTCCCCCGCCGATACCTTGTACCTGCATGACATGGCCGTGGCCCCTGCGCGCGCGGGCGAGGGCCTGGCCTCCGCACTGTTGCAGGCCATGCTGCAACAGGCGCAGGCCGATGGGCTGCGCTACTCGGCGCTGGTCTCTGTGATGGGCTCGCAGCCCTATTGGCAGCGCAAGGGCTATGCGCCGCTGCTGCCCTGGTTGGCCCAAGAGCGGGATGCGCTGTACAGCTATGGCGGCGATGCGCAGTACATGGCGCAAACATTGGGCTGAGACCGGTCATCGGGCACAAAAAAGGCCAGCGCTGGGCTGGCCTGGGTGTCTTGCTGCGCGACCCAATTACTGGTGGATGTTGCCGTTGATGGCATGCACGCGCACTTCCACCTCGGTGTTGGCCGCATTGATGATCTTCACGTCATAGGTCAGCACGCCCAGGTGGTCGTCCAGGTCCACCTCGATGGCCTTGCCGGGGGTGTGCTTCAAGGCGGTGGCGATGGCGTCGCTGATGCTGATCTTGGCAGCGGCCAGACGGTCGCTGTCCTTTTTCTCGGCGGCGCCGTCGTCCTTGTTTTCCAGCACCTGGGCGGCGTCCAGCGCGCTGAACTTGAGCTTGATCTCACGGCCTTGGGCGTTGATGCCGCTGACTTCGTAGATGGGCTGCTTTTTCTTGGTGTCGATCTCGGCTTGCAAGACCTGGAGGCCATGCTGGCTCTGTGCGCTTTGGATGGCCTGCGTCAGATCGAAACGGGCCGCTTGCACAGCGGCGATCTTTTCTGCAGTGCTGGCAAAGGCGCTGCCGCTCAGCGATGCCAGCGCGAGCGTCAAGGCCAGGGCGGTGGTGGACAGGGTGCGTTGCATGGTCAATCCTTTCAAGCTGGAATTCATTAACGATAGTATGTATTAATAATATTAATAGATTTTTAAAGGCAATAGCTTGCGCATTGTCAGTGTTTGCGCCAGCTGTTGCAGTAGGTGGAGGCCCTGCACCGCCGTAGGCCAAGACTGCCATGCCGGGCGCCAGAAGCGGCAGCCCGCTAAAATGCGGCCTTTGTCGCTTTTTTCCCCCTCCACTCCCATGGTCAACAATCAGAATATGGCGAATGCGATCCGCGCACTCGCAATGGATGCCGTTCAACAAGCCAATTCGGGCCATCCCGGCGCCCCCATGGGCATGGCCGATATGGCAGTGGCCTTGTGGAGCAAGCACCTCAAGCACAACCCGCTCAACCCCCAGTGGATCAACCGCGACCGCTTCATTCTGTCGAATGGCCACGGCTCCATGCTGATCTATGCGCTGCTGCACCTGACCGGCTACGACCTGCCGATCAGCGAGCTGAAGAACTTCCGCCAACTGCACAGCAAGACCCCCGGCCACCCCGAAGTGGACATCACCCCCGGCATCGAGACGACCACCGGCCCGCTGGGCCAGGGCATCACCAATGCGGTGGGCTTTGCGCTGGCAGAAAAGCTGCTGGCGGCTGAATTCAACCGCCCCGGCCACGATGTGGTGGACCACCACACCTATGTGTTCCTGGGCGATGGCTGCCTGATGGAAGGCATCAGCCACGAAGCCTGCGCGCTGGCTGGCGCCTGGAAGCTGAACAAGCTGATCGCGCTGTACGACGACAACGGCATCTCGATCGACGGCAAGGTGCAGCCCTGGTTTGTGGACAACAGCGCCCAGCGTTTCGAAGCCTACGGCTGGAACGTGATCGGCCCGATCGACGGCCACGACCCCAAGGCCGTGAGCGATGCGATTGCCAAGGCCAAGAAGGTTGCGGACAAGCCGACTTTCATCATCTGCAAGACCTCCATCGGCAAGGGCAGCCCCAACCGCCAGGACACCAGCAAGGCCCACGGCGAGCCGCTGGGTGCCGAAGAAATCGGCCTGACCCGCGCCGCGCTCGGCTGGAGCTCGGCACCGTTCGAGATCCCTGCCGATGTCTACGAAGCCTGGGACCACAAGACCTTTGGCGCCAAGGCCGAATCCACCTGGGATGCGCAGTTTGCCGAATACGCGAAGGCCTTCCCCGAGCTGGCCGCTGAACTGAAGCGTCGCATGGCCGGTGACCTGCCCAAGCAGTTTGCCCAGGTCGCCGTGGAAGCCGTGGCCCAGGCCCACACCAAGGGCGAGACCGTGGCCAGCCGCAAGGCCAGCCAGCTGGCGCTGGAAGACTTCACCGCTGCGCTGCCAGAGCTGCTGGGCGGCTCGGCCGACCTGACCGGCTCCAACCTGACCAACACCAAGTCGACCCCCGCCTTCCGCGTGGACGACAGCGGCGCTGTGGTCAAGACCGAAGACGGTAAGATCGGCCGCCACATCAACTACGGTGTGCGCGAGTTCGGCATGGCCGCGATCATGAACGGCGTGGCGCTGCATGGCGGCTTCATCCCCTATGGCGGCACCTTCCTGACCTTCAGCGACTACAGCCGCAATGCCATCCGCATGGCTGCGCTGATGAAGCGCCGCGTGGTGCATGTGTTCACCCATGACTCCATCGGTCTGGGCGAAGACGGCCCCACCCACCAGTCGATCGAGCATGCAGCCAGCCTGCGCCTGATCCCCAACCTGGATGTGTGGCGCCCTGCCGATACCGCCGAAACCACCGTGGCCTGGAGCGTGGCACTGAGCAACCGCAACAAGCCTACGGCGCTGCTGCTGTCGCGCCAGAACCTGCCTTACGCGCCCAAGAATGGTGATGCCATCGGCAACATCAGCCGTGGTGCCTATGTGCTGTCCGAGCCATCGGACATCGGCCTGAACAAGAAGGCGCAAGCGGTGATCATCGCCACCGGCTCTGAAGTGCAGCTGGCGCTGAAGGCCCAGCGCCTGCTGGCCGAGCGCAAGATTGCCGTGCGCGTGGTCTCCATGCCCAGCACGACCACGTTCGACCGCGAAGACGTGGCCTACAAGCGCAGCGTGCTGCCCGCAGGTCTGCCGCGCGTGGCCGTCGAGATGGGTGTGACCGACTTCTGGTGGAAGTATGGCTGCGCTGCCGTCGTGGGTATCGATACCTTTGGCGAATCGGCCCCCGCCGGCGTGCTGTTCGAGCACTTTGGCTTTACCGCCGACAACGTGGCCAACACGGTGCAAGTGGCGCTGCAAAAGGCGTAAACGCGCACTGCCTCAGCAACCCATAACGCAGGGAGGCGGGCCGCAGGGCCTGCACCCTGCGTTTTTTCATGGGCGCCTGCGAGGTGGGTGGGTGCCGGTGACGGGGCAGTGCCTATCGGGGCAGACCCTCGCCGTCATGGCGGTGCGATTGCGTGGGCTCGGAGGCTACATCGAACGCGATAAAGGCCAGCACCAGCTGCACGCCCAGGATGATGGGCAGCGCACTGACCATGACGGTACCGGCCGTGGTGGCGACGTTGGAGACGATGGACTGCACCCAGTGGAACAGGCCAAACACGGTGCCCCAGCTGATCAGCGCCAGGCCCAGCGGCAGCTCCAGCGAGGCCACCGACATGCCGCGCAGATAGTAGTTGTAGAAAATGCGCTTGCAGAAATTGCGCAGGTGACCGGCCATGAATTCGGTCAGCACCTTGTGGATCTTGAGGTTGCTGACCTCGTCCTCGTAGCGCGAATCGATAGGGATGTCCAGGACCACTGCGCGCACCGTGTTCAGCCGGAACAGCATGTCGGTCTCGAAAAAATAGCGCTGGCTGATCTTGTGCAGCGGCAACTGTGCGGCCGTGCTGGCGGCAATGGCGGTAAAGCCATTGGTGGGGTCAAAGCTGCTCCAGTAGCCGGTGGAGAACTTGGTCATGAACGACAGCACCGCATTGCCAAAGATGCGGATGCGCGGCATGCGGGTGATCTTTTCGAGGTTGAAAAACCGGTTGCCCTTGGTGTAGTCAGCGCGGCCGCTGGCAATCGGGGCGACAAAGCGCGGCACCAGCGTCGGGTCCATCTGCCCGTCGCCATCGATCTTGACGAGCACGCCATAGCCGTCCGCAATCGCTGCGCGGTAGCCCGCCATCACCGCGCCGCCCACGCCCAGGTTGACCTCGTTGAACAGCACGCGCACGCGGGGGTCCTGGCAGTGTTCCTGCACAAAGCGGCCGCTGCCGTCGGGGCAGCAGTCGTCGACGATGTAGATGCCATCGACCTCGGGGCCAATCTCGGCAATCACCGCCAGGATGTGGCGCGTGACCTTGTAGCAGGGAATGATGACTGCCGTGCGCAGGCTGGAGGGCGAAGAGGGGTGCGACAGACTCATGGCGTTTGTGAGGCGGCCCACCATCTGGGGCGGTGTTGCTGCAGGCTATGGATGACGGTGGCGGGAGGCCCCCGTGCTGCCCAGGATTGTTGCACAGCCTGAGTCATGGGCTGCCCACGGCTGCTGCGCGCCGGCAGTCACGCCGGCGATAGCTGGCCGGGGGCGGGCAATGGCCCACTATTCCATGGCCCAGCCAGTGTTCTCTACAATACGCGGCAAAATCAGACCGCCCCGTCTCCGCACCGCACTTTGCAGCGTGCCCATGTCGGCGGATTGGCAGGTCTGGCCCATCCGGCAACGTGGCGCCAGCGGCAGCAAGCGTGACCCAGGCCGGAGGGCATGCGGCATTTCATTACTTGGAGATCACTATGGCAATCAAGGTAGGCATCAACGGCTTTGGCCGTATCGGCCGCAATGTGCTGCGCTCTGCGGTGCAGAATTTTTCCGATATCGAGATCGTTGCGATCAACGACCTGCTCGAGCCTGACTACCTGGCCTACATGCTGCAGTACGACAGCGTGCACGGCCGCTTCCAGGGCACGATTGCCGTCGAAGGCAACACCTTGATCGTCAACGGCAAGAAGATCCGCCTGACGCAAGAGCGCGACCCTGCCAACCTGAAGTGGAACGAAGTCGGCGCCGATGTGGTGATCGAGTCCACTGGCCTGTTCCTGACCAAGGAAACGGCACAAAAGCACATCGATGCGGGCGCCAAGAAGGTGATTCTGTCGGCCCCATCGAAGGACGACACCCCCATGTTCGTGTTTGGCGTGAACTGCAAGACCTATGCCGGTCAAGCCATCATCTCCAACGCATCCTGCACCACCAACTGCCTGGCACCGGTGGCCAAGGTGCTGAACGACAAGTGGGGCATCAAGCGCGGCCTGATGACCACGGTGCATGCAGCCACTGCGACGCAAAAGACCGTGGACGGCCCGTCGAACAAGGACTGGCGCGGCGGCCGTGGCATTCTGGAAAACATCATCCCCTCAAGCACCGGCGCTGCCAAGGCCGTGGGCGTGGTGATTCCTGAGCTGAACAAGAAGCTGACCGGCATGTCCTTCCGCGTGCCCACCTCGGATGTGTCCGTGGTCGACCTGACCGTGGAGCTGAACAGCGAAGCGACCTACGAAGAGATCTGCGCCGAGATGAAGGCCCAGTCGCAAGGCGCGCTCAAGGGCGTGCTGGGTTACACCGAAGACAAGGTGGTGGCCACCGACTTCCGTGGCGAGACCTGCACCTCGGTGTTCGACGCCGAAGCCGGTATTGCACTGGACAAAACCTTTGTGAAGGTCGTCTCCTGGTACGACAACGAGTGGGGCTATTCGAACAAGTGCCTGGAGATGGTGCGCGTCGTTACCTCCAAGTAAGCGCCTGGCGCGCTCTGTGCCCGGGTTTAGGCCCGAAGCATAAGACACACAAAACCAGCACTGGCAACGGTGCTGGTTTTTTTGTGCCCGTTTGCAACCGTGGTTTGGCAGAAAAGCCTATATTGCCGTATCGAACCAAGGAGATATAGCGATATGGCGCAGCAGGCACAAGCCCAGGCACAGAGCACGACCAGCAACTACCGTGTGGATCTGCACAACCCCCAAGGCCATGCATGGCATGGCGATGAGCCGCAGGCCGTTGGCGGCGGGGATACGGCGCCCAGCCCCATGCAGCTGCTGCTGTCGGCCCTGGGTGCCTGCACGACGATCACGGTGCAGATGTACGCACAGCGCAAGGCCTGGCCATTGACCGGCGTGAAGGTGAAACTGGCGCTGAATCCCGATGGCGGCGCCGCTTCGGGCAACGACATCGTGCGCAGCATTCAGCTGGAAGGTGATTTGAGCGAGGAGCAGCGCAGCCGGCTCAAGCAGATTGCAGAAGCCTGCCCGGTGCACAAATTGCTGGTGGGGGAGGTGAGGGTGGTCACGGCACTGGCTTGAGCATGCCAATGCATGCTCGGGCGGGCCGGACACCCGGAATAAAGCACGCCCTTGCAGGCATGCGGGGAACGCACTTCACAGTGCCATGACAGCCGTCAACCGTTGAAACGGCGCATGGCTCCAACAGGAGGCGTGGCGGCGTGTCAACAGCGTCAAGGCGGTTTACTGCACCACAATGTTGCGGTGGTCCACGTGGTAGTCAAAGTCCGGCTTCGCCAGCGAGACGGTCACGGGTTGGCCTTCGATGGTCCAGGACAGCACAAAGCTGGCAATGGCCGTCGAGACATCCACTTCCATGGGGGTGGGAATGGTTTCCAGCTGACCGTCTCCGATACGGTGCTGAACAATGCCTACCACGCGAGCCTTGAAGTTCTCGGGGTAGTTGTGGGAGTGTTGAGTCGTCATTGGTTGTCTCCTTTCCATGAGGGGGCACCGAATTCCAGCTTTGCAGCCGGGGCTGCAAAGCCGCAATGATGAAAACCGCCAGCACGACCTGGCAAATCTGAGAGTTGCACCGGCTGCCAGAGCGAATCTCTGAGAGCCTGTCGTCGCGCCACGCAATCTTGGCGCTAACACGTTGAATGTGGCAGCCATGCCCTCTCTGGTCACAACTGCCTCACCACTTGTTTGTACCATACTGCCAAGGCAATCATGTGTAGGCGTGTTTCGGCGGAATCTGCGCGAGCCGGCAGCAGGCGCTGATCAAGGAGATGGAAGATGGATAACAAGGCATTGCGGCACTACCCTGGACGGGTGGCCGATGTAGGTGGTGTTCCGGTGTTGCGTGCGCTGCCGCAGCGCGGGCGGCGCATGGTGGGCGCGTGGTGTTTTCTGGACCACGCGGGCCCTTCGCACTTTGAGAGCGGGCCCGGCATGCAGGTGGGACCGCACCCGCACACCTGTCTGCAGACCTTTACCTGGATGATCGAGGGCGAGATCCTGCACCGCGACAGTCTGGGCAGCGAGCAGCCGATTCGCCCCGGCCAGGTCAACCTGATGACCGCTGGCAAGGGCATCGCGCATTCGGAAGAGAGCCTGGGCAAGCCGGACTTTCATGCGGTGCAGCTGTGGATTGCGCTGCCCAAGGACCAGCGCTTTATGCCGCCGCGCTTCCAGCATTACCCGCAGTTGCCCCGGCTGCAGCAGCAGGGCATCCAGATGACGGTGCTGGCCGGTGACTGGCTGGGCCAGCAGGCGCCGACGGAGGTGCACAGCCCGCTGGTGGCCGTCGATATGGAGGCGGCGCAGGCCACGAGCGCTACCTTGGCACTGCGGCCCGATTTTGAGTATGCGGTGCTCTGCCTGTACGGCGATCTGCAGGTCAATGGCGAGCCTGCCCCCGGCAATGAGCTGGTCTACCTGCCCGATGGGCAGACGAGCCTGGATCTGCAATGCGGCGCCGGCAGCCGCTGCATTCTGCTGGGCGGCACGCCCTATGAAGGCGGCGTGATGATCTGGTGGAACTTTGTCGGCCAGAGCCAGGAAGAGATCGAAGGCTTTTTGCGCGACTGGCAGAACGGCGAAGGCTTCGGGGCGCCCGTCGCATCGCCCTTGCCAGCGCTGGTGCCACCCTCGCTGGAAGGCGTGCATTTGCGCAGCCCGGGCGAGGCACCTGCCAAGCAGGGTTAGGCGTTGGCCATGCGGCGGTGCAAGGTAAAGGGCGGCAGGCTGGCCAGCAGCCGCTGGCCATAGCCGGTACGCACCAGGCGCTTGTCGTAGCAGTAGACATGGGCCTGGTCCACCTCGGTGCGGATCGCGCGGCCCACCCATTGGGCCAGGCGGATGGCGGTGGCGGGCACCACGATCTCGCTGAACGGGTCGCGGCCCGAGTTCTTCAGCCACTCGGCGCGGGCCTCGTCGACGGGGTCATCGGGCGGCGCAAACGGCAGCTTGGTGATGAACAGCGATTCACACAGCGCGCCAGGCAGGTCCAGCCCCTCGCCAAAGCTTTGCATGCCAAAGATGATGCTGGGCAGGCCGGCGGCCACGCGCTCGCGGTGCTGGTGCAGCAGCTGGCTGCGCGGCAAGGTGTTTTGCACCAGCACGTGCTGGCGCATCGCCGTGGGCAGCGCATCGACCGCCAAGCGCATCTGCTCGCGCGAGGTGAACAGCACCAGGCCGCCCGATTGCACCTGCGCCAGGTCTTCGAGCAGCGCATCCACCATCTCGCTGGTGAACTGCTGGGGCGTGCGCGGGTCGGCCTGGGTCTCGGTGACGACCAGACTGCCTTGCTCGGCGTAGTTGAAGGGGCTGGCGACTTCCAGTGTGGAGACGGCCGTATCGTTGTACAGGCCCGATTCGCGCAAGAAGAAATCGAACTGGCCGCCGCTGGTGAGCGTGGCCGACGTGAGCACGGCGCCGCGCACCTGGCTCCAGAGATGGTGGCGCAGGGTGGAGCCGGGGATCACCGGGCTGGCATAGGCCTTGATGGCGACAAAATCGCCCACGACATCCAAGGTGAACCACTTGGCTGCCGGCACACTGCCCTGGGGCGCATCCTGCAGCAGCAGCTGGGTGGTGTCGTGCACGGCTTCCAGGCGCGGGGCCAGGCTGCCTACCTGGGCATACAGGGTGGACAGGCGCTTGGCCTCATCGGGCTGGTCGCGCATCTGCGAGCGCAAGGCCTTGGAGATGGCCTGCAGCACATCCAGAAAGGCGCTGGCGTGGTGCGCGGCCTGGGCCAGCGGCTCGACCAGCGCAGGGGGCAGCTCGCCACGCGGCAGGCGCACGCGGGCAGGGCCCCGGCCACCCGATTGCAGCTGCTGGCGCATGCCCTCGCCGTACTCGTCCATCAGCAGCCTTGCGCAATCCTGCAAATGCTGGCGCAGCTGGGCGGAATGGCGCGGGATGTCGGCAATCTCGCTGACCTCCACCAACCCGCCTACGCGCTGCGCGCGGCTGGCGAGCTTGTCGATCCAGGTGAGCTGGCTCAGGTTCATCTCACAGGCAAACTGCGACAGCGCGGTGCCGGGCAGGTGGTGGGCCTCGTCCAGGATCAGCAGGCAGTTGTCCAGCTCGGGCAGCAGGCGTGCGCCCAAGGTGGACAGCAGCAGATCATGGTTGGCCACCAGCACCTGGGCCTGGACCAGGTCCTTGCGCTTTTCGTAATAGGTGCAGCTGCCAAACACCGGGCAGTGCTTGCCGGTGCAGGAACTGCCTTCGGCAGCGACCGGGCTCCAGACCTCGGGCTCGGGCGGGGTATCCAGGCTGTCGCGGTCGCCATCCCAGCCCCGCGTGGTCAGCGCGTCGGCCATGCTGGTGTAGAACTGCAGGCGCGCGGCATTCTCTTGCGGGCTGCGCTGTGATTGGCGTGCCTGCGCGGCTTCTTCGGGAAAGAAATCGTCGTCGATGGGCTCGCCGCCGTCCGTGCCATCGCCCTGGGCCACACTGGCCAGGCGCTCCAGCTTGAGCTTGCAGACATAGCGGCCCCGGCCCTTGGCCAGCGCGTATTTGAAAGGCTGGTCCATCTGCTGGGCCAGTGCTGGCAAATCCTTGTTCACCAGCTGCTCCTGCAGCGCCACGGTGGCCGTCGAGATCAGCACCCGGGTGCCGCGCTCCAACGCCATCGCAATGGCTGGGACCGCATAGGCCAGCGATTTGCCGACCCCCGTGCCGGCCTGGATCACCGCAATGGCGCGTTGCGGCTCCTCGTCTTCTTCGAGCTTACCCAGCTGCGCTGCAGCAAAGGTCTCCGCTACTTTTTCGGCCATCAGCCGCTGGCCGGGGCGCGAGCGAAAGCCGCCCTCGACATTGACCATGCGATCGAAGGCGGAAACAGCGTTGCGGGCCCATTCGGAATTAGACATAGGCGGGAAGTGTGGCATGGATCACCGCAGCGGGCGGGTACTGGGGTTTTATGCGGTACTGGTGGGTGCCGGACTGCCAGTGCCACGCAGGGGCCTGCAGCCATCGCAGGCATCAACCCGCTGAGAACGGTGACATTTGGCAGCAATCCCTTGCCTCCGTGCACAGTAGAATCATGCGGCTGTTCAAATAAGTGATTTGAACGGGGTAAAAGAATTTTCTGTTTCAGGCAGTAAAGACGCCGCCATCGGACATGCGCCGCCTGTGTCTTTCCAGGCCTTCTCGGTATGTTCCTGTGAATCAAGGTTGGAATGGCCAATTATCAAATTACGACAACAGTTCTGGGCGTGCTTTTTGCCGCTGTGATTCTGTTTCTGATCCGGGGTGACAGGCTGTATTTGCGCCTGGGCCTTTTCTGGATGGCCGTCGCGCTGCTGGCCGTGCTGCTGGGCGTGTGGCCGCGCATGCTCGACCACTTTGCCGATGGCCTGGGCATCCGTTATTCACCGACCTTGCTGCTGGTCTGCGCCGTTGGCGTCTTGTTCATCAAGGCGTTGCATGCGGACATGGTCAACACCCGCATCGAGCGGCAGGTGCGGCGCCTCAACCAAAGTTTGGCGCTGCTGCAGCTGAAGAACCAGCAGGTTTCCAACGACAAGCGCTAAAGCGCCGCTGCAACTCCTTATTTATCGAGATTGATTCGAATGCCAAAACTAACGCCCGTCATTCTGTGTGGTGGCAGTGGAACCCGCCTGTGGCCTTTGTCGCGCGAGCACTATCCCAAGCAATTTTTGAGCTTGCAGGACGATGGCCAGTCCATGCTGCAGAACACGGCAGTGCGCCTGCATGGCGTGCATCCCAGCATCGCGCAAACCAGCCCCGTGCTGGTCTGCAATGCGGACCACCGTTTTTTGGCCGCGCAGCAACTGCAGGAACAAGGCATTGCCGATGCCAAGCTGGTGTTGGAACCTACCGGTAGAAACACCGCCCCTGCGCTGACCTTGGCTGCCTTGGCGGCTGAAGCCGATGCGGTATTGCTGGCGATGCCTGCCGACCATGTGATGACGCGCCCCGAGCAATTGCACCGTGCTGTGGAAGCGGCCTGGCCGCTGGCCAGCGAAGGCGCGATGGTCACTTTTGGCATTGTGGCCGACCGCCCCGAGACGGGCTATGGCTATATCCAAAAGGGCGCTGCTGATAGCCACGGCGCGTTTGCGATCGAGAGCTTCGCAGAAAAACCTTCGCTGGAGGTCGCTGAGCAGTATCTGCGCAGCGGCCAGTACCTGTGGAACAGTGGTTTGTTCATGGTGCGTGCCGACCAGTGGCTCAAGGCCATGGCCGCCCTGCAGCCTGCGATGCTGCAAGCCTGTGAGCAGGCCATGGCGCAGAGCAGCCGGGATATGGACTTTATCCGCCCCCATGGCGAGCTGTTTGGCGCCTGCCCCGCAGATTCCATCGACTACGCAGTGATGGAGAAATTGCCGGTTCGCCCTGAGTTGGGCGTGCCTGCACGCGTGGTGCCGCTTGATGCCGGCTGGTCTGATCTGGGTGCCTGGGATGCCCTGTGGGATGTGCTGCCACGTGACGGACAAGGCAATGCCGGCACTGGCGAAACCCTGGCCATTGATACCAGAAACAGCCTGCTGTTCTCGGAAAGCCGCTTGATCGCAGCGGTAGGCCTGGACAACGTGGTGGTGGTGGAGACGGCCGATGCGGTGCTTGTTGCCGATAAATCGCGCACCCAGGATGTGAAGAAAGTGGTGGCCCAGCTCAAGGCCCAGAACCGCAGCATGGCCTCAGCCCACCGCAAGGTGCACCGCCCCTGGGGTTGGTACGACAGCATCGACAGCGGCAGCCGCTTCCAGGTCAAGCGCATCGTCGTCAATCCGGGTGCACAGCTGAGCCTGCAGATGCACCACCACCGTGCCGAGCACTGGATTGTGGTCAAGGGAACAGCCGAAGTAACGAACGGGGATCAGATCTTCCTGCTCGGCGAAAACGAATCCACGTTTATTCCGCTGGGCCATGTCCACCGCCTGGCCAACCCTGGCAAGGTGCCGCTGGAGATTATCGAGGTGCAGTCGGGCAGCTATCTGGGTGAGGACGACATCGTGCGTTTTGAAGACACCTACGGACGCGCGCCAGACACTGTGAGTGGCAAATGAGTTTGCCGGGTTTCACGATGATGCGCTCGTTGTGGGCGTACCGGGGCTTTGTTTGGAGCAGCGTCATGCGCGAGTTCCATGGCAAGTACCGCGAGTCACTGTTTGGTGCGTTCTGGGCAGTGGCCAATCCCTTGGCCATGATCCTGATCTACACCTTGGTCATGGGCCAGCTGATGCGCCCGACCTTGCCTGGTTATGAAAAGACGCCTTTTGCATTCCCCATCTATCTGTGTGCGGGGGTCATCAGCTGGAATTTCTTCTCTGAGGTGGTGTCGCGGCTGAACGGGGTGTTCATCGACAACGGCAATCTCATCAAAAAGTCGAACTTTCCTCGTGTTTGCCTACCGATTATTGTGGTGGTCTCGGCCTTCCTTAACTTTGCCATCGTGATGGCTATCTATCTGGTCTTTCTGGCATTGATAGGCCATTGGCCAGGACTGCCCTTGCTGGCCATGCTGCCACTGCTGTTGTTGCAAACGTGTTTTGCGGTTGGCCTTGGCGTATTGCTGGGGACTCTGAACGTTTTTTTTAGAGACGTGGGGCAGCTCACCGGTGTGGTGTTGCAGTTCTGGTTCTGGCTGACGCCCATCGTCTACACGTTGGGAGCCTTGCCAGAAAAGGCGCGCCCCATCATGCAAATGAACCCCATGACGCCCCTGGTGCAGAACTACCAGCAAATATTCCTGACCCAAAATTGGCCTACTTGGGCACCATTGCTCAATCTCTTGCTGATTTCCTTGGGGCTGCTGGCCTTGGCTGCGTGGTTTTTCAGTGCTCGCGTGGGTGAGCTGGTAGATGAACTATGACGAATGTCTTGACTGTCAGCCATGTGGGCAAGGCCTATAAGCGCTACCCCAATAAATGGGTACGTGCATGGGAGTGGGCGTCAGGCCGAACCACCCATGAGAAAACCTGGGTTCTGAAAGATATTGACTTCAGCGTCAAACCTGGCGAAGCCGTTGGCATTATCGGCGTCAATGGTGCCGGCAAAAGCACGCTTCTCAAGATCATCACTGGCACCACCCAGCCCACCACTGGTGGGGTGCAGCGCAGTGGCCGCGTGGCTGCGCTGCTTGAGCTTGGCATGGGTTTCCACCCGGATTTCACGGGGCGTCAGAATGTCTTCATGGCTGGCCAGTTACTAGGCCTGAGCCAGGCTGAGATCGACGAGCACATGCCTGCGATTGAGGCATTTGCAGAAATTGGTGAATACATTGACCGGCCTGTCCGCCTCTACTCCAGCGGCATGCAGATGCGGCTGGCGTTCAGTGTGGCGACGGCTGTGCGTCCAGATTTGCTGATTGTGGATGAAGCCCTCTCGGTGGGGGATGCCTATTTTCAGCACAAGAGCTTTGACCGTATCCGCGCGTTTCGGGACCAGGGCAGTGCACTGTTGATTGTGTCGCACGACCGTGCAGCTATACAGGGTTTATGCAGCCGAGCTTTGCTGCTCGAACGAGGCGTTGTCGTGAAGGACGACAATCCCGAGGCGGTGATGGATTTTTACAATGCATTGATCGCAGAGCGTGAGAACCAAACTGTGCAGGTCGTCCAGTTGGCTGATGGGAGAAGCCAAACCACATCAGGTACAGGTGAGGCGAAGGTCAAGAATATTGCCTTGGTCAATGAGGCAGGAGAAGCCGTTGAAATCATCAACGTTGGCCAGCAAGTTCATCTGCAGATAGATATTGAGTTGGGTGCAATCCTTCCGGGCCTCGTACTTGGTTACTCCATCAAAGACCGGCTGGGTCAAACTATCTTTGGTACCAACACGCACCACCTGGGTTTAAATTTGGATGCCCATGTGAGAGATGGCTGTGTTCGTGTGCAGTTCACATTTCCCGCAAATCTTGGCCCTGGATCATATTCCATTGCAACCGCCTTGCATAAGTCAGACACCCATTTGGCCGCCAACTATGAATGGCGTGATCTTGCACTAGTGTTCAATGTGCTGAATATCAATCGGACTCCATTCGAGGGTAATTGCTGGATACCTCCAGAAGCAAAGTGTATTGCATGAGCTCCGATAATTTTTACCGCGCCTTCGAAGATCGCCACAGGGGTTCTCGCGAACTCATTCTGGAGCGGTTGAAGGTATATATTCCATACATTAGTCCGCTGCTGGCTTTGTATACACCCGCCAGGGTGCTAGACCTTGGATGCGGTCGAGGCGAATGGCTGCAGCTTTCTCAATCACATGGCTTTGAAGCCCGTGGGGTAGATCTGGATGAGGGCATGCTACAGGCATGCATTGAGCGCGGCTTGTCGGTCACTCAAAGCGATGCCATCGATTACCTGAGTGCGCAGCCTGACTCGTCATTGGCCGTCGTGTCGGGGTTTCATGTTGCTGAACATATTCCTTTTGAATTGCTCGATAAACTGGTTGGAGAGGCACTGCGCGTTCTTAAGCCAGGAGGTTTGCTAATCCTTGAAACCCCTAATCCTGAAAATGTTGTGGTAGGGACGGCCAATTTCTATCTGGATCCGACGCACCAACGCCCCATCCCTCCGCTGCTGCTGGAATTTCTACCCAGCCACCACGGTTTTGCGCGTGTGAGTACGCTGAGATTGCAAGAGCCCGATGACATACACTCGCGCTCTGATATTTCACTGATGGATGTGCTCAACCATGTCAGTCCAGACTATGGGGTGGTGGCGCAGAAATCAGCGACCCCGGAGGTCATGGCATCATTCGATAGCGTTTTCAACGTGCAAAGGGGCGTGGATTTGCCCAGCCTAGCCCATCGCTTCGACCAGCGTCAGAACGAGTTAATGGCGGCACACCACGAAACGCGTTTGAAGAGTCTTGCCACAGAGGCAGCGTTGGCAAGCACGCGCGGTGACATTCAGCTGTTCCAAGGCAATGTGCGAGTATTGCAGCGTGACTTGCAACTGCTGCGAGGTGAGTTATCGGCCTTTCGAAGTGAGCTGCAGTCCTTGCACGCTGAATTGGCTGCGACCCAAGCGGCGCGGGACGCCTTGCTCCATAGCGCGTCTTGGAAGGTGACAGCGCCGTTGCGAGGCATGGGCGCCTTTGTTGCTTCGCCTATGACTTTCATGATGGACAAAGTCTTGCAATATCCTCGTCTCAGCGACTGGATAAACCGAGCCATCAGCCAGTTGCCTTGGCTACATGCGCATTTGCGTCACAAGGCTATCTCAAGAGGTCTGCTGTGCGAACCTGTGTCTGTCAGCGAGATGAGTGCCGATCACCCCACCATTGCCGATCTCTCACCCCGCGCAAAGCAAGTGCACACTGCATTGGAGCAAGAAATTGCTCGTTTGAGAGGCTAAGACCATGAGAATCTTGATTGATCTTCAAGGAGCGCAGTCTGCGAGTCGGCACAGAGGGATAGGCCGGTACACGCTTGCGCTGGCCTTGGCGATGGCTAAAAACAAGGGTGAACATGAGATTCATCTGTTGCTCAATGGCATGCTGGCTGAAACGATTCGGCCGATACGTGATGCGTTTAAGCCATGGATACCAGCCAATCACATCCATGTCTGGCATGCGCTCGCGCCGGTAAATAGCAGCGAGCCAGAAAATGCGGTGCGCCGAGGTATTGCAGCCATCATCAGAGAAGAGGCCATTTGCCAGATTCAGCCTGATGCGGTGCACATCAGCAGTCTCTACGACGGCTTCGGCGACAACTCGGTGCACAGTGTCCATGAGCGGGCGGGGTGCCCGGTAGCGGTCACGTTTTACGATGCGATCCCGTTGATCCAGGCATCCACCTATCTGGACAACGACACGGTCTATCGTGATCACTACTTAGCCTGTACTGCGCAAGCGAAAAAGGCAGATTTGCTGTTGGCCATATCTGAATCTGCAAGGCAAGAAGCCATCACGCACCTTCAGGTGGATTCACATAGCGTCGTCAACATTTCCTCGGCGATAGACCCCTGCTTCAGGCCGGTGAGCTATTCAGCCGAGCAAACACGTGATTTGCAAAGGCGCTTGGGTATTCGCAAGCCCTTTGTGATGTATTCCGGTGCAACGGATGAGCGTAAGAACCATAGAGGCCTCATCAGCGCATTTGCGCAGCTCTCAACTGATTTGCGCCATGCCCATCAATTGGTACTGGCCGGTGGGTTGCCACCAGATCACCGTGAGCAGCTAGAGGCCCATATACGCGACTGCGGATTGGGCCAGGCTGAGGTGGTGATTACGGGACGCATCAGCGATGACGACATGGTGCAGTTGTACTGCCAATGTGCCCTCTATGTGTTTCCGTCCTGGCATGAAGGCTTTGGCTTGCCGGCACTGGAGGCCATGTCCTGTGGTGCAGCCACCATTGGGGCCAACACTACCAGTGTTCCCGAGGTCATAGGATGGGAGCGAGCGCTCTTTGATCCGTATGATCCCGCAGACATAGCGCAAAAGATGGCCGAAGCGTTGACCGATGCAGACTTCCACCAAGAGCTTCGGGCGCACGCTTTAAGGCAGGCAACCCAGTTTTCCTGGGAGAACTCGGCGCTCCGAACCATTGCAGCGCTGGAGGACTTGGTCTCAAAGACGACCGTGACAGAGGCATCTGTTCGGTTGGATCTGCTGCCCGCCATTGCGCAGATGGCGGCGGAAGATGCAAGCCTGGACTTGATGGGCCTGTCGCAGGCCATTGCGCGTAACCACAGAGCTGCCAAACCGCAGTTATTGGTCGATATCTCAGAGCTGGTGCAGCGCGACGCCCGAACCGGGATTCAACGTGTAGTACGCAGCATTCTCCATGAATGGCTTTCACACCCGCCGGATGCCTATGAAGTCCGAGCCGTTTACGCGACGACAGAAAAACTCGGTTATCGCTACGCTGATCAATTTGTTCAGAGTTTTTTGGGCAAGCCAGGCGCGTATGCGGCTGATCCGGATGCCGCCATTGATTACGCTTCCGGCGATATATTTTTGGCGCTAGATATGCAGCCGCAAGTGCAGATCTATCAGTCGCCCTTTTATCAGACTTTACGTAATCACGGCGTCGATGTGCGATTTGTGCTGTATGACTTGCTGCCCATCACGATGCCGCAGTTCTTTCCCGAAGGTGCTGAAGCAAACCATTCCCGTTGGGTAAGCGTGGCTGCGCAGACTGATGGGGTCATTTGTATATCGCAGTCTGTCGCGGATGAGTTCAAAGCATGGTGTCGAAAACAAGGATCAACAAATCTGCCGCAGATTGACTGGTTTCACATGGGGGCGGACATTGAAAGTTCTACTCCCAGCCAAGGACTGCCGGCCGATTCATCGGAAACACTCGATAAACTTTCCATGCGTCCGACCTTCCTGATGGTGGGGACAGTGGAGCCACGTAAAGGGCACGCTCAAGTCTTGGATGCGGCCAACGCCTTATGGAACTCTTCTACCGATTTCAACCTAGTGTTTGTTGGAAAGCAGGGGTGGAAGGTAGACAGACTGGTGGATGACTTACAAGGACATCCCCAGCTCGGTGAGAGGCTCTTTTGGTTGCAAGGAATAAGTGATGAATATCTTGCAAAAGTATATGCGCAATCGGATTGTTTGATTGCCGCCTCTTATGGTGAGGGGTTTGGATTGCCCTTGATTGAGGCTGCTCAAATTGATCTCCCAATTATTGCTCGCGATATTCCGGTGTTTCGTGAGGTGGCCGGTGATTACGCTATATATTTTAATTCTGCAGCTGGGCTGGAAGCAGTGATCAGCAGTTATGTAGCTTCATTTGACAATCGCCAGGAAAGAAATTCTAAGCACATGCCGTGGCAGACTTGGGGGCAAAGCGCAGCGCAGCTACTTCAGCGTATTGCTACCAAGGTTGAAGTTTGAGAATATTTAACTGGTTATCTCCAGTGGCAGGTGTTAACATAGTGAGAATGAGTAATGGGTATATTTTAATTTAGTTGATAGTATGCCGCTGCAGCACGAAGATATGAAGGCTGCTGCAATGATTGAGATTTCCGAAATCTTGCCATCCTGATGTATGCTTTCGCGTCGTCAGAATATTATTTATGTACATCCAATGAAAAAAGCCATCATCACCGGTATCACCGGCCAAGACGGGGCCTACCTGGCCGAACTCCTGCTCTCCAAGGGCTACACCGTTTACGCCACCTTCCGCCGCACCAGCTCGGTCAATTTCTGGCGCATCGAAGAGCTGGGCATCCAGAACCACCCCAACCTGCATCTCGTCGAGTACGACCTGACCGATCTGTCGTCCAGCATCCGCCTGTTGCAGACCACAGAAGCCACCGAGGTGTACAACCTGGCGGCGCAGAGCTTTGTCGGTGTGTCGTTCGAGCAACCAGTGACCACGGCAGAAATCACCGGTCTGGGGGCCGTGAACCTGTTGGAAGCCATTCGTATCGTCAATCCCAAGGTGCGCTTTTACCAGGCCAGCACCTCGGAGATGTTTGGCAAGGTGCAAGCGGTGCCCCAGAAGGAAGACACGCCTTTCTACCCGCGCAGCCCCTATGGTGTTGCCAAGCTGTATGCGCACTGGATGACGGTGAACTACCGTGAGAGCTATGGCATCTTTGGCGCCAGCGGCATTTTGTTCAACCACGAAAGCCCGCTGCGCGGCCGCGAGTTCGTCACCCGCAAGATCACCGACAGCGTCGCCAAGATCAAGCTGGGCAAGCTCGATGTGATGGAGCTGGGCAATATCGACGCCAAGCGCGACTGGGGTTTTGCCAAGGAATATGTGGAAGGCATGTGGCGCATGCTCCAGGCCGATGAGCCCGACACCTTTGTGCTGGCCACCAACCGCACCGAGACCGTGCGCGACTTCGTGCGCATGGCCTTCAAGGGCGCCGGCATGGATGTGGATTTCCAAGGCAAGGCTGAGGAAGAGACCGCCATTGATACTGCCACCGGCAAGACGGTGATGCGCGTCAATCCCAAGTTCTACCGCCCAGCTGAGGTGGAGCTGCTGATTGGCGACCCCGCCAAGGCCAAGGCCAAGCTGGGCTGGGAGCCGCATACCTCCCTGGAGCAGCTCTGCCAGATGATGGTCGAGGCCGATATGCGCCGCAACCAAGCCGGGTTCTCGTTCTGATGAACGCCGCTGCCAATGCCGTGGGTGCAGCAGCCCAAAAGCGGGTACTGCTGACAGGTGCGCAGGGGTTTACCGGTCAGCATCTGGTGCCCTTGCTGCGCGCTGCTGGCTGGGATGTCTGGTCGCTTGATCGCTCCGCGTCCGGTGGCGCTGGGCTGATTCCAGCAGCGCAGTGCCTGCAGGCGGATTTGCTCGACGAGGCAGCGCTGAAAAGCGCTGTTCACCAGATCAGTCCGCAGGCGGTGGTGCATTTGGCAGCGATTGCGTTTGTGGGCCACGGCTCGGCGGATGACTTCTACCGCGTCAATGTGGTGGGCACCCGCCACCTGCTGCAGGCCTTGAGTACTTTGCCTGTCAAGCCGCAGTGCGTGTTGCTGGCCAGCAGTGCCAACATCTACGGCAACAGCCATGAAGGTGGCTTGCCCGAGAGCACCACCGCCAACCCTGCCAATGACTACGCCGTGAGCAAGCTCGCGATGGAATACATGGCGCGGCTGTGGCTGCCGCAGTTGCCGGTGGTGCTGGTGCGGCCGTTCAACTACACGGGCCTGGGCCAGTCGCCGCAGTTTCTGATCCCCAAGATCGTGGACCATGCGCTGCGCAAGGCCGACGTGATCGAGCTGGGCAACCTGGATGTGGACCGCGATTTTTCTGACGTACGCGATGTGGCGGCCGCCTATGTGCGCTTGCTGGATAGCGCCGCGCAGGGCACTGCAGTAGGTGGGGTGTTCAATGTCGGCTCGGGCCGCACCTGGTCGCTGCGCGACGTATTGGAACAGGTGCAGCAGATCAGCGGTCACACCATGGAAGTACGGGTGAATCCGGCCTTTGTACGTGCCAACGAGGTGCGCATCTTGCGCGCTGACACCACAGCGCTGGAGCAGGCCATCGGTGAGTGGCGCAGCTACCAACTGGAAGACACCCTGCGCTGGATGCTGCGGGCTTGAAGGACCTTATGGGTTTAGACATCATCTTGGGCGCTGATGCGCTCCATGCGCCGTTGACCGGCATTGGGCGTTACAGCTACGAGCTGGCCAGCCAGCTGCGCCAGCACCCTGATGTAGACCGTTTGCGCTACTTCTCACATGGCCATTGGGTGGCAGATCCGTTGGCGGCGCTCGGTGGACAGAGTCCAAGTCCCACCGTCCCGGCGCCTGGTGTGCAAACCACCCCCAACACTGCGCCCACCTTATTCACGCGTCTGCGTAGCACCTTGTCGGCCAACCGCGCAGCAGTGCGGGTGTACCAAGCGCTGATGCCTGCCATTTCGCGTTGGCGAGTACGCGGGGAAGGGCAGGCCATTTTTCACTCGCCCAATTACCTGGTTCCGCCTTTCCCAGGCCGCACGGTCAATACCGTGCATGACCTCTCGCATGTGTTCTACCCCGAGTTCCACCCGCAGGCGCGGGTGGAATTCATGAACATGGCCTTTGGCAGCAGCCTCAGGCACACCGAGCATGTGATCACCGATACGGAAACGGTGCGCCAGGAATTCATCCAGCACTTTGGCTGGTCGGCGGACAAGGTCACGGCCATTGGCCTGGGTATGGATGCCGCCTACCATCCGCGCAGCGATGCCGAACTGGCCCCTGTGCTGGCCAAGCATGGCCTGCAGCCGCGCAGCTACGCGCTGTATGTGGGCACGATCGAACCGCGTAAAAACATAGGCCGTTTGCTGGAAGCCTATGCGCAACTGGACCCGGCCTTGCGCAAGGCTTGTCCGCTGGTGCTGGCAGGCGGCAAGGGCTGGAAATCCGAAGACATACACCGCCGCATGGAGCAAGCGGCCAACGAGGGCTGGCTGCATTACCTGTCCTATGTCGACCAGGCCGACCTGCCCATGCTCTATGCGGGCGCGCGCCTGTTCGCCTACCCTTCGCTCTATGAAGGCTTTGGCCTGCCGATCGTGGAGGCCATGGCCAGCGGCACGCCGGTGCTGACCTCCGATGCCTCCTGCATGCCCGAGGTGGCGGGCGGTGCAGCGGCGCTGGTCAACCCGCTGGACGTGGACGACATTCTGCGCGGTCTGCAACGCCATCTTGGAGACGAGGCATGGCTGCGCGATGCCAGTGCCAAGGGCTTGGAGCGGGCGGCCAACTACTCCTGGCAGCGCTGCGCAGCGGAGACCCTGGCGGTTTACAAGGCGCTGTAAGGCTGCATGGGTCTTCGCGCTTGTGGGTGCCTGTTAGATCTTGCTGTCGGGCCAATCCACAAACGAATGCCGCCACCCCGTCCACACCGCGGGCCCCTGCGCCATCTCCGCATCGCTCAGCAGGCAGCTGTCCAGCTGCGCGCGCAGCGCCGGCTCGTCCATGTCCATGCCGATCAACACCAGCTCCTGGCGGGCGTCGCCTACGCGGTCGTCCCAGGCTTTGCGGATCAGGGCCAGCGCCTCTTCGTCCTGCGGCCAGCGCTCTTCGGGCACGGCGGCCCACCAGTAGCCAGCCGCGCTGTGGCGCGCCACGGCACCGGCTTGTGACCACTGGCCGGCCAACGTCGGGTGGCTGGCCAGCCAGAAAAAGCCTTTGGAGCGCACCACCCCTGGCCATTCCTGGTTGATCAGCGCAAAAAAGCGCTCGGGGTGGAAGGGGCGGCGGGCGCGGTAGACAAAGCTGGCAATGCCATAGGCCTCCGTCTCGGGCTGGTGGCTGCCGCGCAGCTCCTGCAGCCAGCCAGGGGCCTGGGATGCCTGCTCAAAATCGAACAAACCTGTTTGCAGTACCCTGTGCAGCGGCACCTGGCCAAACACGGCCAGCACAATGCGGGCGCGGCGGTTCAGGCCCCGCAAGATGCCCATCAGTTGCTCGCGCTCTGCGTCAGACACCAGGTCGGCCTTGTTGAGCACGATCACATCGCAGAACTCGATCTGCTCGACCAGCAGGTCGACCACGGTGCGCTGGTCCTCATCCCCCAGCGATTGGCCGCGTGCCCGCAGGTGGTCGCGCGAGCTGTAGTCTCGCAGAAAGTTGAAGGCATCGACCACCGTGACCATCGTGTCCAGCTGCGCCACATCGCCCAGGCTGCGGCCGTCCTCGCCGGCAAAGGTAAAGGTCTCGGCCACCGGCAATGGCTCGGAGATGCCGGTGGACTCGATCACCAGCTGGTCAAAGCGGCCTTCGCGGGCCAGGCGGCTGACTTCTACCAGCAGGTCCTCGCGCAGGGTGCAGCAGATGCAGCCATTGCTCATCTCCACCAGCTTCTCATCGGTGCGCGACAGCTCGGCCCCGCCTTGGCGCACCAGGGCGGCGTCGATATTGACTTCGGACATGTCATTGACGATGACCGCCACGCGCCGGCCTTCGCGGTTGTTCAGGATGTGATTGAGGAGCGTGGTTTTGCCGGCCCCCAGAAAACCGGAGAGCACGGTGACGGGGAGTTTGGCTGGGCGTGCCGTTGCCAGTGGATAGGAGAGGGCGGTGGAAGTCATCGTGGAATGCGGGGTTGCGCTGGCTCGGGCGGCTTGCTGCATGCCCCGGTCAGCGCTGGGTGGTACCTGTGTTGACGATTCGATATGTTATAACATAACAAATCCAAGCTGATTTTTCTCAAGCGTTCACTGGGAACCGGGGTTGGCAGCTGTTGAGATGTGGAAAGGACAGCGATGATTCCCCGAACCTACGCGCAGTGGCGGCACTGCATCACCGTCGAATGCGCCATCCCCTTGAGCGCGGACTACATCGCGCAGCGGCTGGCGGTCTGGCGCAATGCGGAGTTGGAGGAGACGCGGCGCTTCAGGCGCCTGTACGGCGATGCGCATTGGCAGGCGGTGCAGCGCTGGTTGCTGCAAGCCGCCCAAGAGCAGGAGCGCGCCGCTGCGGAGCCCCCGCTGGCAGCGTCCGCACAGCAGAGCGGCTAAACTCGGGCCTCTGCCTTTGTTGTCACCATGTCCACAGCCGCCAAAACGCCCCCGCCCGAGTTGACCAAGCACCAAGCCCTGGTGCTGCAAGCGCTTGCGCGTGAGGCCAATCCAGCCAGTGCCTATGCCTTGCTGGACCAGCTGCGTGACGAGGGCCTGCGTGCGCCCCAGCAGGTCTACCGCGCGCTGGACAAGCTGATCGAATACGGCCTGGTGCACCGGGTGGAAAGCCTCAACTCTTTTGTGGTCTGCGCGCATGCCCATGCCGAAGGCCATGACCATGGCCTCGTGGTGTTCGCCATCTGCGATAGCTGCGGCCAGGTCGATGAGTTCCTGGAGCCTGCGGTAGAGCGGCGCCTCAAGACCTGGTCCAAGGCCAACGGCTTCCGGCCCAGCAGCACCCATGTCGAGATGCATGGCACCTGCAGCCGCTGCGCTGCTGCGCCCGCCGCTTAGCGCGCCGGATCGCTGTTTCTCTCCCTTTCCTGTACCGCGTTTCTTCCCGCACCGCTTGGCCGCCGTGGTCAGGCAGAGCCGCGCTTTTTTCGTGAGTCTGGTGTTTTGATGTTATAACATCACATTTTTGGAATGTGCCGGGTGTTTAGCCCGCGCCGCCCAGGCAAACTGGGTGCGCGACACCTGCGAATGGGCGAGCTATGGGATCAATACACACAACCAGGCGCCGCAGCGCCTTGCAGGCCTCGGCGCTGGCACGTTGCCTGCTGGCGCTGGGCCTGAGCGCGCTGTTATGGGGCGTGGTGGCATGGGCGGTACAACAGCCATGATGCAGTCCGTTCCCCCTTTGCCAGTGCCGGGCTGCAGCGTGGACTTTGAACTCTCCAACCTGGGCCTGGGCTATGGCGGCAGGCTGGCACTGCGCGGTGTCAGCGGGCAGTTTGCGGCCGGATCGATGACGGCCATCGTCGGCCCCAACGGGGGCGGTAAATCGACCCTGCTCAAAGGCTTGCTGGGGCTGCTCGCGCCCATGCAAGGGTCGCTGCGCTGCCGCTATCCGCGTGCGGCACTGGGCTATCTGGCGCAGGCCTGCGAGGTGGAGCGTGACTTCCCCATCAGCGTGGAAGACTTCGTCAGCCTGGGCCTGTGGGCGCAAACGGGCGCGCTGGGGGCGGTCAGCGATGCGCAGCGCGCGCAGATCGGTGCAGCGCTGGCAACGGTAGGTCTGCAGGGCTGGCAGCCGCGCTGGATTGCCGAGCTCTCGGGCGGGCAGTTTCAGCGCATGCGCTTTGCCCGGCTCTGGGTACAGAACCCGCCGGTGATCTTGCTGGACGAGCCGTTCACCGGCGTTGATGAGCCCTCCGTCGATGTGCTGCTGCAGCTGTTGCAGCAGTGGCATGCGCGGGGCAGAACGGTGCTGGCCGTGCTGCATGACCGCGAGATGGTGCAGCGGTATTTCCCGCAGGCATTGGCACTGGCGGGGACGCAGCTGGCCTGGGGCGACACCGCCGATGTGCTGCCGGGCCTGGCAGCGCGCGCTGCCGCCAGGAGGCGCGCATGATGGCCGAGCTGTTGTGGCATCCCTTTGTGGACTACGGCTTCATGCGCCGCGCGCTGGCCGGCTGCCTGGCCCTGAGTGCTGGGGCTGCGCCCTTGGGCACCATCTTGCTGCTGCGCCGCATGAGCCTGGTGGGCGACGCCATGTCACATGCCATCTTGCCGGGCGCGGCCCTGGGCTATTTGCTGTTTGGCCTGTCCTTGCCGGCGATGACGATCGGCGGTTTGGCAGCGGGACTGGTCGTGGCCATGCTCTCGGGTGTGGTGACCCGCTACACCGCCTTGCGCGAAGACGCAAGCTTTGCCGGTTTCTACCTGATCTCGCTGGCGCTGGGCGTGTTGCTGGTCTCGCTGCGCGGCTCCAATGTGGATCTGCTGCATGTGCTGTTCGGCTCGGTGCTGGCGCTGGACGATCCCACCCTGTATCTGACCGCCACCATCGCCAGCCTGTCGATGCTGGGCCTGGCGCTGATGTACCGGCCCTTGCTGATGGAATGCCTGGACCCCGGCTTTTTGCGCCTGCAGGGGCGCATGGGCAGCATCAGCCATGCGCTGTTCATGCTCTTGCTCGTGCTCAACTTGGTGGGGGGCTTCCATTCGCTGGGTACCTTGATGGCCGTGGCCCTGGTGGTGCTGCCCGCCGCCAGTGCGCGGTTCTGGCTGCGCGGTGTGGGCCTGCAGATGGCGTTGTCCACCGGTATCGCGATGGCCGGCAGCGTGCTGGGCCTGCTGCTGTCCTACCACGCGGGCATTGCGGCATCGGCCGCCATCACCTTGAGCCTTGGCGGCCTGTACCTGCTGTCCTTGTGCCTGGGCCGGCTGGGCAGCGTGCGCGCGCAGCGCCACAGGCCGGGCAACGATTCTGTGTCTGAACCAATGGGAGTATCCGAATGAGCAACTTTTACCTGAACCGCCGCGCGATGCTGGGACTGGCGCTGACCAGCGCCCTGCCCGCCGGCTCCGTCTGGGCTGCGGGCCAGCCGCTGCCCGTCGTGGCCAGCTTCTCCATCTTGCAGGATCTGACGCGCCAGGTGGGCGGTGACTTGGTGACCGTCTCTGCGCTCGTCGGCCCTGATGGCGATGCCCATGTGTTTGAGCCCACACCGCAGCAGGCGCGCCAGCTGCAGCAGGCCAAAGTGCTGGTTTCCAATGGCCTGGATTTTGAAGGATGGTTGCCGCGCCTCAAGAAGGCCGCAGGCTTCCAAGGCCAGGAGATCATCGCATCGCAGGGCATTGCGGTACGCGCCTTGCCCAAGGGCCAAGGACACGATCACAAACAGGACCACGGGCATGACCACGGCGCTGACAAGGCGGGGCATGACCACGACCATGGGCACGGCCACCACCATGGCCCCAACGACCCCCATGCCTGGCAGGATGTGAAAAACGCCATCGTCTATGTGCGCAATATCGCCAAGGGCCTGGCCACGGCAGACCCGGCCAACGCGGCCCGCTACGACCAGCAGGCCACCCAGTACATTGCCCGCCTGACTGCGCTGGATGCCAGCCTGCGCCAGCGCTTTGCCGCCGTGCCCGCAGCGCGGCGCACCGTCGTCAGCACCCATGATGCCTTTGGCTACTTTGCCCAGGCCTATGGCCTGCGCTTTGTGCCGGTGCGCGGCCTGTCGACCGAATCCGAGCCCTCGGCCCGCGACATGGGGGCGCTGGTCAAGCAGGTGCGCGAAGAGCGCATCGGCGCCATTTTCCTGGAGAACATCTCCGACCCGCGCCTGCTCGAACAGCTTTCGCGCGAGACGGGTGCTGCCATCGGTGGCCGCCTCTACTCCGATGCGCTGTCGCCTGCAGGTGGCCCCGCTGCCACCTATGTCGATATGGTCGAGGCCAACGCTGCCACCTTGCTCAAGGCCTTGCAAGCGGGCTGACCAACGCCGGTTGCAGAGCACGCTGCCTGTCCCTGCGCCAACGCAGGCAGCGTGGATGCTGCACCCCGCTTCTCAGCGGCTGCGCCAAAGCCGACCGGCTGCGTTACCTGCTCGGTTTGCACCGGCGGTCCTTTGCACTGCCGCTGTGGTCGGGGGCTGTCCTCGTGGCCTTCCACCGCAGCGCATCTGTAAGCTTGATCTTTCTCAAGATGCGCATTTGCAACGGCATTCTGGATTTTGTGAGCAGATACATGAAATTGAATGTATCAACATTGCGCCGCGACGCCACGCAAAGCCGGGCTACGGGCTGGGCGCGGCCCACTGCTGGTGTTAATGCCAGCGTCCGATGATTTGTCGCTTGCGTTGCTATCAAAACTTCCTTGCCTGCAGATGTCGGTGTGGCCAAGCGCCGAGCCGCTGCTCCGTGACTCTGCGCTGATCTTCAGCGTAGTTATTGAATCTTGGTATATCTATTGACGTAAGTTATTGGTAAGAAAACACCAGGCATCCCCTATGATGCGGCCTTGTTGGAAATAATATGAATTTCTAAATATCAATAAATTCTATTGATGATTGGGTCGGTGGCTGCTCATCTCCATGCCTCAATGCGATCTCTTCATCCAATGGTCTAGAGGATCGCAGCGCCACGCGCAAGCGGGTGAGGGAGGGTGTAATGATGGTGTTTCAAGCAGCAGGCCAATGGCTGCCGGCTCAACCTGCAAGCCGCCGTGCCGTGCGTCTGGCAATCGCGCCCGCGCGGCGCGGCTTCACGCTGATCGAGGTCATGATTGTGGTCGCCATTGTGGCGATTCTGTCGGCGATTGCCCTGCCCAGTTACAGCGAGTACATCAAGCGTGGCCAGATTGTGGAAGGCATCACTCCGTTGGCCGATATGGGCGCCAAGATGGAGCAGTTCTTCCAGGACAACCGAACGTACAGGAAAGCTTGTGATAGCAAGGTAGCCGCCGCACCACCGGATACCAAACGCTGGGACTACAGGTGCTTTCCGTTGGGGAGCAGCTACACCGTCAAGGCTATAGGCAAGGGATCCATGTCCGGCTTCGAATTTGTCCTGACCCACGAAGGTGCCCGCAATACTGCCAGCGTGCCACCTGGCTGGACCAAAGGCACGGGCTGCTGGTCCATCCGAAGAGACGGGAGCTGCTGATGGCCTGGCAGCGTTCCAACCTGGGATTTACATTGATCGAGCTGATGGTGGGCTTGGCCCTCACTGTCTTTTTGCTGTTGTTGGCCATCCCATCGGTCTCCGTTTACATCCTCGATTCTAAAATCCGCGCGGCCGCCCAAGCCTACTACGATGGTGCGCAACTGGCGCGGGCCGAAGCGCTGCGCCGCAATGCCTATGTGGCCCTTGGCATGACTGACAGCAACCTGGGCTGGACAGTCACGGTAGGCAACTCACAAATCGCCAGCAAAACCGTGGAAAGTGCAACCGGCCTGACTGTGGAGGCGGAACAAAGCACCGTCACCTTTGACAGCGTGGGCCGGACCCCGCAAGCCAATGCGGTGAACTTCAAGCCCACCAATGCGACCTGTCTCGAAGACAGTGGCGCCCAGCGCTGTCTGCGCGTGCTTATCTCGCCCGGTGGCCAGGTGCGCATGTGTGACCCAGCTGTCAGTGCCGACGGAGACAACCGCAAATGCTGATGCCTCGTATGACCGCGCCTGCATATGCGGCGGCAAGTGGCCAGCGGGGCATGATGCTGATCGAGTCATTGGTCGCCATCATGATCATCGTGTTTGGCATTCTGGGCATTGCCGGGCTTACTGCGCGATCGGTTAACTGGTCGGGCCAGGCGCATTACCGCACTGAGGCAGGTATGTATGCAGCCCAGATTGTGCAGGCCATCTCTCTTCGGGTGGATCGCAGCTCGCCTGAGGCGCTGGCTGCATCTCTGCAAAATATGCAGCACCAGCCGGATGGCAGCTTGGAGCTTTGCAGTTTCAGCGGGAAGCAGGCAGAAAACGTCGACGTCCTCAATTTGCTGTCTGCCGCGCGAGGTGGCCCACAACATGTGCAGGGCCTGCCAGGTGGAGTGCCGACAAGGCAGCAGATTTTGGTGAATACCAGCAATGGGTTGAACCAAGTGACGGTCACGCTGTGCTGGCTGTCCCCGCAGGACGCGGCATTGCGCAATTACCAGATTCAGGCCTATGTGCACTAGCCTCCATCCTATGGACACAGGCAGCATGGCCTGGTTGCAGCGGATCCGGCTTGCAGGATGCCGCCATCCGCAACGCTCGCTACAAGGCCAAGCTGGTTTTTCCATCATCGAAATCCTGATTGGCCTAGCTATTGGCCTGGCCAGCATGCTTGTCATCTACCAGCTCTATGGCGTGTCAGAGAAGCAGCGCCGTACGGTCTCCTCTGTGAGCAACGCCCAAAGCGCTGGCGCATTGGCACTGTTCAGCATCGAGCGTGATATTCGCTCCGCCGGCCTGGGCTTTGCTTCGATGGAGCCTCGGCATTTGGGCTGCTCGGTGCAGGCGCATAACAATGGCCGCGCCTTTACGTTCCCGCTAGTGCCTGTGCGTATCACAGCCACCAGTGGAAATACGCAGTTGTGGGTGCTCACCGGCTCGTCCGCCAACATGGTGATGGGCTCACGCTACGAGGCCAGTGCCAACGGCGTCTTCAGCATGGAGAAATCCAATGCCGGCTTGCATGCCGGCGATGTGGCCGTGGGTACCTCAGACACCAATACCCAAGAGTGCTTGCTGATGGAAATCACCGCTGGCGCCCGCTCCACGGTGGCTACGGATTCGGGCAGCGAACCCTATCCCGACAAGCGGGTAAGCCAGGGTGCCGGAAGCTATAGCAACTTCTATACCGGGACTAGCGTAACCCCTCGTTTTAACGGCGGCAGCCGCCGCAACATGCTCGATGGCGGCACCACCAGCCTGGGTGAAGGGGCGCTTTACAACCTGGGTCCCGAGCCGCAGTTGCACGTCTGGAGCCTGCAGGGCAATGAGCTGGTCTATTACAACTTTCTGAACGAGACCAGCGAGAGCAGTGTGTCTGTCGCACACGATGTGCTCAGGTTTCAGGCGGAGTATGGCTATGACATCAACGGAGATGGCCAGATTGACAACCGGGCTGAGTGGACAGCTTCGCCGTCGTCGACCGGCTCCAACACCGAACCGGACTGGGAGAAGGTGCTTGCCGTACGCATAGCGGTGGTAGTACGCAGCTCACAGTACGAGCGTGACGAGGTCACCCAAAGCCCACCACGCTGGGCCAGTGGCAGCAAGCAGTTCTGGACAGATGACGACGCGCCCGACTCGGACTGGAAGCACTACCGCTACCGCGTCTACGAAAGCGTGATCCCGCTGCGCAACACCCTGTGGGGGCAACTAGCACCATGACGATCCGATACCGCCAACCATTTCCCGCCACGCGTCCACACAGCGCACGCGGCGTCGTGCTGCTGGTCGCACTGGTCGTGCTTTTGGTAATGACGCTCACCAGCCTGGCGCTGGTGCGTACCACCACGACGGGCTCTTCCATCGCGGGCAGCCTGGCACTCAAACAAACAGCCACTACCGGTGCCGACCTGGGCCTGGAGTATGGGCTGGCACAACTCGATCAGCTGTCGCAAAACGGCGCGGCGCTGGACGGTGACAACGCCGGCGCAGGCTACTTTGCCAGCTTCGACCCCAGGGTCGCGGCCAAGGAGCTGCTATGGGATGCCAGTGGCAAACAAGCCACCGCCGATGACGGCTTGGGCAATGAAGTGCGCTACATGATCCATCGCCTGTGCAGCGCAGCGGGCCCACTGAATGCCGCAGGCCAATCGTGCGTGGCACCCGAAGGCACGGGCTGCCCCGGCTCATCCGACAGCCCTGGCAGCGTAGTGCCCTGCAATGACCGGCCCATGTACCGCATCAGCGCGCGTGCAGTGGGCCCGCGCGCCACCGTGAGCTATGTGCAGATGACCGTGTATTGATGACTGCAGCGCGCAGGCGCGCCCCCTGGCATGCCCCTTACTCCCGGGCAGCAGCCAACGACGAGAACCAAGGAGAGGGAAATGCTTCAAAAATTCAAACCCCCGCTGCGATGGCCCCGGGCCGCAAGCCTGTGGGCCATGCTCGCTGCCGCCACCGTAGTGGCTGGCTTGTTTGCCAGTAACGCAGCCGCCGACTCCACATCCAGCGATGCGGTCGATATTGCCGATATCCCGCTGGGCATTCTGGGCGACCAGACCAAGCCCAATGTGATGCTGCTGCTCGACACCTCGGATTCGATGAAATGGAGCCACATGCCCGATGGCTGGGAGCGGCGTGAAACCAAGTACTTCCCGGTGGGCTACAAAAGCGCGCTGTGCAACGCGCTTTACTACAACCCCGATACCAGCTACCCGCTGCCCAAGCAGGCCGATGGCACCACCGACATGCCCGTGCCCACTTTCTCCGCAGCTTGGAAGGACGGCTACGACCAGTCGCAGGGCGTCGTCAATCTCGCCACCTCATTTCAGGCATACGACGCTAATACGCGCAGCCGAGACCTCTACGTCGATCCACCGCAGCGTGCCTATCACTTCGTTTGGACGCCTCGCGACAGCCGCTTCCCCACCATGCCCAGCTGGGAACGCGAAGAAACCTGTACCTGGCCCGCAGAGCCCAAACTGTTCGATGATGACGGCAGCGTGCAAGTCAGCGACTTGGTCAACATGTTTGTCAGCGGGGTGCCCAATGGTCGTGTGACGGGGCGCTGGTCGCGCGTGAGGATCACGGCGGCACAAGAGCGCAACTTTGCCATCTGGTACAGCTACTACCGCACGCGCATCAACATGGCCAAGTCCTCCGTCAGCCTGGCCTTTGGCACGCTGAACGACAACTTCCGCATCGGCTTCATGACGGTGGCCAAGCCCGGCTCGGGCGCGCACAGCCACTTCCTGCCGGTGAAGGATTTCTGGGGCACTGACAAGCAGACCTGGTTCCAGACCATCCAGAGCGCCAAAACGGGCGGCACCTCGCCCACGCGCGAGGCCCTGGCCCGCGTGGGCCGTTACTACGCCGGCAAAAGCGACAGCATCAACGACACGATGCTGCCCTTTGTCGACCCCGTCATCTCCGCCTGCCAGCGCCACTACACCATCGTCACCACCGACGGCTACTGGAACACTGGGCAAGAGACCAAGGGCAGAGGCCCGGTGCAGATCGATGGTGTGACCCTGGTCGGCCAGCAAGATGGGCCGCCTTTGGGGCTGACGCCGCCAGAGGGCTTGATTCCGCGTCCTATTTACGATGGCTCGGTCAGTGGCTATCGCCTGGCGCACGATGCCGATGTCGATTACGCACTGGCCAGCTGCACGCTTGGCTGGAGGGTGACGGTGCCTGGGGGAGGCACCAAGACCGAGACGACCTATAAGCGAGTCGCTAAAAAGGACCGGTTTTATCAACAATGGTATTCCGGCAATTTGATCTGGTGGCGCAAGGAAGTCAGCCAGAGCATGCAGATCTTCCGCAAAGCGCCGACCTCGAGCGGCAATGACCTGATGAGCACCCGCCAGTACTGGACTGCCCAGGGCAGGCACACGATCACCAAGAACCTGCACCAGCAGCGCCTGAGCTGGAACTACATCAATAAAAAGCAGTACCGCAACAAGCTCACCACCACCTGGAGTACCGAAACCCAGACGCCTTGGGCACGGGCCACAGCCAGTCAAGTGCGCGAGAAGCGCTACTTCTACTGGTACAAAGACCCGGCGCAGGGCGAAGTGGAGTTGAAGACCACGGACAAGTCGGTCTGCGAAGCCTTTCCCAGCGGCTGTACGGTGGAGCCGCGCGGCGGGGACAACTGGAAAGTGGTACAGGCTTGTACCCCCGGCATGGCCGGTGACTACAACGTGGAGTGCGATGGCCCCCGCCAAGAAGATGTCGGCATCTCGATGTGCAGCCGCAATGGCCAGTTTGTACCGGGCGTGGGCACCATTGCTTGCGAAGGCGTCGCCGTTCCCGCCTATAGCGGCCCGGTACTGACCTGCAATAACCTGCATCCCCAACTGGCTGCTGCTATCCGGGCCGCTGGGGGCAACACGGCCTTGGTGCAATACAGCAATTGCGACAGCAGCCACCGCCAGGAAAGCTATGTGTCAGAAGAGCAGTGCATCAGCGAAGCTGGTACCCAGTCCAACGGCTTTCGCCATACCAGTTGTGCGCGCGAAGCAGTCAATGGGTTTGAAGGAGAGACGGACAACAGCTGCCAAGTGACCAGCACCCCGGCATGGGATGCTGCGAGCAACACCTATACCGAATGCACGCAGCAAAGTGCTTCGGAAATGGTGGCGTCCTGCCAACCCGGTTCACTGCCTGACCAACCGGGCCGCATCAACGTGCGGTGCGCAGGCCGAGGCATGCCGCAGAGTAGTACGGTTGCACCGCGCAACTGCCAGGCAGGCATCGAAGGTGACTATGCTGTCAGCTGCACTGATGCCCAAAGCACTTGGGGTCCACCGACAAACATTTGTAATGCAGGGATCGGACCTGACTATGACTTGAGTTGTGAGCGGCGCACCACCCCCTGGCGCGGCGTGGCCTCCTGCACGCCAGTGGCCCCCAGTTTTTCTAATGGCTGGGTCGGCACCGAGTGCCAAAACACCCCCGTCCAACCACCAGAATCGGGTTTTTGCACGCCGGCCCGTGGCAAGGAAAGCCTGCTGCCGCCGTCGCCCACGCCCACCAACCCTTTCACTTGCACCCCGCAGGTTGCGACACCAGAAAACGGCTGTATCTACAGCGTGTGCCAACAGGTAAGTAGTGAGCCGGAACTGGTTTCTGCCTGTGTCGCCAATGCACCCAGGGCCCCAGATTGGGTGCGGACCTCCTGCTATGGAGAATCGGATCCTGTTCGCCATGTTCCGAATTGCACAGATCCGATCGTGGACGGGTATAAAAAACTGGGCTTGTGTTTTTTTGAAAATTCTGCGGAGGACATGCGCTATGGCACCTGCGCAGCCCGGTTGGCAAATCTGCCCTTCGGACCGCAGCCAAGGCCAGAAAACGACTATGTCACAAGCGCTTGTTATTCACTCGACGGAAGCACCTCCGATGGTGTGACTTACCTGCAGTCTGAAGCTGAATTCGCTGCCTGCGAAGAGAGCACCGATGCCAATGGCGTGGAGTACCTGTGCGTGAAGGAAGGCCCTGTAACGATTGACGTGCCCCAAGGTGAGTTGTGCGTGCCTGGCTATAACCGCTACACCCGCAAGGTGACCGACTGCAGTGGTGTGGGTGTGGGCTCCACGGAGATTTATCCCACCAGACCGGCCCGCTGCCCGGCAGAGACCTGCGAAGAGGTCACAGGCAGAAAGAAGGTGTACAGCGGCCACCGCTGGACCGACCATGTGACCCTGACAGGTACCGCCGAAACGGGCCGTACCCTGGTCAGCCCTCCAGGACGGGTCGCGTTCAATGGCGACCTGGAATCGCCTGCGATCTGCTATCCGCTTGAACCTGCGCCGCAACTGCCGCCCGCCGGAAGACCCCAGCACGGCACAGCCCCCTGGGCCGCCCTGCCAGCCACCCATACCCGCTGCGGCAGCCTGCCCTGCAACGAGGACCACCTGAACCCGGCCACCGGCGGCAGCAGCAACTCGCTGGCCGATGTGGCGCAGTACTACTACGCCACCGATCTGCGCCCCGGTGACGAGAACAGTACCCCACGCGGCTGGCCCAACCAGGTGCGGCCGGTGGGCACAGGGGCGGAGGATGACAAGGCCACCTGGCAGCATATGAGCACCTATGTGATCGGCATGGGGGTATCGGGCACGTTGAAGTACCACAAGGACTACAAGGCTGGCGCGGGCGACTTTGCCGATCTGCGCAGCGGCCTCAAGACCTGGCCGATCTGGCCGCGTGATGGGGCCAATGAGGAGAGCCCGGAATCCATCGACGACTTCTGGCACACGGCCGTCAATGGCCGGGGCCTGTACTTCAGCGCCAATGACCCATCGGCCATCCAGTCCGGCCTGGCAGAGGTGTTTGCCGATATCCGCGCGGCGCTGGGCTCTGGCGGCAGCGTGGGTGTGACCTCACCGATCACCGAGGCAGGCAACAACTTTGCCTATGCCGCCACCTACCGCACTGGCCGCTGGTCAGGCGATCTGCAGGCTTTTGAGATTGGCCTGAGCTCCGGCAAACGCACGCAAATCGAAGGCTGGTCTGCCAAGGATGCGCTGGACAGGCGCGACCTGGCCACCGACAACCGACGCATTCTCTTCATGAATGGGGGCAGGCTGGCCGAATTTACCTACGCCAACCTGGGCAGCCTGCGCAGCCATTTCGAAGCATCCGCCATCAGCACCCGCCTGGCCCAGTACGCGCAGATGAACGATGCGCAAAAGGAGGCCGCCCAAGGCGCCAATCTGGTGAACTACCTGCGCGGTGACCGCAGCCTGGAAGACTTTGCGTTGGGCGACGCGCGCAAGCTCTACCGCCCGCGTGAAAGCCGCCTGGGCGACATCATTAGCTCGCAACCCCTGTACGTGGGCAAGCCCACGCGCCGCTACCGCGATGCCGGCTATGCCGCCTACCGCCTGAGCCAGCAAAACCGCAGGCCCATGGTGTATGTGGGCGGCAATGACGGCATGCTGCATGCCTTCCATGCCGAAACCGATCTGCGCAAGACAGAAACCATCGGCGGCAGAACGGTACCCGTGGCCGCGCGCGAAGCCTGGGCCTTTGTGCCCACCGCCGTGATGCCCGAGATGGCGCGCCTGGCCAGTGTGGACTACGACAGTGCCCACCGCTACTTTGTGGATGGCTCGCCCGTGGTGGCCGATATCCACGACGGCAGCGCCTGGAAGACCATCCTTGTCGGCGGCTTCAACAAGGGGGGTAAGGGCTACTACGCGCTCGACATCACCAACCCGCTGCAACCCCAGCCGCTGTGGGAAGCCAGCCTGCCCGAGATGGGCCTGAGCTTTGGCCGGCCTATGGTCTCCAAACACCCCAATGGCACCTGGGCGGTGTTCCTCACCTCGGGCTACAACAATGCCGACGGCAAGAACCATGTGTTTGTGCTCAATGCCAGCACCGGCGCGACCATCGCGCAAATGACCACCCCCAACGGCACCGGCCTACGTGAGATCAACAACTACTTGCGCGACCCTGCCGGCGACAACACCACCCGCTTGCTCTACGGCGGCGATCTGGACGGCAATGTCTGGCGTTTCCAGTGGGATGTGGCCGCGAGCCGGTTCCAGGTGCAGCGCGTGGTACAGCTGACGGGCCAACCCATCACCACCCGCATAGAGCTGGTGCAAGGCGGCACACAACTGCCGCGCATTCTGGTCGCCACCGGCCGCTTGTTCGGGTCTGCTGATATGACGGATAAAAGCAAGCAGTCCATCTACGGCTTTGATGACAAGCCCGAGGGCTATGCCATCAGCGCAGCCTCATTCCGGGCAGATCTCAAAGAATCCATATTGGAAGAATACAGGGATACCGAGGGCAAACTTGTGCGCAGACTGCGCTGTGCAAGCCGTGACCATGCCGTCTGCAATGACCGCCGCAAAGGCTGGTATGTCGATCTGCCCATTGAGCGTGAACGGGTGAACGTCAATATGCTGTTGGCCGGCACCACCTTGGTGGTGGCCAGCAATGTGCCATCCGACGAGCCTTGCCTGGCGGGCGGCTATGGCTGGCTCAACTACCTCAACTTTGAGACGGGGTTGGCGGTGAATGGCAACCCGGAAGGCGGCGCCGCTGGCGAGCAGGTACCCGATACGATGATCGTCGGCAATGCGCTGACGGCTAACCGGGATGGCACCGTGACCAGCCACATCCAGACCGGTGTCGTGGGAACGCCGATTGATATCATCATCCCCGTGGCGACCCCCAAGCCACAGGGCAAACGCATCAGCTGGCGCGAGGCGGTGACCAACTAAGCACTGAGCCGCTCACACGCATAGTCAAAGGCCACCACAGCTATTGATCTGTGGTGGCCTTTTTTATCGTTCAGCGTACGGTGGGCGCTGTGGCTGGTCAGGCGTTCGGGGATGAGGCCCAGCACTCACCGGGGCTCCGCCCCCGGCGCCGCCGCCGGCAAACCGGTGCCCAGCTGCAGCACGGCCGTCACCATTGTTCCGGCAGGGCTCGATTGCACGCTGAAGCTGGCGCCCAGGCGCTGGGCGCGGGCGGCCATGCTGCGCATGCCCACCGATTGGCCAGCGCGCTGCACCGCCTGCACATCAAAGCCCACGCCATCGTCCTCGACCCGCACCAGCAGCTGGTTGGGCTTGGGCTGTGAATATTCCACCCGCACCTTGCTGGCATGGCTGTGCTTGATGACGTTGGACAGCGCCTCCTCTACGAGCCGGGTCAGCAAGAGGCACTGCAGCGCATTGGGGCGCTTGCCTTCTTCGACCGTGCCCTGCCACTGCGCGGCAATGCTCCAGTGCGTCTGCACACCAATCTCATCGAGGATGCGGGTGATGCGGTGGCGCAGCGGTGCGGCCCATTGCACAGGGGTCTCAGGCACTGCCGCGCCAGCGCTGGAGCCGTAGTCGATCAGCTGGTTGAGGTCGTCGCGCATGCCTTTGAGCAGCGACAGCACGCGCGCGCTGCTGATGGTGTCGGGCGACTGCTCGACCAGCGCCATGCTGCGCACCAGGCTGCCGCCCAGGCCATCATGCAGGTCATGGGCCAGGGCCATGCGCTCCTGCAGCTTCGCGTTCTCCAGCGCCTGCAGATGCTCGCGCTGCAGGGCCTGTGCCAGCTCGCTGCGGGCCGATTCCACGCCCACCTTCAGCTCGCGGTTGAAGCGCCGCACCTCGTGCATCTGCCGTACCAGCTGGCCGCCCAGCAGCAGCATCAGCAGGCCGATCACCAGCACGCCGCTGAGCGCCGCCCAGTCGCGCGCCACCTGCCAGCGGTCCAATACCGAATAGAGGTTGTTCAGCGCCACCAAGGTCAGCAGCAGCCAGATGCAGGCGAGCAGGATATGCGCCAGATTGCGCGGCCGTTTGCGCGGAAACCAGGCATGGACCTGGAACTGCAGCCCATTGACCAGGAACACCGCCGTCGCGCCCTGCCACACCAGGCTGAAGCCCTGGCGTGCATGCTCGGGCGGCACCAGGCAGGTGATGGCAGCGCCGATGAAGGCCAGCAGCCACAAAAAGCGCTCCACCCAGGGCAGCTTCTGCGCACCAAAGCGGAATGTGAAAATGCACACGCTCAGCACATAGCCGAGCAAGGCAATAAGGCTGAAGCGGCTGCGGGTCAGCGAATCGGGCCAGGGCCACTGGGTGCCCGCCAGGTAGGTGCTCAGGTACAGCATCCAGCACAGGGCCATCAGCGCAAACCAGCCATAGGTGCGGGCCTTGCGCTGCAGCAGCCAGATGCTGAAAAACAGCACGCCGGCCATCGCGCAGAGCACGGCATTGACAAAGTAGACCGTGCGCTGGCGCCATTGCTTGCCCGCTTGTACATCGGCTACTTCCTGCGGCGTGCCCAGGCGCAGCTGGCCCAGGCCGGGGCTCAGCGCCCGGTGGCCGACCGCGTAGACATAGATGGTATTGGTGCCTGGCTGCAGCGTCGATTCCGGCAGCAGCCACCAGCGCGGCACATTCCAGCTGCGCGACAGCGGCTCGACCAGCGAGGCATCGCTCCACAGCAGGTCATGGTTCACATAGACCGCTCCCGCCACGCTGATGCCATCGATGCCCAGCGCAACCGCCGTCGGTGCCACCGCAGACTCGGCATCGAGCACCTGCGGTGGGCCATCACAGGCGCGTTCCCAGGCAATGCGGTACCAGACGGCGCCATCGTGCGTGGGCCAGCGGCTGGTCCACAGATCGGGCAGCGTGACCGGCTCCCAGCCATCGGCCGGGGCGGGCAGGGCGGGGTTGAGCGTGCTGGCGCGGGCGGCATCGGTCTGCAGAATCCGCACGCTGCAGCTGGCCACGTTGCTGGGGCCCGATGGCGGGTGTTGGGCCATGGCCGGCCCTGCCCCCAGCCAAAACCACAGTGCGAGCAGATACGCCCCGGCTTGCAGCAGCCGGGGGAGGGGGTTCCAGCGCCGGCTCACTCAATCATTCCCCGGGCACGCGCTTCGCGCACGGCCATCATGCGCGACGAGACCGCGAGCTTGCGGTAAATGCGCTTGACATGGCTCTCCACGGTGTGGCGCGACAGATGCACTTCGTTGGCGATTTCCCGGTTGCTCATGCCATCGGCGACCAGGCGCAAAATCTCGGCCTCACGGGGTGTCAGGCCCACGTCCAGCTCGCCACTGTGGGCTGCGGGGGTGGCGCTGCCCGCCGGCTTGGGCGCACGCATGGGCAGCAGCTGCAAGATGCGCCGCGCGATGAAAGGGTCTATCGGTGCACCACCGCGCAGTACGCTGCGGATGGACAGCATCACCTCAAAATCATCGCGCTGCTTGAGCACATAGCCGGTGGCCCCGGCGCGCAGCGCGCTCAGGATCAGCTCTTCGGAGCTCCAGGCCGATACCACCAGGATGCCCAGGCCCGGGTCTTCGGCCCGCAGCTCTTCGATCAGCGACTGGCCATTGCCGTCAGGCAGGCGCAGATCCACCAAGGCCAGGCCCACCGGCTCTTCGGCCACCACGGCACGGGCTTCGGCCAAGGTGCCGGTAAAAATCAGCGCATCGTCCTCATAGCCCAGCTGCCTGAGCACCTGGCGCAAGCGTTGCTGCAAAAGCGGCTCGTCCTCCACGACCAACACCGGGACCGGCAAAAGGGCATCTTCAACAAGCAACGAGGGTTCAAGCATGGGCAACCAGACAAACGCGGGGGCGGACCCCCGCGATGGTATGCGAGTGGACAAAAAATGCCATCCCTGAAACTGGGGAATTTGTCGGGAATGGTGTTGTAGCGGCGCTGCGTTGTTTTGGCGTCTATCTCGCTGTGGTAGCCCGGAAACCGATAAAGGCCTGTGTTCCATAAATGGGGACTGCGCCCTCTGAGGAAATGCGGGCGTGGCATCCCAAGATGCCCCAAAAATACCCGCGGGTTATGGGTGTAAGAAATAAATAAGTTAAGAAACCATAAGTAACTATAGTGCTTTTTAAATACAGTGATAGTTGAAAACAAAGGTTTCAAGCGAGAATCTCGCCCATTTCTATAATCAAGCGATCGGGTGGGGTATGACAGGTCAGCAGGCGCCGCAGCGACAAAAAACAAAGCTGCAACGAAAAATAATTCAAGTAAGCAGTTTTTGGTTAGGTGTATGGTTTTTGCTGGTGGCCGGCATGGCCGCCGCGCAGACGGCCAGTTTCACTGTGGAACGGGTAAGCCTTTTTCTCAGCGATGGAGCCGCTACCGAAGAAATACGCCAGATTCCGGCTGAAAGCCTGGCGCCGCTTCAAAATGGCTTGACCCTCGTCAATACCGAGAAGTCCAGCTTTGGCAAGGAGGGAGTGCAGTGGAAGTGGTTACTTCGCAATAACTCCGCATTGCCGCTGGAAAATGTCCGTATTACCGGCTTTGTGGATATAGACCAGGACGCCGCCCAAAATACCTTCTTCAACGAAGCGGTGGTCGCGCCGTCGCTGACAGCGCCTGCCGGCCATATCGCTGCAGACCGCTGGGAAGCGGGGGAGATGGGTTATTGGAATGGCTCCCTGCTCGCCCGTGCGGCAACCGGCGATCTCAGTAACAGTACCTTGCCGAATGCCGGCGGTGAGGATATGGCCATTGCGATGTCCGCAGTACCAGGGGCCATCGCACCCGGGCAGGATGTCCGTGTCTGGCTGGTGGTCGGCGACGAAGAAAATGCCGGTGCCACGCAAAATGACCTGGCATCGGCGCGCAGGCATTTTGCGCAGTTTTATCTGTTCAAAGGTGCCGCTCCCGATACCCGGGCGCAGGTGGATTACGCGGTCACGCAGACAGTGGCACAGGCCCACTACCAGGTGGGCGAGCGGGTGCAGTACCGCCTGGTGGTCAGCAACGCCGGTCTGGCTGCCGGTACGGGCGTGACGCTGAGCAGCGCCGTGCCCGCGTCGCTGGCCGATGTGCAATGGTCGTGCAGTGCCCAGGGACTGGCCGCCTGCGATGCGAGCCCTCGCACAGGCTACCAGTTGCGGGTCGATGCCCAGGTGCCTGCGGGCACGGGCAACCAGGTGGTGGTCACGGTCACCGGCACAGCGACCGTAGACGGCGTGCTGACGCACCGCGCCACGGTGGCGCCAACGCACACCGATACGGTGGACACCGATGCAGCCAATAACGACAGCCTGGTGCAGGTCAGCGTCGGCTCGGCAGGCGCTGCGCAGGCCGATCTGGCCGTATCCAAGACCACCAGTACGCCCCATGTGTTGCCTGGTGGCCCTGTGGCCTTCCAGCTGGTGGCGGTCAACCATGGCCCGGCCGCAGTCACCGCTGCGCAACTGGAAGACCTGGTGCCCTCGGGCGTGGAAGCGGTGCGCTGGACCTGCAGCGCCCGGGGCGGCGCTGTATGCGGCGCAGCATCTGGCCAGGGCAGCGATGTCCGCGTGCGTGCCGAGATGCCGGTGGGCGCCTCCATCACCATCGATGTGACTGGCGTGATGGCGCAGGAGGATGGCCCGCTGGTCAACACCGTGACCTTGGCATCGGAGCTGCCCGATCCGGTGCTGTCGAACAACCGCGCCTCGGCCTCCATCAATGCACCTGCCGGTGCGCTCAAGGCCATTCCTGCGATGGGATGGCTGGCGCTGAGCGTGCTGTCGGTCAGTACCCTGGTGTTGGGCGCCCTGTGGCTGCAGCGTAGAGACGCGCTGCGCAGCCGGCGCGGCTGGACCCTGGCCTTGCTGCTGGTGCTGGGCCTGGGTGCGGGCGGCGATTCGCACGCGATCTTTGTCAATGGCGATTTTGAAAGCCAGACCCTGACAGGCTGGACCAAGCGCTTTGGCCTGAACCCGGGCTTGACCGGTGCGCCTCCGTTCCAGGTGGGTGATGTGCGCTTCAATGGCGGAGGTGTTGAAAAAGTCACCGTGGTGGACGGCCGTTTTGACCCGCGCGCACCACAGCTGGTGCTGCCGCGCCAAGGCAATTTCTCGGCCAAGGTCAATGACGATGACAACGGCGCACACATCAACGAGATCAGCCAAAAAGGCGTGATCACCGAGACCGACCGCGACCCGGGCGACAGCAAGCTCCACGTGCGATTCAGCTACGCAGCGGTGCTGGAGGACCCCAGTCACGAGCCCACGAACCAGCCCTACTTTTTTGTCGAGATCAAGGATCTGACCAAGGGCGAGACGCTGTATTACGACTTTGCGTTTGCCAACCAGCCTGGCCGCGTGTTCTACACCACGGTCTACAAGGGCAGCAAATGGGTGTCCACGCCGTTCATCGATGTGGACCTGGAGGTGCCCGACAGCAGCCTGGGCCATGAGCTGCAAATCCGCGTCGTGGGTGCCGATTGCTCCCAGAGCGGTCATGGCGGCTATGTCTATGTCGATGCCTTTGGCTCGGTCAGCATTCCGCCGCAGGGTGCTTGCGTCAATGACCTGCAACTGCGCGCCAAACCCGGCAATGTGCAGCTGACCTGGGCCGATACGGGCGCTGCCAGCTATGCGGTCTACCGTGCCGACAAGTTGGAAGGCCCCTTTGTGCGCCTGGGCACCACGCAATCGCGCCACGCCACCTGGCTGGACCGCACGGTGCAGCCGCAAAAGACCTACTACTACAGCATCCGGGCGCTCGATGTGGATGGCCACGCGCTGTGCAGCTCTGGCGAGGTAGCGACCTATGTACCCGCGCACTGGAGCGTAGGCGACCCGGTGAACCGCCCGCCGATCTTCACCAGCCAGCCGGTGCTTGCCGGGGATGTCCGCCAGTTGTATGAATACCAGGCGACAGCAGTCGATGCCGATGGCGACCCGCTCAGCTACCAGCTGATGTATGCGCCGGTGGGCATGACCGTGGATGCCGCCAGCGGCAAGATCAGCTGGCAGCCCGGCCTGATGGGGGATTTCCGCGTCAACCTGCAGGTGAGCGACGGCAAAGGCCTGCTGGCCAGCCAGGCCTTCTCCATTCATGTGGTGGATGGCAACCTGCCACCGCAGATCACCAGCCATTTCCCGGCCAAGGTGCCTGCGGGTGTGAGTTTCTCCCACCAGGTCACCGCAACAGATCCCGAGAAAGGGCCGTTGCAGTACACCTTGGGCAGCCAGGCAGAGGGCATCAGCATTGATGCGGCTGGACGCATCTCATGGATGACCCCCCAGCCCGGCACCTATCCACTGGTGATTCAGGTCACTGACCAGCATGGCGCCCGTGATGTGCAGCGCGTGGTGGTGTCGGTGCAGGCGTTCCCGGAATTCACCAGCCTGCCCGTGGTGACGGCCACCGTCGCCCAGCCCTATAGCTACCAGGCCTTGGCCAGCGACCGCGATGGTGACCCGGTCATCTACAGCGTGCTCAGCGGCCCGGCAGGCCTGGTGATCAACGCCAGCAGCGGCGCCGTGACCTGGCCCTCGCCAGTGACGGGCACAGCAGCGGTGGTGCTGGCCGCCACCGATCCGGATGGCAACCAGGGCAAGCAGAGCTTCAGCATCCGCGTGACGGCCTCGCCCAACCGGGCACCGGTGTTTACCGCCACGCCGGTGACCTATGTGGCCTACCCCAACACCTATGGCTACACCGCTTCGGCCAGTGATGCCGATGGCGACAACCTGGTGTGGACGCTGTTGCAGGCACCAGCGGACATGGCGATCAACGCGCGCAATGGCGCGATCGCCTGGAAATTTGCTAGCAACACCGCCGGCAAGTTTGCCGTGCGCGTGCTGGTGGACGACCAGCGCGGTGGCCAGACCGAGCAGGCGTTTGAAGTCCAGGTGCCCGTGTATGGCAATGGCGCCCCCACCATCACCAGCCGCCCACCCAGCCAGGTGCGCGCTGGCGCCATCTATAGCTACTCGGTCAGTGCGACTGACCCAGAGGGCGAAACGCTCAGCTACCGCCTGGCCTCCGGGCCTGCAGCAGCCGCCTGGGTTGGCAACCAGCTGAGCTGGGCCACCAGCGCGGCCGATGTGGGCGTGCATGCGATGCTGATCGAGGTGGCCGATACCGCCGGCAATGTCGCGCAGCAAAACTGGCAGCTTGAAGTGCTGCCGGCCAGCGGCAACCAGCCGCCGGTGATCAGCTCCACCCCCAAGGTGACGGCCGTTGCCGGCGGGGTGTATGAGTACCAGGTCGTAGCCACCGACCGCGATGGTGACCCGCTCAGCTACCAGTTGCTGACCGGCCCCGCAGGCATGACGCTCTCTGCCACCGGCAAGCTCGAATGGCCCGTGCCAGCAGGCTTCGCTGGCAGCGAGACGGTGGAGATCCAGGTGGCCGATGGCCGGGGCGGTGAAGTGACCCAGGCCTATGCGATTGGCGTGGGCATCACCGCCAACCGGCCGCCGCTGATCAATTCAACACCGGTTGCTACCGGCACGGCCGGTGCAGCCTACCTGTACCAGATTCTGGCCAGTGACCCGGATGGCGATGCGCTGACCTACAGCGTCTCCACCAGCGAGCCCGGTATCTCCGTTGATGCGCAGACGGGCCGGGTTTCCTGGGCTGTGCCGGCCGGCGCCAGCGGCCAGGCGCAACTGACCGTGCTGGTGACAGATGGCAAGGGCGGCACCGCATCGCAGACCTATGCGATTGGTGTGGGCCAGCCCGGCAACCGTCCGCCTCGGGTAACCACGCAGCCAGGCACCAGTGGTGTCTCCGGTGCGAGCTATACCTATGCGCTCAAGGCCGTGGATGCTGATGGTGACACCTTGGCCTATGCGTTGACGGAGTTCCCGCAGGGCATGATGATCGACAGCAGCACTGGCGCCATTCAGTGGAGCATTCCGGCCAATGTGGCAGGGCTGGCGTCGGTAACGGCCGAGGTGACGGACGGCAAGGGCGGCATCGCCACCCAGGGCTATGCCATCTCGGTCTCCGGTGCGTCCAACCGCGCGCCGGCTTTCAGCTCTACCCCAGTCACCTCGGCCACCGCAGCTACGGCTTACGCCTACACCGCGCGGGCGACCGATCCGGACGGCGATGCCATCAGCTATACGCTGGACGCGGCCCCTGCTGGTATGTCCATCAACGCCACATCGGGCGCCATCAGCTGGACACCTACGTTGGCGCAAGGCGGCACCCATGCGGTTGCGGTGCGCGCCACCGATGCCAAGGGGGCCTATGCCACGCAAAGCTTCGGCATCTACGTGCAGCTGCCCAACAACAACCCGCCACAGATCAGCAGCAAGCCCACCTTGCGCTGGGCGCCGGGCGTGCCCTACCAATACCAGGTCACGGCCACCGACCCTGAAAACGACCCACTGACCTATGCCCTGGACAAGGCCCCTGCCGGTATGGCGATGGCGGCCGGCACGGGCCTGCTGACCTGGAATAGCCCGGTACTGGGCAGCCATGCGGTGGAGATCAAGGTGCAGGACACCCGGGGCGCCTATGTGGTGCAAAGCTACACCCTGCAGATTGCGGCCAACCGCGAGCCGGTCATCACCAGCGCGCCCGTGCCCTCTGCGGCCATCGCTACGCCTTATGCCTACCAGGTGGTGGCCACGGACCCGGACGGCGACTTCCTCACCTACCGGATGAGCGGCGCACCGGCCAGCTTGACGATGTCGGCCACAGGCCTGATCTCGGGCGCGCCGACGGCGCAAGGCACGCATGCGATCACCGTGACGGTGTCGGACGGCCAGGCCTCCGTCACCCAGAGCTGGACCTTGCGTGTGACCGAGCCCGCAGCGGGCGGACCGCTGGAGGCCGGCGTGACGCCATCGCCCAAGTACCTCAACCTGGGTGAATCGACGACCCTGCAGGTGTTTGCGCAGGGCGGCACCGCGCCCTATACCGTCAGCAGCCTGACCGTGAACGGCCGCGCCGTTACGGTGGATGCCGCCTACCAGGCTGTCTTCACGCCCACAGCGATGGGCAAGCACAACCTGCGCCTGACCTTGCGCGATGCCAAGGGCAGCAGCGTGACCGTGGACGACTGGTTCGGCGTCAAAGACCCCAGCGATGTGCTGGCGCCGTTGGCCGCCATCACTGCGCCAGGCAGCTCGGACGACATCACGGTGACCGATGTGTATGAGCCCACGGCCATCATCGGCACGGCCTCCGATGCCAACCTGGCCGAGTACCTGCTGATGATCTCGCCAGCCGGGCAGAACCAGTGGAGCAAGCTGGGCGGCGGCACTGCCAGCGTCACTGCGGCCAAGCTGGGCGACCTGAACCCCCAGACCCTGGCCAACGGTTTGTATGACCTGGGTTTGATCGTGCGCGACGTCTCCGGCAACGAGACCAGCGCCAAGGTGACGGTGGCCATCAGCGGTGAGCAAAAGGCGGCGCCGCTGCAGCTGACCTTTACCGACATGGCTTTTGAGATCGAAGGTCTGCCGCTGACGGTTCGCCGCAGCTATGACTCGCTCAAGCGCGCGCAGCGCATGGACTTTGGCTACGGCTGGTCGGTGGACTACCAGGACGTCTGGTTGCAGACCAACGGTGTGCTGGGCCGCTCCTGGGTCATGCAGGAGACGGGCTCGGGCTTCAACCGCAAGATCTGCGTGCGTCCCCAGGGCTCCCGCGTGGCATCGGTGCGTATGCCCGATGGCAGGCTTGAGCAGTTCGACCTGCGGGCCAGCCCGGAGTGCGTGAGCGTGCTGCAGTGGGCCTCCAACCCCAGCGTCAGCCTCGCGTTCAGCGCCAAGGCCAGCAACAAAAGCGGCAGCAAGCTCGAAGCGCTGGGCTACAGCGATCTGCGCCTGGCCGGTGGTGACCTGTTCGACATGGGCACGACGGAGACCTTCAACCCCACGCAGTACAAGCTCACCACCCTGGATGGCATCGAGTACATCCTGAACAAGGACTTCGGCATTCAGCAGATCAAGGACCGCAATGGCAACAGCCTGCAGTTCACGCGCAGCGGTATCAGCCACTCCGGCGGCTGGGCACTGGCCTTTACCCGCGATGCCCAAGGCAAGATCAGCAAGATCACCGGCCCCGGCAGCCAGGTGCTGAACTATGGCTACGATGCGGCCGACAACCTGATCTCGGTGGTCGACCAGAGCAATGCGGTTTCCGACTTCCGTTACGAGAACCCCAAGGTAGCGCATGGCCTGACCAGCTACACCGATCCGCTGGGCCGGCTGGCGCTGAAGACTACTTATGACGACGCCGGGCGCGTACTCAGCCAGACCGATGCCGCCGGCAAGGCCGTGACGGTGAGCACCGACAACACGGCCAACAAGCAGACCATCAAGGACCGCAACGGCAACACCACCGTGTATGACTTTGATGACCGGGGCAATATCACCCGCGTCGTGGATGCCGCAGGCGGCATCACCCAGTACGCCTATGACGCCCATGACAACGAGATCGAGGTGATCGATGCGCTGGGCCGCAAGACCACGCGCAGCTACGACGCCTTCGGCAACGTCACCAGCGAAACCGACCCCGCCGGCCGCGTGACCCAAACGGCCTTCAATGCGCAAGGCAATGTCACCACCATCACCGATGCGGCTGGCAACATCACCACCAATGGCTACAACGCCAGCGGTGATCTGACCGCCATCACCGATGCCGCTGGCAAGGCCTTTGGCATGGGCTACAGCCCCACAGGCAGCTTGAGCAGCATGACCGACAAAGCCGGCAATGTCACCCGCTACACCTATGCCAAGATAAACGGCACCACGCTCAAGCAGACCGAGACCGCTCCGGACGGTACGGTGACCACCTACGCGTATGACAGCGCAGGCAACGTCACCTCCACAACGCGCGCCATCGTCACCCAGCCGGGCCAGCCTGCCACCACGGTGGTAGAAAAGACCAGCTACGACAGCAAGGGCAATGTCACCAGCCGCACCAACGCGGTGGGCGATACCACCACCTACCTCTACGATGCGGCCGGCCAGCTGGTGCAAGAGACCGACAGCCAGGGCCGCAAGACGGCGCATGAGTACAGCCTGCGCGGTGAAAAGTCCAAGACCACCTACCCCGATGGCAGGGTAGAGAGCTGGGCCTATGACAACAACGGCAACGAAACCCAGAGCTGCACCGGCAGCCTGTGCACGCGCACAGCCTACGATGCGCTGGACCGTGCCACCAAGGTCACCGACCCGATGGGCTTTGCCGTGGAGAGTGTGTACGACGCAGCAGGCCAGCTCAGCTCCAGCAAGGATGCGCGCGGCAACAGCACCGCGTTTGAATACGACCTGGCCGGCCGTGAAACCAAGCAGACCAATGCCGCTGGCATTGCGGTGACGCGTGAGTACGATCTGGCGGGCAACCTCGTCAAGACCACCGATGGCTTGGGCCGGGCGACGGTCCACGCCTACAACAGCACCCAAAAGCGCACCAGCACCACCTTGGCCCATGGTGCGGTAACGCAGTTTGCGTATGACGCCAATGGCGTGCTGCTGAGCGAGACCAACCCGCTGGGCCATGCCTACCAGTTTGGCCACGATCCGCTGGGCGCCCTCAAGACAGTGACCGACCCGCTGGGCAAGGTGACCGGCTACACCTGGAATGGCAGCAACCAGCTGCTGACGCAGACCGATGCCAACGGCCATACCACCCGCTATGGCTATGACAGCGCTGGCCGTCGTGTGGCCCGCACCCTGCCAGGCGGCAAGAGCGAAGGCTTGGTCTACGACAGCGAAGGCCGTCTGGTGTCCCGTACTGACTTTGACGGTAGCCAGACCATCTACAGCTATGACGTGGGCGGCAAGCTCAGCAAAGTTACGCGCAGCGATGGCCGCAGCCTGAGCCAAGGCTATGACAGCTTCGGCCGCATGAACAGCCAGACCGATACGGCCTATGGCAACCTGGGTCTGACCCTGGACGGCAACGACCGCGTCACCCGCGAGGTCTGGAGCCACAACAGCCTGGGCACCAGCTTCAGTGCCACCCTGGACTACGCCTGGGACGCCAACAGCAACCGCACCCAGGTCAGCACCTCGGGCCAGGCCATCAAGGCCAGCTACAACACGCTCAACCAGCTGGAGACCCTGACCCACCCCGATGTCACCACCACCCGTTTTGCCTACGACAACGCCGGCAACCGCGTGCAGGTGGTGCGGGCGGACGGCAGCACCACCGACTACCAGTACAACCTGGCCAACCAGCTAACCGCCGTGCTGCACAAAAAGGCAGACGGTGCAGACATTGCCAGCTTTGTCTACACCCTCAACGCCGCAGGCCAGCGCACCCAGGTGGCTGAGCGCATGGTGGGGGTAGGCAGCCCGGCAGCGACGGTGGAGCGCTCGGTGCACTACCAGTACGATGCCGCAGGCAAGCTGCTGCAGGAGCGCGTGGCACAAACCGCCCCTGCGGTGTTCGACTCGACCATCGACTACGTCTACGACGACGTAGGCAACCGCAGCCGTCGCACTGTCGGCCACAACGGCCAAGTCACTACCTACCAATACGACAGCCATGACCGTCTCACGCAAAGTGTGGACAGCCTTACCGGCACCACCACCTACCAGTGGGACGAGCGCGGCAACCTGGCGCAGAAGGCATCACCAGCGGAGACCACCACCTATGCCTGGACGGTGGACAACCGCCTGGCCAAGGTCAGCACCGGCGCCAAAACGGTTGAGTATGGTTATGACAGCAGCGGCCGCCGCATCAAGCGCCTGGTCAAAGAGGGCGCCACCACCACCGAGACCCACTACAAAGTGGACCACCAGCGCGGCTACAGCGAGATCCTGGTGGAGAGCACCAAGGTCAACAGCGGTGCCTGGGTCGATACCGTGCATGTGCACACCCCTGATGGCCTGGGCGAGTTGATCGCCAGCACCTCGGCTGGTGCGCAAACCCAGCTGTTCAGCGATGGCCTGGGCAGCGTGCGTATCGCCCAAACGGCTGCCACCAACCATGTCTTCAGCTACGACGCATTCGGCATTGCACTGGGCGCCACCGAAGGCATGCCTGCCAATGCGGCCGATGCCGCTGCCACCAGCCACCGCTACACCGGCGAATATGCCGACAGCCAGACGGGCCTGCTGCACCTCCGTGCGCGTGATTACGATCCGCAAGTTGGCCGGTTTATCTCGATGGATGAGCACCCGGGTGCGAATCGCATTCCACTGACTTTGAACAAGTACCTGTATGGCAATGCGGACCCGGTGAATACGGTGGATCCGAGTGGGAACATTGCATTGGGTGGGATGATGAGCGCGGGGATGAACATATCGATCGCCTATGCTCGAATGTCTTTATTTGACATGTTCTCCAATGCTTTGTTGTCCCCTATCATTGATTCCGCAGTCAGCAATATCACTTCCAGCAATGCGACCTTTGGCAATGCGGGAGTGGCAGCCATGCTGACTGGTTTTGCAGTTCAATGCAGGGTGAGCAAGAAATGCTTTCTTAGGAAAATACCGACATTAGTCAATGGAGTTCAAAGTCCTAATACTTCCATGCACATAATGGATTCGCTAATGGGTAATGGCAGCACGGCGGACGGAATACCGCGACCTTTGGCATTTTTGTTGATGCGTGGATCGAGGAGGCCGGTTTCCGATAGTTTGATGGCAATTGCCTGTGGAAAACCACGGCCGGTCGGCACGAATTGCGATGAATACCCATATGCTACATCTTTGCAAGGAGGAACGCTTATGTACTTAGCGGGGCATGTTTCGTTGCGCTCTGTTCCGGCTTGGGACAATCAAGCACATGGAAATAGGTTGGGGAGATTTTATGGAGGCGCTAAAGTAGGTTCGAATGATGTGTTTTTAAATTTATCTGCGCCTTTTCTTCCAAGTTTCTATATAGATAAAAATGGACATAATCACAATTTACCATGATTGAAAATACTCAAGATCGAATTATTGAATTGGTTACTAAGCTGAATGACATTGGCTTTCCAAAATCCAACGGGATAGATGATCATCAAATAGATGCCCTTGAAGTGCAGCTTCATAAGGAGATGCCTGCACTATGTAAAAGTCTTCTGCGTATGGTAAATTGGCCAGGGGAGGATGTTCCAGTTAACCCAGTTGTTATCCAACATGACTCACCAATTGGCGAGATTGTTTTTAATGGTTTTTATTCTGCGTTGCAATGGAGTGATTTGACTAGCTCAAGTCAAAGCGATCTCGAATGGTGCAAAGAGTTGGATGTCGAGGATAAGGTTGTTGTAGAAGGTGCAGCTAAGCCTGAAATTTATAATGAGAATAGGATTTTCTTTTCCTATGGAAATGGACTCTATTGGTTTATGGACTTGGATCCTGGTGATGGAGGTGTAAGTGGGCAGGTGGTAATGCTATATCCTATGTACCAAGAACACTACATCAAGGTAGTGGCGCCTGATATACTTTCCTTTGCGGAGTTGATTGTCTCTCATTGGGCTGGTAATAGATAATATGAATAATCAGCTGTATATTAGCAAAGCTTTTTATTAAATTTTTCTCATTAGTCGAGAGAAGCCGACTTAGGGTTTCTAGTCCATCTATCTCGTTGCAGCAGCCGCATCTCGCCATGAGATGCGGCTTTTCATTTGCGACGCAGCAATGCTGCTGCATCGACCACTAAATAGGTGCCCACGCCACCGGCGTGCCGCACAAGGTCCCACATTCCCACCCAGATATCCGACTGCCTCAACAAGCACAGGCAAGCGCCTCCGCGCGATACACAGCCCGCCATGTACCAAGGGCTGTAACAACCAACCCCTTACAGAACCCACGCTGCGGCTGAGTCGCCCAGCCCAACATGGTCTGCCCGGGCAAGTGCCAGAGACGCCTTGACGTAAGGCAATGGAGCTAAGCGCCACTGGATGTGCGTCCAGCTCTAGTTGATAAATTGGTATTACCAATAAGGTAATTTAGCCCTTAGATTGTCAAATTACGGGTTTACCCTGGCAGTAAATCCGCGTGATTCCTCAATAATCGCCCAACTTTGCCGCAGATTGGCGTTTCCATGGTTTATTGGTAATACCAATTTAAGCCAAAGGTCCAACCAACGGCTCAGCGAACAAGCCATTCACCAGGCTAGGCCAAGCACAGGGCAACCCTAGCAGCCCGTTAGCCCCATACCCCTGGTGAACAGCCCAAGAACAAGGCGCGCCATGCGCCCGTCCTATAACTTCGAGACATCGCCATGCAAACTCTCTGGCAGCAAAACTACGACCCGGCTGGCAACATTTGGGTGTCGGCCCTGGTGGCATTGATTCCGATCCTGTTTTTCTTTTTGGCGCTGACCAAGCTGCGGCTCAAGGGCTACCAGGCGGGGACCGTCACGGTGGTGCTGGCCCTGGCGGTGGCGTTGTTGTTCTACCGCATGCCCGTCAGCACGGCGCTGGCCTCGGCGGTCTATGGCTTCTTCTATGGTTTGTGGCCCATTGCCTGGATCATTGTGGCGGCCGTGTTTCTGTACAAGATCTCCGTCAAGACGGGGCAGTTCGATGTGATCCGCTCGTCGATCCTGTCGGTCACGCCGGACCAGCGCCTGCAGCTCATCCTGGTGGGCTTTTGCTTTGGCGCGTTTTTGGAAGGCGCAGCAGGTTTTGGCGCGCCGGTCGCGATCACGGCGGCCTTGCTCGTCGGTCTGGGCTTCAAGCCGCTGTATGCCGCAGGGCTGTGCCTGATCGCCAATACCGCGCCGGTGGCCTTTGGCGCGATGGGTATTCCGATCATCGTCGCTGGCCAGGTCTCGCAGGTCGATGCGTTTGCGATTGGCCAGATGGCGGGCCGCCAGCTGCCGTTCATGACCGTGCTCGTGCTGTTCTGGCTGATGGCCATCATGGATGGCTGGCGGGGTGTGAAGGAGACCTGGCCTGCGGTGCTGGTTGGCGGCGGCTCGTTTGCGATCGTGCAGTTCCTCACCGCCAACTACATTGGCCCGGAGCTGCCCGATATCACCTCGGCCATCGTGTCCTTGATCGCGCTGACCCTGTTCCTCAAGGTCTGGCAGCCCAAGCGCATTTTCCGTTTTACGCTGGAGGCGGGTGAGCAGGCTGCTACGGCCGTGCCCGCAGCACCGGTACCCTCGGGTGCGCCACTGACGGCCCTGGCCGTCATCAAGGCCTGGTCGCCCTTCATCATCCTGACTGCGATGGTCACCGTCTGGAGCATCAAGCCCTTCAAGGCGCTGTTTGCCGCAGGCGGCCCGCTGGCGTCCACCGTCATCAATATTCCGGTGCCGTTCCTGCACAACCTGGTCGAGAAGACGCCGCCCGTCGTGGCCGCTGCCACCTCTTATGGCGCTATCTACACCTTCAACTGGCTGCTGGCCACCGGCACCGCCATCCTGATTGCGGCGCTGATCACCATCGCCTTCACCCGCCTGTCGCCGTCCAAGGCAGTGGCGACCTTGGGTGAGACCTTCAAGGAACTGGCCGTGCCGATCTACTCCATCGGCATGGTGCTGGCCTTTGCCTTTGTTGCCAACTACTCGGGCCTGTCGGCTACCTTGGCACTGGCTCTGGCGCACACGGGCCAGGCCTTTACCTTCTTCTCGCCGTTCCTGGGCTGGATTGGCGTGTTCCTGACAGGCTCGGACACCTCTGCCAATGCGCTGTTTGCCGCGCTGCAAGCCACCACCGCGCAGCAGCTGGGCCTGCCCCAGGTGCTGACCGTTGCTGCCAACACCACCGGCGGCGTCACCGGCAAGATGATCTCGCCCCAGTCCATCGCGATTGCCTGCGCTGCTGTGGGCCTGGCGGGGCGTGAGTCGGACCTGTTCCGCTTCACCGTCAAGCACAGCCTGGTCTTCGCCGTCATCATCGGTTTGATGACTACGCTGCAGGCCTATGTGTTTCCGTGGATGATTCCAGGCCATTGAAGGTCGCTGCGCCATCCGCCGTTGATGGCGCCCGCGCCGAGAACACACAACCCCTGAAAGCTTCCCATGCGCCTCGCTGACCATGTCGTCGAAAAACTGCTTGCCCTGGTGCAGGCCCGTGGGCTGCAGCCGGGCCAGCGCCTGCCGGCCGAGCGGCAGCTGGCGCTGGAGCTGGGGGTGTCGCGCACGTCAGTGCGCGAAGCGCTGCAAAAGCTCATCAGCCAGGGGGTGCTGTCGGCACGGCGCGGCGATGGCACCTATGTGCAGACGGTGCCATCGGCCGATTGGCTGCAGGAGGCCATGGGCCCGCTGGCCGGCCTGATCGAGTCGGACCCCAACTACCGCTACGACGTGCTGGAGACCCGCCATGCGCTGGAGAGCAGCACCGCCTGGCTGGCTGCGCAGCGCGCCACCGCGCAAGACAAGGAGCGCATCCAGCGCTGCTTTGACGTGATGATCGACCACCAGCAAAGCGGCCATGCCGAGCTGGCCGCGCGTGCCGATGCGCAGTTCCACCTGGCGATTGCCGAGGCCTCGCACAACCTGGTGCTGGTGCAGGTCATGCAAAGCCTGTTCACCGTGGTGCTGTCCACCGTGGAGCGCAACCGCCACGACATGTTCCGCCTGAGCGCCCCCGTCACCCTGCAGCAGCTCACCGTGCAGCACCAAAGCCTGATGCAGGCGATTTTGGAGGGTGACCCGCAGCGCGCCCGCGCCTGTATTGGCGAGCATCTGGAGCATGTGCGCCACACCATCCAGCAGATGGACGAAGAGCGCGCGCGCCGCGAGCGCTCAATGCGCCTGCCCGCCGAGCTGATGCCCAGCCTGCCCGCTGCGCGATAGCCTGCGCTGCGCCACACAAAAACCCGAGACAACAGCCGAGACAAACACCCAGCCCTGAGAGAGCCACCATGATCATCTCTTCCGCATCCGACTACCGCGCCGCCGCGCAAAAGCGCCTGCCGCCGTTTCTGTTCCACTACATCGATGGCGGCGCCTATGCCGAGCAAACGCTCAAGCGCAATGTTGCCGACTATGCCGATGTGGCCCTGCGCCAGCGCGTGCTCAAGGACATGAGCCAGCTCGACACCAGCACCGAGCTGTTTGGCGAAAAGCTCTCCATTCCCGCCATCCTCGCGCCCGTCGGCCTGCTGGGCATGTTTGCCCGCCGGGGCGAGGTGCAGGCATCGCGCGCTGCCGCCGCCCATGGCATTCCCTTCACCCTGTCCACCGTCTCCGTCTGCCCGATTGAAGAAGTGGCACCCGGCCTGGGCCGGCCGATGTGGTTCCAGCTCTATGTGCTCAAGGACCGGGGCTTTATGAAGAATGCGCTGGAGCGCGCGCAGGCCGCTGGCTGCTCCACCCTGGTGTTCACGGTCGACATGCCCGTGCCCGGCGCCCGCTACCGCGATGCGCATTCGGGCATGAGCGGCCCCAACGCCGCGATGCGCCGCTACTGGCAGTCCGTCACGCACCCGGCCTGGTCCTGGGATGTGGGGCTGAACGGCCGCCCGCATGACCTGGGCAATATCTCCGCCTACCGGGGCAGCCCGACGGGCCTGGCCGACTACATCGGCTGGCTGGGCAGCAATTTTGATCCATCGATCTCCTGGAAGGACCTGGAATGGATCCGCGACTTCTGGAAGGGCCCGATGGTCATCAAGGGCATCCTCGATCCGGAAGATGCCAAGGATGCCGTGCGCTTTGGCGCCGATGGCATTGTGGTCAGCAACCATGGCGGCCGCCAGCTCGATGGCGTGCTGTCATCGGCGCGCGCGCTGCCGGCCATTGCCGATGCGGTCAAGGGCCAGATCAAGATCCTGGCCGACTCAGGTATCCGCAACGGCCTCGATATCGTGCGTGCCATCGCGCTGGGCGCCGATGCCACCTTGCTGGGCCGCGCCTTTATCTATGCGCTGGCCACTTCGGGCCAGGCCGGCGTCAAGCACCTGCTGGAGCTGATGGAAAAGGAAATGCGCGTTGCGATGACCCTGACCAGCGTGGCCAAGGTGGCCGATATCAACGGCGACCTGCTGGTGCGCCCCTGAACCCCGTCACCGTCCAGACCCCATGACCGCCGCTACCGCCACCACCACCCCCGTCTCGCGCGATGCACTGCTCGCCCAGCTGCGTGCCGCCGTGGGCCCTGCCCATGTGCTGACTGGCGACCAGGCCACGCGCCGCTTTCGCAAAGGCCACCGCACCGGGGAAGGCCCGGTGCTGGCGGTGGTGCGCCCTGGCAGCCTTTGGGAGCAGTGGCAGGTGCTGGAGGCGGCCGTGGCCGCAGACCGTATTGTCATCATGCAGGCGGCCAACACCGGCTTGACAGGCGGATCGACGCCCGACGGCAGCGGCTATGACCGCGAGATCGTGCTGATCAACACCTTGCGCATCACCGGGGTGCAGGTGATTGCCGGCGGCGCCCAGGTCGTCTGCCTGCCCGGGGCGACGTTGGACAAGTTGGAGCAGGTGCTGGCGCCCCTGGGGCGAGAGCCGCATTCGGTCATCGGCTCGTCCTGCATCGGTGCCTCGGTGCTGGGCGGTATCTGCAACAACTCCGGCGGCGCCCTGGTGCGGCGCGGCCCGGCCTACACCGAGCTGGCGCTCTACGCCCAGGTGCAGGCCGATGGCCGGCTGGTGCTGGTCAACCACCTGGGCATTGCGCTGGGCGCCACGCCGCAAGAGATATTGACCCGGCTGCAAAGCGGCGACTACCGCGAGGCCGATATTGCCCATGATGCGCAGCGTGCCGCATCCGATCCGCGCTATGCCGCCGCCGTGCGCGATGTGGACCAGGACTCGCCCGCGCGCTTCAATGCCGATCCCTCGCGCCTGTTCGAGGCCTCGGGCTCGGCCGGCAAGCTCTGCCTGTTTGCGGTGCGGCTCGATACCTTTCCCAAGGTGCCCAGCACCGTCTTCTACATCGGCAGCAATGCGGCCGACGACCTGACCACCGTGCGCCGCCATCTGCTCACCGCCTTGCCGGAGCTGCCCATTGCCGGCGAGTACATCCACCGCACCGCCTACGACATTGGCGAGAAATACGGCAAGGACACCTTCTTGCTGATCGACCGCTTTGGCACGGCCCGCGTGCCGGCGGCCTTTGCGCTCAAAAGCCGGGTCGATGGCTTTTTTGAACGGCTGGGCCTGCGCGGCGTCAGCGACCGCATCATCCAGGCCTTGACCAACCTGCTGCCCAGCCACTTGCCGCCGCGCATGCGCCAGTGGCGCGAGCGCTATGCGCACCACCTGCTGCTGCGCGTGTCCACCGACACGGCCGATGCCACGCGCGCGTTCCTTACGGAGCATTTCAGCGGCAGCGCCAGCGGCGGCTGGTTTGAGTGTGATGCGGACGAGGGCCGCAAGGCGTTTTTGCACCGCTTTGCGATTGCCGGTGCTGCCATTCGCTACCGCGAAGTGCACCGCGCCGAGGTGGAAGACATCGTGGCGCTCGATGTGGCGCTGCGCCGCAATGACCGCGACTGGGTGGAGCAGCTACCGGCCGACGTCGAGGCCGACATGGTGCACAAGCTCTACTACGGCCATTTCTTCTGCCATGTGTTCCACCAGGATTACATCGTCAAAAAAGGCGTCGATCCGCTGGCGATGGAGCACCGCATGTGGGCGCTGCTCGATGCGCGCCGGGCCGAGTACCCGGCAGAACATAACGTGGGCCACCTCTATGTGGCCAAGCCTGCGCTGGCTGATTTTTATCGGGAACTGGATCCCAGCAACAGCTTCAACCCCGGCATTGGCCACACGGCCCGGGGCAAGAACTGGGAGGCTTGCTGTGATCGGCGAACACGCTGGCCTCAGGGTTATGCGGACTAGGGCTTGAGCCCGTCCATCGTTGTGGCGTTGGCTGGCGGGTTGGCTGGCGGCATGGGAGGGCGCTGATAAGCGCACGTTGCTGGGGTCGGCTTGGTGGGGATGCTGGCGCCGCCGGGCGCTCTTACAGCTCGTCGCAGAGCATGTCCCAGAAGGTCTGCACCAGCAGCGGCGTATCGGCACGCCGGCCATGCTTCATCAGGCAGATCTTTCTGGCCAGGTGCGGGCGGCTCACCGGCAGGTAGCACAGCTGCGGGTCCTGGTGCGCCTGCCGGCTCATGCTGGAAATCACGCCCACCTTCAGATCGCTGTGCACCACGGCATACAGCGACTCGATCGACGACAGGTTCTGCGGGCCGTTGATCTCCACCCCTTGCTCCTTGAGCGCCGAGGCCACCATGTCGTAGGTATTGCCCCGGCGCAGCACCACCAGCGACTGGTCTTTCAGGTCCTTCCAGTACAGCTTGGGCAGGCGGGCGAGCGGGTGCCGCTGCGATACCACCACCATCATCTCGTCGGTCGTGATCAGGCGCGAATCGATGTGCAGCGGCGTGTCGAAGTGCAGGCCGATGGCGATGTCGGCATCTCCTTGCGTGATCGACTCAGCCAAGGTGTCGCTGTGCATGTCATCGAGCTCGAACTGCACCTGCGGGTGGCGCTGCTGAAAGCGCCCCATGCGCGGTGCGATCCACTGCGAGGCCGATGGAATGCAGTGCACGCGAATCAGCTGGCTTTGGCGCTGCAGGCGCTGGTGCATGTCTTCCATGCCCTGGTCAAAGGTGGCGATCATCCAGCTGACCTGGGCGCGTACCGATTCGCCGGCAGGCGTCAGCCGCACGCGCCGCATGCTGCGGTCAAACAACGTGGCCCCGAGGGTGATTTCCAGCTCGCGGATCGCGGACGAGAAAGCCGGTTGGCTCATGTCCAGCGCCTGTGCGGCCTGGGTAAAAGTAGGGTGCTCGGCAGCTTGCTTGAAACAGCTCAGCTGCCGCAGGGTGGGGATGGGTGCCGATCTCTGCGGCTGAAATACGTGCGTCATGATGAATTCATTTTTTCAAATAGCGTTAAATCATCCAATTGTAAATTCCTATGTTATGCAGTTTTTACTAAAAAGTAAGGAATTGAAGAGAATTCACCGTTCCTGTGAGGCCCGTAGCGCAATGCTGCAGCGCGAAACGGGTACTGACTTGTCGCCTGGAAAGCCTTTGTGGATGGGGTTTTCACCGGTTTACAACAGCTTAGGAGGCTCTGTTTCGGGCGCGGTTCCGCAGCGGCAAAGGGCGCAAGCGCCCAAAGGCATAACATTTGTTAAATTAATTAACTATTATTCCTGATAGGTGTGATATATCATTCGTGCTGCTTTTTTGGGGTGGGCACGCGCCCCGCGCTTGCGGCCGGCAACCTGGTGCAGGTGCCTGGCAAAGAACGGGCGTTTGGCAAGGGGCGTGTGCACTAAAGCGCTGCGCCCGGCGGCTAGGTTGCCGCCTCACCGGTGGGTGGCGCGCACCCGGAATGCCGGCGCCCCAGGGTCGCCGCTGCAGGCAACAGCGCGCCTCGTCAACCCGGTGCCTGTATGCCCCGGCCGCCGCAGCGCGCGGGGCCTGCGTTGCCGCTTCTTTCCTTCCCCATGCCCATAGCAGCATCGCTCACTGGCGATAAAGCGCAGGCCCGTCTGCCCCCGCAGTGTCCGGTGCTGCAGCGGCGTTGGACACGACACTTTTTTTATATGAGCTCTGTGATGAAATTTTCAGCAATTGATTGGAACCAGGCCCCCGCCAACGCACGCTGGTGGGCGATGGATGGTGACGGCCATGCCTATTGGTACTGCACGCCGCAGATCGCGTCGGCGACGACGTTCTGGTTTGCGGCGCGCCACCCGGCGCCCAGCTTTGGCTATGCCCGCGACTTCCGGCTGTCGCTGCAGGAGCGCCCGGCTGCCGCAGACGATGCACCGGCGCTGGCAGCGGCAGCGCGCATGCTGCGCCGCTGAGCAGGCGCCTCGCGCCCCCACCGCTGCCCCACCGCCCCGGCAGGCACAGCAACGACAACGGCGCCCTCGGGCGCCGTGCTTGTGCCAGCTGCGGGGCAACCTGCCAAGGCCGCCCGCACTGCGCGTTCAGATGATGCCGAGGAACCAGGTCGCTGCCAGCAGCGACAGCGACACCCCCCAGACCCAGAAGAACGAGTAGCGGATATGCTGGCCCATCGACAGCTTGGCCAGGCCCAACCCCATCCACAGCGCCGGTGAGAACGGCGAGACAAAGGTGCCCACGATGCTGCCGATGACCATTGCGTAGGCGGCAGAGGTCGGTGGCACGCCAGCCTGCGAGGTGATCTGCTCGACGACCGGGAACAGCGCAAAGTAATAGGCATCGGTGCTCAGCACCAGCTCCAGCGGAATGCCGATGGCGCCAATGACCAGATGCACATAGGGCAGCAGCACCTCAGGCAGCACATGGACCAGCGCCAGCGCAATGCTGTTGAGCATGCCCGACTCCTTGAGGATGCCCAGGAAGGTGCCCGCTGCCAGGATGATGCTGGCCATCATGATCGCGCCACCCGCATGGGCATTGATGCGCTCGATCTGCACCTTGGGCTGGGGGTAGTTGATCACCAGTGCCACGCACAGCGCAATCATGAAGGTATAGCCCGGCGGGAACACGCCCATCACCAGCACCGCCAGGGTCAGCAGAAACACCAGCGCGTTGACCCAGCGCAGCCGGGGGCGCAGCAGCAGCTTGCGCGCGTCGTCGGCCGTTCTGGCCGCTGCTTCCTGTATCGCCAGCTCGGTGGCCGCATGCGGCTGCAGCGCTGCAGCCAGATCGGCCAGCGGCGCAGGGGCCACCGCTGCCGCCGGGGCGGCTGCCACTGCTGCGGGCTGTGTAGGTGCCTGCGCATCCAGCGGTGTGGGCGCCGTTGCCTGCGCGTCCGCGTTCATCGCCGCATCGGCCGCGCCATCACCCGCTTGCACTGCCTGCGCTGCGCGGCGCGCCTGCAGACGAATGCGGCGCTGCTCACGCAGACCCAGGAACACCGCCAATGCCAGCAGCATCGCCAGGCCCATGGCCTGCACCACGATCAGATCGCGCCACAGCACGACGGCATCCATCTCCAGCACCGTCGCCACACGGCCCAACGGGCCGCCCCAGGGCAGCATGTTGACAATGCCTGCACTTGCGGCCAGCAGCAGGAACAGCAGGTAAGGGCTCATCTTGAGCCGCTGGTACAGCGGCAGCAGCGGCGGCACCACCAGCAAAAAGGTCGATGCGCCAGCCCCGTCGAGCTGGGCGATCGCCGAGATCACCACCGTGCCGACGGCCACCGCAATCACATTGCCGCGCGTGATACGCACCATCGCGCGGATCAGCGGGTCGAACAGGCCCACATCGTTCATCACGCCAAAAAACAGAATGGCGAAGATGAACATCGTCACCACCTGCACCACCGAGCCGATGCCATGGCGGTAGAAGGCGTTGATCTCGGTGGTACTGAAGCCGGCGACCAGCGCGCCAACCAGCGGAACCAGCACCATGCTGATGACGGGCGAGACTTTCTCGGTCAGCAGCAAGGCGACGATGACAACAATAATGGCTAAACCAATCAACGTGAGCATAGGTACTTGTTTCTTATAGTGCGTGGGGGGAAGTGGCCGCTACCTGTCAACGGATGCGGCCGGCGGGCGCGAAGGCCACACACGCAGGGGACGGGGGCACTGGGGCCTCCCGTCTTGTCTCCTCGGCAAACCGGTGCCCGGATGGGCGGGTTGGCCGGGCCGTGTGGGCAGTTCCTACCGGCTGGGCGGCCGGGGTGTGGCGTTGATCTTGCAAAGGCCTTTGTCCTGGACATAGCGGGCCGACCGCCTGCGGGCGTGGCGCGCCCGCAGGCGCCTGCGCGTGTAGCCGGACCAGTCAGCCCAAAGCTTCCACAGCAGCGCCATGAAAGAGGGCAGCAGCACCTCCATCCACAGCCAGCTATTAACCGGTGGAATGTCATAGATTTTCAGCATCAGTACGACGACAGCGATGATCAGCAGGTACATGGCAGCGGTGCGGGAGGGTGTGCACTGCAGGCCGGCTTGCCGGGCTGGGGAGCATGGTGGCAAGGCGCAGCGGCGCTGCAGTGCGGGCAGGCGGCGTGGGCTCAGACCAGGAGTGGCACGCCTGCCCATGGTGATGGGGGGAGCCGGAGCGCCGAGCGGGAAGGCATCTGCCCATCCCCGCGCGGCAAGCGGCACGAAGCATGCCTACCGTGCAGCGCGCTACAGCGTGCGCTGCCGCCAGGCATGACTGCGCAAATTATAGCGATGTACTAACAAAATAATTAAACCAATCATTAACGTCTATTCAATGCGTTGGTTCCACCCCCAACCGGTGGCCGGCCTGGGTGGCCGCGTTCTGCCGCCGCCACCCCTTTTTCAGCTGTTTTGGCGCCGTACCGGCATGGCCCGATGCCCGTGCGGGCACGCCTTTTGCCCTCGGCGCAGCGCGGTGCGGCCCCCATGCAGCGCACTGCCGTTATCCCCGCCGCCATAGGCCGGGCCGCAGCAGTATGGGTGGGCTGCCATGGCGCAGCGATTCAGCCCTTTAACCGCTGAAAAGCCCTGCATTGCCCGACCAGACTGCAGGGTTTGGTTTTCAGAAATTAACAAACAGAAGTATGTGAATAAGCACATTCATCTAACGATTAATTAATCAGAAATGATTGCCGTTTCATCAGAAATTAGCAGCGGAAGGAGGCCCGTATCCCCTTGCTAATACAGGAAATTTTCCGATTGAATAGCGGTGTTACTTTTTGATTCACTGCACTGAAATCGTCGTGGTTCGATGCGTACATAAACCATTGGTTACAAAATATGCATAAATGCTATACCCATCGATTTTCCATCAATCTTCAACCCCGGCGCCACGCTTAACAAACCGGTTTCTGCGCAATAAGCGCTAGCAGCCTAGCTAATGCTGGCCGATGGTTTCTGAGGTTTTCAAGGGGGTGGGAGCGCCCGCCACATCGGGCCGTGCGACGCCTGGGTAAACCCTGGTTTGGCGCACGTCTGCTGCACAAATGTCAATTTTTCTAAACCAGTGTAGAAAAGGTGGTTTTTACGCCGTTTGTTGTGACAGATGCTACTTTCATCGCAGCAGCCATTAGAATTCTTAAATATTAATATTTTCAATGAATGGAGTTGTGATGATAAAAAATCGCATCAATCTGCTGTGGCCGGGGGCGCACGCGCACCCGCTCCGCAGCGCCGCCAGGGAGGGGGCGCCGCTACGGGGCGCACTGGGTAAAACACTGCTGGCCTTGGCCGGCTTTTGCGCTTTGGCCGCCCCGGCCCATGCCGCCATCAGCATCACCAGCGTGGTCGTCAGCGCCGATGGCGCCGGCCCCTTTGATGCCGACAACAGCCCCGGCAATGACAGTGGCCCGCTGAACGGTGTTGTGCGTACGCAAGACACCGTTCTGTACACCATCAACTACAACGCGTCGAACACCGCCAGCAGCACGATTACCGCGACCTTGCCGGCTGGTATGCGCTGGGATCCAACCGCTACTGCGGCTACCGTGTGCAATGGCACCGGTGGTGGATCGCTGAATGCGGCCCGTACCGTGCTGACTTGTAACCGCGCGCCAGCCAGTGCTGGTGTGGAATCGTTCCAGGTGCTGAGCTGGGTCGGTGCAGTGGCCAATGGTGCTGCGGTGACGATGACGGCTGCCTCGGGTGGTTCGTCGGCGACTTCGGGGCCGGTGACGGTGTCGGCTACGCCGAAGACTGATACCCGTGTGCGGGTGGAAGTGCCAGGTATTCAGCGCCAGGAGACCTCGCCCGGTGTGTGGCAGCGCGTGATGCCTGTTGCTATCAGTGTGGGTGCTGTGCTGCCAGCTAGCGGCAATTACAAAGGTTATGAGGCTTTGCAAAGCCCCTTATCAGTCACCATCAAGGTGCAGCCTGGTGCTACAGTGGCTGTCTGCCCCAGCGTAGCAACTTGCACGCAATCTGCGCCAGGCGCTGATATTGTGGTGCAGTATCCCAACTTGGTGACGAACTATCTGGATGCCGTCTATCCTGCTGGCTATCAGACAGATTGGCGACAAACGACACAGATTTTGGTGCGAGTTGCGGTCCCTGAAGATCCGAATTTCCCACCTGGTGTCGTAAGTCGAATTACCGCGCAGCTCACCAATTTTGCGCCCTTGGGTCTGTCGGGACAGCCTAATGTTGTGCCTGCCCCTGGCTATGACCCTGGTTTTAGCTGCACGCCTGATGTGAACTTGAATGCAACGCAAACTTGTTTTAATAGTCCGGTGAACCGCAGCCAACCTGTAATACTGTCGATTACTGGCGGTGCCACAGCAGACGCAACTGATTATATTTATGGCGATGACCATGGATATACGCGTGGAAATGAGAAGGTGCTGCCTGGCCAGGCCTTCTTGGCGTTGTCGGGTGTGAGCAATCAGAGCATTTCTGAAGAAGCTGCGACCGATGTCCAGTCATGCGTTGCTTGGGACCCTGCGTTGCTGGAGTTGCGTGCTGCCTCAAGCCTGAAGCTTGCCGTTTCTACGGGCTTTTTCAGCCCGCCAGGCACAGGGCCTGATGTTGCTCCCGCTGATATGGTGGTGGAGTATTCAGCCCAGCCTTATGCCGATAATGCGGCACGACGCGCTGCCAATTGCGGCGTAGCAGGCGATGGCAACACGGCATGGACGAGTGACTATGCGTCACTGCCACCCAACACGATCACCAGCGTGCGTTATGCCTATCGCCCAGATCTGCTGCCAGGCCAAACGGTTGGCTTGGTAATGCCTATGCAGCGCAGCACCAGCGCAATATCTCTGGCTTTGGCAGACAATGCCCCACTTCCATGGTTCCGCCAGTACTTTACTAGCAGCTCGGGCCGTGTGTTTTCTACCTATAACGGTACCGGTGACGCGGGTGTCGGTGCTGCGGGTGGTGGCTATGTGCAAGCGGCATCCGCACTGGCTCGCCATACCATCGCAATGCCAGGCAGCGTGGCCCCTGGCAGTCTTTTTCCAATCACGGTGACACCACGCACTGTTGGTTCGCCAATAACAGGGATTGACGGTGTATCTCGTAATGTCGAAATCACCATTGATTTCCCCAACACCTATATCCAGCCTGTTGCAAGTTCGATTGGTGCATCATTGCCACCGGGCGCTGCCTTTGATCTGACGCCTGCAGACTTGGGCGATGATGGCCTGCCTGGAACAGCGGATGACGGCGCTCCAGCCAAGCTGATAGTGCGTTTGAATGACTTGGCCGCTCCGGGTGGTGCTGTTGGACCGGCACCCCATCAGGGCCACGTAACCGTTCACCCGGCCTTCACCTTCCAAGCCCAGGCGGCATTTATTGCGCCGGTCGGGGCCTACCCTGTATCCAGCTTGGTTTCTGCCAGCAATGACTTGAGCTTTGCGGATTACACAGGTCTACCGACTATCCAGCCACAGGCGCTGCTTCAAGACCGCCGTGAAGTGGCTACGACCACGGTTTCCGGCGTAGCCGGCTTCCAGATGAGCAAGTCGCTGGTCGCAGGTGGAACGGAAGATAATTCCGACCCAGCTAACCCCGTTACCCGCATCACCGCGGGTGAGCCCTTTACCTATGCGATCGCTTTTGGCAATGCCACCAGCCTGACCAAGGGCCGGCTGCGCATGGTCGATGTGCTGCCGTTTGACGGTGACCTGCGTGGGACTACCGGCCTGGGCGCGCTGCAGATGCTGAGCGTGGATGCGGCCATGGGCGGTGCGGGCCAAGGCACGATTGGTATCGAGTACACCACGACCCCTTCGGCGACCGTGCAAGCAGCAGTGCGCACGGTAGGCAATGAAGACGCCGCCACCGGCGTTGCGTGGCAACCCTACACGGCGGGCGCAGCGTTCCCCGCGGGTGTAACGGCCCTGCGCTTTACCACCAGCTCGGTACTGAATCCCGGCTATAGCGGTATTGCGAATCTGCAGATGCGCACGGTGTCGCCCCTGTCGCCGACGACCCAGCTGTTCAACGACGTGTTTGGCCGCGAACAGACCCCCGGCGGCCTGGTGCTGACGGCCAGCGGCTCGGTGCAGCTGAGCGGCCAGGCAGCGGCCAGCCTGACGGGGAGCGTGTTCCTCGATGCGAACATGAACAACACGCCGGATGCCGGTGAAGCCGGTATTGCCGGTGTGACGGCGACCCTGACCTGCGATGCAGGCCCCGCTTGCGTGGCCGGTGAGACCCATACCGCAGTGACCAACGCCTCGGGCGTCTACAGCTTTGCGCCTGGCGCTACGGTCGATGGCCAAGCCAACTTCCCCGGCCTGGCCAGCGGATCGTGGACCCTGAGCATTACGCCAGCTGCGACGTTGCGCAATGTGGGCTCGACGGCCGGTACCGTCAACGGCGCCGCATCGGGCACGCCCGTGGGCCGCAGCATCAGCGGCATTGTGGTGGCCACCGGCGCTACCGCCATTGACTACCGCTTTGCCGAGCATGAAGTGGGTGCGCTGACGATCAACAAGGCGCTGACCTTGCCCGGCGGCGTGAATGGTCCGTTTGACTTTGGCTTTACCGCTACCTGCGACCTGCCAACGGCGGGCTTCACCTACCCTGCCACCCTGGTGGGCTACCCCGGCGCAACCTCGGTCGCGATTGAAGGCCTGCCTGCTGGCGCCACCTGCACGGTGACCGAAGACACGCTGCCTGCGGCCCCGGCCTTGTACGAATGGGCTGCGCCGACGACCCCGGCTGCGGTGGTGATTCCTGCCAGCAGCAATGCGGCCGTGACGGTGACCAATGCGCTGAACCCGCTGCTGGGCGGCATCACGATCACCAAGGATCTGGCCTTGCCTGGTGATGCTCCTGGTCCGTTCACGTTCACCTACACGGCGACCTGCGACCTGCCCACGGCCGGCTCGGTGTTCCCTGCGAGCCTGACCTACCCGACCGCAACGTCGACCACCATTGCCAATGTGCCTGCCGGTGCACAGTGCGTGGTGGCTGAAGGCCCCCTGCCTGCAGCCCCTGCGAACTACACCTGGGGCCCAGCGGCTGCCAATGTGCCAGTGACGGTGCCTTTGAACGCAACGGCCCCGGTGACGATGGCCAGCACCCTGGTGCGTGTGCTTGCCGGTATTGAAGTGACCAAGACGCTGGCCCTGCCAGACGGTGTGACCGGTCCCTTCAGCTTTGGCTTTACCGCTACCTGCAACCTGCCTACGCCCGGCTCGGTCTTCAGTGCTACCTTGGCCAACTACCCGGCCAACACGCGGGTGACGATCCCCGGTATTCCATCGGGTGCCAGCTGCGCGGTGACGGAAAACGCTCCGCTGCCTGCGGCGCCGAATGGCTACCAGTGGGGCGCCCCTAGTGTGCCTGCGCCGGTGACGGTGCCTGCCAGCGGTGTGGCGTCGGTCGGTGTGACGAATACGCTGGTTCAGCAGTTCGGCACGATCACCATCAACAAGACCTTGACCCTGCCCCAAGGCGTGAACGGTCCGTTCAACTTCAGCTACACGGCCACCTGCGATCTGCCGAGCGCTGGCACCGTGTTCCCTGCCAGCTTGAGCTACCCGGGCGCGACCTCGACCACGATCGCCAACGTGCCTGCCGGTGCGCAGTGCGTGGTGGCCGAAGGCCCAGCGCCCACGGCCCCCACCAACTTCACCTGGGGCCCTGCGCCTGCCAATGCGACGGTGACCGTGGTGGCCAACAGCGATGTGGCGACGACGATGGCCAGCACCCTGGTGCGCGGACAAGCCGGCATTGAAGTGACCAAGACCCTGGCGCTGCCCAGCGGTGTGACGGGCCCCTTCAACTTTGGCTTTACCGCTACCTGTGACCTGCCCGCTGCCGGTACCACCTACACCGCGACCTTGGCCAACTACCCGGCCAACACCAAGGTGACCATTGCCAACGTGCCGGCCGGTGCCAACTGCTCGGTGGTCGAAGACCAGCCGTTGCCGGCCGCCCCGGCCAACTACAGCTGGGCTGCCCCTTCGGTGCCCGCCCCTGTGGTGGTGCCTGCCACCGGTGCCGTGGCAGTCAGCGTGACCAATGCGCTGACCGGCAAGCAAGGCAACATCCAGGTGAATGCCACCACGACCTTGCCTGACGGCGTGGCCGGTCCGTTCAGCTTTGTGCTGACTGCCACCTGCGACCTGCCCACCGCTGGCACGACCCACAGCGTGACCCTGACCGCGCCGCCTGCGGCGTCGGCCATGATCACCGGTGTGCAAGCCGGTGCCCAGTGCACGATCACCGAGACGCTGCCTGACGCACCTGCCGGCTATCGCTGGGCGGACCCTGCGTTCGACCAGACCACGGTGACGGTGGAGGCGGATTCGGATATGCCGGTGGCGTTGACGAACGAGCTGACCAAGGTGCAAGCGGCTAATCCCGTGCCTGTGCCTGTGGACAGCCGTGTGGCGTTGATGTTGCTGGCGATGCTGATGATGGCGGCTGCTGGCGTGCATATGCGCAAGCGTTAAATCCGCTGGGCAGCGGCGCGGGCCACTCCGCGTTGCTGTCTGGTTGATGTGAGTGAGGACCGGGGCTTTGGCCCCGGTTTTTTTTTGTTTGTGTTTTTGTTTTTGGTGCGGTTTTGCCTTTGCTGATGCCTGCGGCGTTGCTGAGTTTTGTTGGCTGGCCGTTGTGCTTGTTTATTGGTTTTGTTTACTACTGCGTAGGGCGGCTGGCCGGGATGTGCGCCCGGCGGCGCAGTCACTTTCATTTGGCGCCAAATGAAAGTAACCAAAGCAAAGGCGCCCCTGCTGCTTGCGTCCCTTCGCGTTGCGAAGGGCAACCTGTGTCGTGGCGTTTGCGGGGTGTGCCGCGAAACTCTCTACGCGCCGTAGGCGCTCCGTTCGGACAGACGCGGCAAGCTAGTTGACGAAGCGCTGGCACTCTGCGGTGCCAGCGCCACCCCGCAAACGCCAAGCCCCAGGCGCATGCAAAAGGGGGGATTCGGGATAGCTTCTTTGGGTGTTTTGGGGCTAGGGCTTTGAGAGTCTGGTTGGCTGGCCGTTGTGCTTATTTTTTGGTTTTGTTTACTACTGGCGTAGGGCGACTGGCCGGGATGTGCGCCCGGCGGCGCAGTCACTTTCATTTGGCGCCAAATGAAAGTAACCAAAGCAAAGGCGCCCCTGCTGCTTGCGACCCTTCGCGTTGCGAAGGGCGACCTGTGCCATGGCATTTGCGGGGTGTGCCGCGAAACTCTCTAGGCGCCGTAGGCGCTCCGTTCGGACAGACGCGGCAAGCTAGTTGACGATGCACTGGCAGTCTTCGATGCCAGCGCCACCCCGCAAACGCCAAGCCCCAGGCGCATGCAAAAGGGGGGATTCGGGATAGCTTCTTTGGGTGGTGGAGGACTTGGTCCTTTGCAGTTAAGTGTGGCTTCTGGTTTGCTTTCCGCTGCGCATATTTATAGGCGCTGTTTACTACTGGCGTAGGGCGGCTGGCCGGGATGTGCGCCCGGCGGCGCAGTCACTTTCATTTGGCGCCAAATGAAAGTAACCAAAGCAAAGGCGCCCCTGCTGACTGCGTCCCTTCGCGTAGCGAAGGGCAACCTGTGCCGTGGCGTTTGCGGGGTGTGCCGCGAAACTCTCTACGCGCCGTAGGCGCTCCGTTCGGACAGACGCGGCAAGCTAGTTGACGATGCACTGGCACTCTTCGGTGCCAGCGCCACCCCGCAAACGCCACGCCCCAGGCGCATGCAAAAGGGGGGATGCAAACAACAGCCAAATACCAGTAGGCCGTCGCTGCGCTCGGCCCCCAAACAGGCCGAGCGCAGCGATGGCCTGCGTCTGCGAATCTCCCCTTCTGAATGCGCCGAGGAGCACAGGGTATGGGCTGGGCAGTTGCACCGAAGAGTGCAACTGCTTCGTGAACTGACTCACCGCGTCTGTTTGAACGGAGCGCCTCTGGCGCGTAGTGAGTTTCGCGGTGCAGCCCATGCCCGAGCACCACAGGTTGCCCGCAGCGAAGCGGAGGGACGCAGTCAGCAGGGCGACCTTCTTTTGGGTACTTTTCTTGGTCGCCAAGAAAAGTACCTCGCCCGCCGGGCGAAATCCGGCCAGCAAAACCAAGCCGCGCCGCAGGCACATGCAAAAGCATGAACATGAACATGAACATGAACATGAACATGAACATGAACATGAACATGAACATGAAGAGCCCCGCGCCAAAGCAACGAGGCATGAGGGCACAGTACCCCGTTAGCTGATCAAACCAGCTTGCGGCGCGCCACGCCCAGCAGCAGCAAACCCAAACCCGCCAACACCAGCGGATGACCCACAGGCACCGCCTTGGGCACAACCACCACCGGCACATCCACCTGCAACGTCACATTCGCGGTATCGCACTGCGTCGCCTGCACGGTGCTGCAGATCTGGTAGCCCAAGGTGTACGCGCCAGCCGCCGCTGTAGGGCCGACCAGCACATTGCCATCCGGCGACACGGTGATGCCCGCAGGCCAGGTGCCCACTGCCGTCAGTGTGACGCTGCCCGGGGTGGCCGCTACGCCGTCCACCGTGTCATTGGCCAGCACGTTGACCGCTGTGACGGTGCCCGTCGCGGGGCGGGTCAGCGCAGGGGCTGCGTCGTCGGTGGCATCGACACCGATCAGCTGCACACCGCCAATGCCCTTGAACGCAAAGATGAAGGTGTTGGGCGTGCCATCGGTATTGGGGGTGCCCGGGGGGTTTTCACTGGGCTTGCCCAGCGAATAGGCCTCGGCGCCAAAGGTGGCCAGCGCGGCCAGCGCATCGGCCTGGTTGCCGGCGACACCGTAGCCGATGGTGAACTCGACCTTGGCACCCGGCGCAATGGTGCCGAAGTTGAAGCGGAAGTGCGCGCCATGGTCGGTCGGGCCGCTGTCGTCGACGTCCTGGTTCACAAACAGAATGCCGGGGTCGTCTTCCAGCGGATCGGCGGTGTGGAAGCCGTTGTCGCTGGAGAACACCAGCGCCGTGCTGCTGCCGCGCTGGATCGTGGTGTATTCGTTGAACTGGGTGGGAAACACATCCCAGTCCATCGCGCGGCCATAGAGCGCCTCGACCGGCGCGGACGAGATGTTCTCGATGGTTACCTTGACTTCGTAGATGTTGTTGGTCGTCGACGGCGCAAAGGCATGGGTGACGCGGAAGGTGCCAAAGGCGTTGGCGACCGCCGTGGCCGTGGTGGCCGTCGAGGTGAAGGATTCCGAGGTAATGCCATTGATGCCGACACTGGCCCCGGTGAAACCGGAGGTGCTGGTGACTGCATCGGCAATGCCCCAGGCCTCGCAATAGCATCCCGGCGTCAGTCCATCGGCGCCATTGGCCAGGTAGGTAATGCCCGTCAAGGGAGATATATCCTCCGGCATCAACGAGCCATCGGCCCGCACCCCAATCCGCAATGTTCCGTTCTCGATATTGGCCTGCGCCAACACCATTGCCGGCACACTGACCAGCACGCCCGCCAACCATTTTCCCCATGTCATACGCTCACCTTTTTAAGTATTTAAATTTATGATGAGCATTTCTATCATAGTTATATTGGATATCAAAATTACTATGAGTGTTTGGTTCTGTTAGTAAGAGTGGATTGAAAACATGCACTTAGGCCCGATGGAGCGATGATTTTGTGGAAGCGTGCGCTCATTAACATTTGTCAAAGATTGTCAAAATCATGAACTCCGTCAACGCGCTGACCTATATCAAAACGGCGTTTTAGGCGGTTGGCATACCTAGGGTTTACGCGTATTCAAGCCTCGACGATGGATGGCGGGGAGTTTGTATTGATTAGTGAACAGATCAATAAGCAAAACTCTCGGTATTCAGATTGCTCTGCTACGAGGCCGATATTGCAGGCCATATGCTTGTAGGCGATTGAAGGAGTCCTGTCCTGCAAAAACACAGCTCTAGCCGTTGAGTGTGTAATATTTGCTTACTAATTCAGCTGCATTTACTTCCAATACAAACAGGGCTGGCTCGGACGGCGCTGCGCGTTCCGGTGCCTTTTGCGGCGGAGCCAGCCATTGCTGGGCACAGGGCCCTCGCCGCGAAGACTTGCGGCGATGGGGTCAGGTTCGGGTGGGAGAGAGGGCCCTCAGGCTTGCTGGCGGGTAGCAGCCAGCACAATCTCGCGGATGCAGACGCCATCGGGCTGCGCATAAGCGTAGTGGATGGCGTTGGCCACATCCTGAGCCGACAGCACCTTGCTGCCCATGGAGGTCTTCCATTCCTCGTAGCCGGCCTTGATGCTGTCATCGGTGGTGTGGCCGAGCAGCTCGGTCTCGACCGCGCCGGGGGCGATGGTGGTCACGCGCACATTGTGGGCGGCGAGCTCTTCGCGCAGGTTCTCCGTCAGGCCATGCACGGCGAACTTGGTACCGACATAGGCGACATGGTTGGGAAAGGTCTTGCGGCCGGCCACCGAGCTCACATTGATGATGCTGCCGCGCTGGCGCTGCACCATGCCGGCGGCGACGGCATGCACGCCGTTCAAGACGCCTTTGACATTCACATCCAGCATGCGGTCCCACTGGTCCGGGTCCTGGCGCGTGATCTCGCCCAGCAGCATGACGCCGGCATTGTTGACGATGGCATCGGCCGGGCCAAAGCGGGCTTCGCCTTGCTGCACGGCGGCGGCCAGTGCGGCGCGGTCGGTCACGTCGACGGAGAGGGCCAGGGTGTCGGGGAGGTTCAGGGCCTGCATGTTTTCCAGCCGGCGGGCCAGCAGCAGCAGCGGGTGGCCCAGCGATGAAAACAGCTGGGCGGTCGCCAGGCCAATGCCCGAGCTGGCACCGGTGATGACGATCAGGGGTTTGCGGTTTTGCATAATCCGGGAGCCTTCTTAGAAATAGATATTTCTGATGAATCAGTAGAGAATCTAGTGTAGAGCGAGCTTATGGTGTTTGAAAAATGGTTTATTCTTCTTTCACTCATACGTTTTGCTTATGGCTTGCCATGGATTACCGCCAGTTCCGCGCCTTTGTGGCCGTCTTTGAAGAGCGCAATATCACCGCTGCCGCGCAGCGCCTGCACTTGAGCCAGCCGGCGCTGTCGGGCAGCATCCGCCTGCTGGAAGAGGCGCTGGGCACTGCCTTGTTTGTGCGCAAGGCGCGCGGTGTGGATGTGACGGACGACGCCCGCGCGCTCTACCCCCAGCTGCGCCGCATGGTGGCCGAGGCCGATGACCTGGCCCAGCGCTTTCGCAAACGTGACGAGCGCGAGCGCCTGACCATTGGCGTGGAAGAGGATGTAGCCCGCAGCACCGTGCAGTATTTGGCCGCCACTGCCCGCGCCTGTGTGCCCGGCGTGCAACTGCATTTGCTGGCGCAATGCGAGGGCGATGCGCGCCTGGCCAGCGAAGAGCTGCGCTGCGAGGACGAACTGTTCCTGCCCCTGCTGAGCGAGCGCTATGTGCTGGCCCTGCCCGCCCAGGCCCTGCTGCCAGACAACGCAACGGCTGCCCCGCAGGACCCCGCCACCGACTGGATCGTCTGCCCCACCCACGCCAGCCACCAGCGCCTGATGCCGATCTACGGCAGCCGCGCCGACTCGCCCGCTGCGCTGGCCAGCAACTTCTCGCTGGCGCTGGACTTGGTGGCGGCCAGTGTGGGCAAGGCCATCGTGCCCGAATCCCTGGCGCAAGCAATGCCGGGCGTGCAGACCCAACCGCTGGAGGTGGAGCTCAAACGCCGCATTGGGCTTTGCTACAACGTGCAGGCTTTAGGTAATGGGGCGCTGGCGCGTTTGCGGGATGGGGTGGTGGGCGAGGGTTTGAAGGCCTAGCCCTCAACGAGTTGCTGCCCGGTGGGCAATAGACGCGCTGCTGGGGCGTGGGAGCGCTGATCTTCTTCAGGGCTTTATGACGCCATGGCGCCACATTGTTTGCACTGGTGCTGTTTGGCCGGTGGATAGGGCGCACTCCACAGCCAGAGCATCAGAAAGGCAGCCAATATAGAACTGAGTGGGGTTTTGCGCAAAAACGCCTGCCCACCACACTGTTTGCATAGCAAGGCAGGGGTGGGAAAGTCCAGTTCCAAAGCCTGTAGTAGCAGCCCCTCATCACGCTCAGCCAGTAGGGCCTGTGCCTGCTGCATCAGCGCTGCAGGCACTACCACCCGAACACCTCCCAAGGCCAGCGACATGGGCCATTGAATCCCAATATGGTGCTCGCTGCACAAATGCGCTGGTATGCCTTCAGACTCCAACAGCCCACGGCATACGTGTACCTGCCAGGCCGTGTCGTGAATCTCCAAGGTAATGAAGCGAGTCTCGTGTTCCATGTTTTTCCCCTGAGCTGCGGCATATTCTGCGTAAAGAGTCCACGTTTCAGCCTCTTGCTTCAAGGGCATGGGCTGCAATGCTGCTGACATATGCGGAGCAACAGCTATTGCTAATGCATAAATGCCACAGTGGCTTGGTTTACAAAGCTAAGGCATGCGCGGCAGAACGCCCGGCTACGGTTTGTGATGACGGTGGACAAGCCACGCTGTCCTGAAGATTTTGCGATGTTGCTGCAGTGGATGGGGCGCCTGGTCTTACGGATCGTCCCGATCTTATGAGGCAGTCGAAGCCCAAGATATACTTTCATTCATTGCAAATATCCTTCTCTTGACTGTATCCGTAGTGAGGGTTTTATCCAGTCGGTAAATAAATATCTAAAGATATTCTGGCGCCTATGCGGCCTGCAAAGGGTTGGCATGCAAACATGCTGAATCTGCTATCGCTTGCATCTAGAGCGATAGCTCGAAAGCAGCAATATTGGCTGTAGCTATAGAAAAATGTTTCCGGGACAAATGGTGTGATAAATTCTCTAGATATTTTTATAGAGTTAAACTGGATTAAAATATATCCTATTGTAGGAGTTTTAATACTTGTTTTTACTAAAAACATCGTCGGCACGCGGGTGGTTAAGTTATTGATGATTTTGGTTTTTACTGTATTCTGCTTGTATTATGGTGGTATATATTGGGGTGTGATTCAGGTGGCGGTATTCTTTGCAGTCAGTGTTTTCTTGAATGGCATACATGGAAACGCCAAATACAAATAGAATAGTCTCTTGGTGCACTTATCTCTGTGGCAGTGGTGTGTGCTGGATGTAATGGTTTCATTGCTACATTTCATGTTAAGCACAAATCGAGAGAGTAGTAACCCATGCGTGCAATAGTGATTGTATTAATTGGTTTGGTTAATTTAATTCTAATTGGATTAACTTTTTCAAAAAATACTGAAGCCGTCTTTGTTCTCAATCAGTTTTTCTATTGTTGGTACTTGATATCGTCGCTGTCGTTTGTGTCTTTGCTTTTTTTGAAACTGCAGAGCTTTTCAGCGATCGCAATTTTTCTGCTTAACTGCTTTTTGTTGAGTCGATTGGCAAGAGTTCTGGATGGGAATCATGCCACTGTTGGTCTTATGATTTTATTTGTTGCACTTATGACTGCGTGGATTGCTATGCGCTTCAAGAAATAAATCTGTTGGCTTGAGTATTTTTGATGTGAGAAATTGGGATTTCTAGATTTTTATATCTTTCTGCTGGATGGTAGTGATGAACAGAATTGCAACGATATTTTTCCCTCTGTTTATATTGCTGGTTGGTGTGATTTTATGCTTTTTAGTTAAGTTTATTTTTTCCCTACCCTCCCTGAATATATTAAAGTCCTTCGGCATTGGGTTGCTGTTGGGTGTCATTGAGGTGCAATTCCTAAGAAAAATTGAAGAAGATAAACTAAAGTATATTCTTCTGGATGGTGCCATCTTCCCTTTCTTTTCTATGGGGATTGCTGCAGGTTTCCTCCTGTAGATATTTTTGGGTGAGTGCTATCAAGGTAGAAGCGTAGTAGAACGTATGCAGGAGTTGTTATGAGGGGTCGATGCGAAAATTGCGGAGAGTTCCTATTCTGGAAAGCGATTTTTAGCGCTATGGAGAAATGCTGCAGCTGTGGTGCGCATTTGAAAAAATCAAAGCTCGATACTTGTCTTTACTTGCTTCCTATATCTGTATTTCCTGTTAAGACTTGGATAGCGGATCCTTTGCTTTCTGATATTTTTGTCAAAAATGTCGTCTTGACCATATATCTGTTTGTTTCCTTTGTGCTTGTTTTGTTGTTCAGATGGTGGTTCGGGTATCAGGTGAAAAATTAAGATTTGGCATGAGTCAGGTTCAAGGCTAAAGGGTACTGATGAAAAATTCCTGCTTATAAACCCAATATTGATTTTGCTCGTAGTGCAGGGGCTTGAGTATAAATACTATGGCGCAGTACTATTCTCATTTTTGGCTTCTGTAGCTTGTGTGGCTAATCTGACATCCATTGCGAAAGCTGCAAATGAAAATAGAGGCAAGATCGTTGCTGCATTGGTTTTGATGTCGCTGGCCTTGTTCTACTTTCGGCTGTAATGGTTTTCTTTGTGAGGGTTGTTGCTATGAAAGTGCGAATCAAAAAGTGGTTGTTTTTCGTTGTCTGGGTGTTGCTTTGTATCCCTGGCGTGATGCATCTGATGCAGTATTTTTCAATGTGACGCTGCGGGCTTCAGAGAAATAACGACATGCTCTTAATTTTTAATGAATCGCCCCGCCATGGTAAGTAACTATCCATTGATAAAAATAAATTTAAACCAAAGGTGTGTTGGGCACATTGCCTTGCCTGGGATCGTGGTGCACCATTCCGACCTTATGGGCATCGCAGGATTTTTTAGAAAGATATCAGCCGCGCAACAGGAATACCGTTTTCTGAGGTTTCCCGCAGATGCTGGTAGCGATGCACGTTATTTGTGCATTCAATCTTGGCGAAGTGATGATATGGATCAGGATTTCTCCGGTATCCGGATGAAAGCGTTTTATGCCACAACGCCTTTCGCAGGATTCTCATCCGATCTTGTCTTTGGTTCACGCTCAGAAGACCCCTTTTTGTACTTGCCTGTGTTGGGTATTTTCGAAGAGGGCTGGCCTATCTCTATGGCCAAGAACGGAGGCCATCGAACGATCATGCCGGCTCGTAAGCGCATGGCATATATGGCAGCGCCGCGTCATATTTTTTATATGATGGCGCTTATCCTGGAGGGCTTTGCCAAGCGGGATGATGCGCAGACATTGCGCTTTGAGCAATCTGCAGCGGGGGGCGGTGTTGGAATGCCCAGCTATGAGCTGGAATTCCAGAAAGCAATATAGCGCTGCTTTTATATCCAGTCATGCAGGCGGTCTTTTGCCAAGAGTTCGATGCCTAGCCATATAGATATGGCAATTTTTAGATGCCCTTTTAAGGTAAGGGCTGAGGACAGCTCAGCGGATAGCTATTGGGGCTGCTGTCCGTGCAGTTTGGGTCACCCTCTGAGCATGCGTATGTGGGGCAGAGAGTCGTGATGCGCTCTGCCCTAGCCGTATCAGGACAGCACATCCCGCAGCGACGCATCCTTGGCGAACTGGGCCTTAGCGAAGGGGCACAGTGGCAGCACCTTGGTGTGCGTCTCACGGGCCCAGGCGACCAGCGCATTGAGCAGCTGGCGGCCCGCGCCTTCACCGCGCAGTGAATCGTCCACTTCCGTGTGGTCGATGATGATCATCGTGGCATTGGTGCGGCTGTAGGTCATCTCGGCCACGCGTGACGCATCGCGGTTGATAAAGAATGCGCCTTTGGAATCGGCTTCTTCGTGTTGGACGGTGTATGGCATGCGGGCCTTTGGCTGAACAAAACCCCAAGAATAAGGGAAGGCTGCAGCCTTGCGATCGGCAGGGCTGTGTTCCTTGTCGTATCAGCTCTCCGTCGCAAACAGCTCGACGGCATCGTCGGACCATTCATGGCCGCTCCAGCCGGAATCTGCATCGGGCGGCGGGAAGGCGGTGCGGCAATAGCCATGCTTGGCCGCAAAATCAAACACCGCATGCGGGTAGCCATTGATCAGCAGGACGACCTTGCTGCCATCGGTGGACCAGCCCATCGTCACCTCGGACGGCAGGTGCTTGTCTGAGACATCGGCCACGTTGTAGATGTGCAGCGCGTTCTGAATGGGTTGCTCGGCATTCGCAAAATCCAGCGCGTAGAAGTAGGCAGTGTCGCCATCGTCTTCGAATACAGCGGCATAGCTGCCTTCAGGGGCGTTGCCTTGGATGGGCTCGGCGGCGCCGATCTGGATGGTGTCCTGGGCAGTAACGACGATGGGCATGAACAGTCCTTGTCATGAATGAGAGGGAAGCCGTGGGGGCCAGCAAGGGCCCAGCATAAACCGGCTTTGTGGCAGCGCTGGGTAGACCAAGCTTGTTATCACGTGCCGCGGATATGGGCGATCACTTCGCGCAAGGTGGTGGCATCGGGCACCCACCAGTCGGCCAATGCACCCAGGGCCACAGCGCAGACCAGGGCGCCGAGCAGCGGCTTCCAGGTCAGTCGCACGGCAGAGGCGAGCCAGCCTGCGCGCTCCACCTGCACCAGCGCGCGGGCGGTCATCATCGAAAAGGCCAGTTCCACCGCCACGGACAGCAGCACATCGACGCCAAAGTACAGCCACAGCAGCGCGCCAAAGCCAAAGAAGGCGAGCAGCAAACCGGCAAACACCGCCAGGATTGGCACGATGATGATGCCCTCATCGCCGCCGCCGATATCGACCACATCCACGGCGTCAGTCCAGGAGCTGGAGGCCTCTGAAGCGTTGGATGCTGCTGAAGATACCTCTATATCGACCCAATCACCCGATGCGCCCCCGCCCCCAAAATCACCACCCCCTCCGGCCTCCCAATCTGGTGTGCCCTCGCCAGACTGCAGGCCCGGTGTAGGGTCCACGCCATCCACCCAGGAGTCATCGCGCTTGCGTGCATAGGCATTGCGCACCAGGTAGGCGGCCCACAGCCGCAGCGCCAGCAAATAGACCACATACCCGACCCCCAAGCTGATGGCGTAGCGCAGCGCCATCGAGTGGACCCCGGAATGGAGCAGCGCTGCCGTGACGGCCCACATGACCAGCATGACCAGCAGCCCCATGCACAGGCCATGCAGGCGCAGCCAGTGCTTTTTCTGCAAGGTCGCCGTAATGCGTTGGGGCATGCGCAGCGATGCCCAGCTGGACTTGCGCTTGCGCAGCGCGGCGCGGTTTTGGGGGGCTTGGGCCAAGGCTCTGGGGCGGGGAGTGGGGTCGGGAGCAGTGTAGCAGTGCGGATTTTGTGGCTGGCTCCTGTAGTCATGGCATGCAAAATCAGGTGCGGTGGATGCATCAGGCGCCTATTACCCCCCAGAGCTTCTGTGAACCGCCAAGCGCATGCGCAGGGGGCGGGCGCATACACCCATTGCGGCGGAAGGCAATTCTCGGACTACCTCCGCCGCTCCAGCATCTCTACCATCACGATATGGCGCATGGCCAGGGCAACACGCAGGTGTTGTGGGTTGCCCTGGATGTGCGGTGCATCGTCGCGCAACAACTCTGCGGCGGCCTTGTCGATATGGCCACGCGTCTCGTCCAGAATGCGGCCCGCCATGCCTGCAGCCAAGCCCAGCGCGACCCCGGCTTCGGCCACGCTGGGCCGCCTTGCTGTACACCACGAGCGCGCGGTTGAGGGGATGCTTAGCGATTGCGGGGCTTGGGCTGTGGCGCCGACTCGGTGGTTGCCGGCGCCGCCGTCTTTGCCAAATCCTCCATGGCCAAGTGGAACCCTGTAGGCTGAATTTGGGTGGGAGGCTTGTCCAGCGCTGCTGTTATGCGCTCGACCGCATCCGGGTCGCCTCTGGAGAGCTTGAGCAGCTGCTGCATGGCCTTCGGGTCAGAGATGTCGGCATACAAGCGGGTACCGAACTCCTCCAGATGGCGCAGAACCGTTCCCAAGGAAACTGTGTCTTTGCCATATTCCAGATTGGAGGTCGTTTGTTTGCTGACGCCGACGATGCCCGAGAGGTCATCCAGCCGAATGCCCGAGGCTTTGCGCACGGCTCGGATGGCATGGGCGAGGTCTGACGAGGACTTGATTTCGTGCTTCACTGTTCCTGGTTAACTAGGCATTTTTAAAAAAACCTCCCACCGTGGATTCAACAATGCCTGGCAGACTAGGATTTTGGGATGCAGTCACGCGGTACTTGCTTGAAATCCTAGTGCAATAGGATTTATGGCGGCATAGTCAGCCACGTTGGTGGAAAACGAGCGTGTTAACTGCAGCCAGAGTACGACTGCATGCCTGAAGCGGAAGTGCGCCAGCAGACGTAAAAACAGCCGCTTTCGCGGCTGTTTGTAGGGAGGCATTAGGCTGAAGCTAAGCAACGGTCAAAAGAGAGGGTGCTAAAACGGCGCCTCAGTCTTTGACGGCCCATGGGCCATCACACATCAATATTCCCCGCTCGCAGCGCATTGGTCTCGATAAAGTCACGGCGTGGTTCCACCTCGTCGCCCATCAGCATCGTGAAGACGCGGTCGGCTTCGATGGCGTCGCCGACCTTGACTTGCAGCAGGCTGCGGACCTCGGGGTCCATCGTGGTTTCCCAGAGCTGCTCGGGGTTCATCTCGCCCAGGCCCTTGTAGCGCTGGCGGGCGGTGGTGCGTTCGGCCTCGCTGATGAGCCATTGCATGGCCTGGCGGAAGTCGGTGACCTTCTCCATCTTGGCTTTTTCGCCTTCGCCCCGGGTGACCTTGGCGCCTTCGGCGAGCAGGCCGTGGAAGTTCTGGGCTTCGGCGGCCAATGCGGCGTAGTCCTGGCCTTCGACGAACTCCTGGGTCAGGATGGAGCTCTTGATGTTGCCGTGGTGGTGGCGGCTGATGCGCAGGATCGGCTTTTCGGTGTGCGGATCGAGCTCACCGGTCACCTCGGCGGGCACGCCGGTGGTGGTCAGCTCGCGCAGCTTGGCTTCCAGCACAGGGGCGCAGACCATGGCATCGTCCAGCGTGTCGAGGCGGATCTGCACGCCGTCGGCGATGGCGCGCAGCGCTTCGGCGTCGAGGTAGGACGATAGGCGCTCAATGACGGTTTCGGCTGCCAGGTGCATGGCCGCCAGGCGGCTGAGCTCTTCCCCATCGATGTTGCGCGGGTTGGCGCCGCCGGTGCTGACGCTGGCGCCTTGCAGCGCCACGCGCAGCAGGAACTGGTTCAGCGCGGGGCCGTCCTTCAGGTACAGCTCTTCCTTGCCGTTCTTGACCTTGTACAGCGGCGGCTGCGCAATGTAGATGTGGCCGGCTTCGACCAGGTCCGGCATCTGGCGGTAGAAGAAGGTCAGCAGCAGGGTGCGGATGTGGGCGCCGTCGACGTCCGCATCGGTCATGATGATGATGCGGTGGTAGCGCAGCTTGGCGAGGTTGTAGTCATCGCTGCTGCTCTTGCCCGACTCTTCGCTGACCTTGCCGATGCCGGTGCCCAGCGCGGTGATCAGGGTGACGATTTCGCTGCTGGAGAGCAGTTTCTCGTAGCGGGCTTTTTCCACGTTCAGGATCTTGCCGCGCAGCGGCAGGATGGCCTGGAACTTGCGGTCGCGCCCTTGCTTGGCCGAGCCCCCTGCGGAGTCACCCTCGACGATGTAGATTTCAGACAGCGCCGGGTCTTTTTCCTGGCAGTCGGCCAGCTTGCCGGGCAGGCCCATGCCGTCGAGCACGCCTTTGCGGCGCGTCATTTCACGGGCCTTGCGGGCGGCTTCGCGGGCGCGGGCAGCTTCAACGATCTTGTTGCAGATGATCTTCGCGTCGTTGGGCTTTTCTTCCAGGTACTCGGTCAGCAGTTTGCCGACGATGTCTTCAACCGGCGCGCGCACTTCGCTGGAGACCAGCTTGTCCTTGGTCTGGCTGCTGAACTTGGGCTCAGGCACCTTGACGCTGAGCACCGCGCACAGGCCTTCGCGCATGTCGTCGCCGGTGACTTCAACCTTGGCCTTCTTGGCCAGCTCGTTGTCGGCAATGTACTTGCCGATGACGCGGGTCATCGCCGCGCGCAGGCCGGTCAAATGGGTGCCGCCATCGCGCTGGGGGATGTTGTTGGTGAAGCACAGCACCTGCTCGTTGTAGCCGTCGTTCCACTGCATGGCCACTTCGACACCGATCTCGGTGCCGGGGATGCCGCCATAGGTTTCAGCCGGGCGGCTGCCCTCGGCGTGGAACACGGTGGGGTGCAGCACTTTCTTGGTGCCGTTGATGAACTCGACAAAGCCCTGCACGCCGCCGGCGCCGGAGAAGTCGTCTTCCTTGCCGTCGCGCTCGTCCTTGAGGCGGATGCGCACGCCGTTGTTCAGGAAGGACAGCTCGCGCAGGCGCTTGGCCAGCACTTCGTAGCGGAACTCGTAGTTTTCCTTGAAGATTTCCTGGTCGGGCAGGAAGTGCACTTCGGTGCCGCGCTTCTCGGTCGCGCCGACGATGCGCATGGGCGAGATTTCCACGCCCCCGACGACTTCGATCAAACGGTTTTGCACAAAGCCGCGCGAGAAGTCGATCTGGTGCACCTGGCCTTCGCGGCGCACGATGAGCTTGAGCTTGATGGACAGCGCGTTCACGCAGGAAACGCCCACGCCGTGCAGACCGCCCGAGACCTTGTAGCTGTTCTGGTTGAACTTGCCGCCCGCATGCAGCTCGGTCAGTGCGATTTCAGCGGCCGAGCGCTTGGGCTCGTGCTTGTCATCCATCTTCACGCCGGTGGGAATGCCGCGGCCGTTGTCCACCACCGACAGCGAGCCGTCGGCATGGATGGTCACCAGGATGTCGTCGCAATAGCCGGCCAGGGCCTCGTCGATGGAGTTGTCCACCACTTCGAACACGAGGTGGTGCAGGCCGGTGCCGTCCGAGGTATCGCCGATGTACATGCCCGGGCGTTTGCGCACAGCCTCCAGCCCTTCCAGGATCTGGATGGCGCCTTCGCCATAGCCGCTGGCATCGGGGCGTGGCGTGCTGGGGGTTTGTTCCGGCTGGTTTTCTGCGGTCATGAAGCTGCCTTGGTACTGCACTGGCAGGGCGCGGCGCCCTGCCATGTCTTTGAATCAAATAAATCTCGGTCCTGCGCCGGCCTGCATCTGCGAGCCGGCGCGCGGGTCGTGTCCGTCGCTTACATGCGCATCGGCATGACCACGTACTTGAAGGTATCGTTTTCCGGGTTGGTGATCAGCGCCGAGTTGTTGTTGTCGGCAAAGTCGATGCGCACCATGTCCTGGCCCATGTTGGAGAGCACATCGATCAGGTAGGTGACGTTGAAGCCGACTTCGACAGCCGGGCCGCCGTAGTCGATGTCCAGCTCATCCACCGCCTCTTCCTGCTCGGCATTGTTGGCCGCGATGCGCAAGGTGCCGGGCTCGATGGTCAGGCGCACGCCCTTGAACTTGTCGCTGGTCATGATGGCCGTGCGCTGCATGCTGGCGAGCAGCGGCGCGCGGCCCAATGTGATGCTGTTGGGGTGGTTGCGCGGGATGACGCGGTTGTAGTCGGGGAACTTGCCCTCGACCAGCTTGGTGACGAATTCCATGCCGGCAAAGGTGAAGCGCGCCTGGTTGCTGGCGAACTGCATCTCGATGACGGGCTGGTTGTCGCCGCTGGCATCCGACAGGAGGCGCTGGAGTTCCAGCACGGTCTTGCGCGGCAGAATCACTTCCTGCTTGGGCACTTCCACATCCAGGGTGGCGCTGGCAAAGGCCAGGCGGTGGCCATCGGTGGCCACCAGGCTCAGGGTGTTGCCTTCGGCCACGAACAGGATGCCGTTGAGGTAGTAGCGGATGTCCTGCACGGCCATCGCGAACGAGACCTGGCTCATCAGGTCCTTGAGCACCTTTTGCGGCACGCTGAACACGGGGCCGAAGGAGGGCGCCTCCTGCACCAGCGGGAAATCTTCCGCAGGCAGGGTCTGCAGGGTGAAGCGGCTCTTGCCACCCTTGAGGATCATCTTGGACTGCTGCGTCTCCAGGCTCACGGTCTGGTCGCTGGGCATGGTCTTCAGAATGTCGATCAGCTTGCGGGCACCCACGGTGGTGGTGAAGTCACCCATGTCACCGCCCAGCTCGGCCGTCGTGCGGATCTGGATTTCCAGATCGCTGGTGGTCAGCTGCAGCGCATTGCCGGTCTTGCGGATCAGCACATTGGCCAGAATCGGCAAAGTGTGGCGCCGCTCGACAATACCGGCGACCGACTGCAGTACTGCGATGACTTTGTCTTGTGTGGCCTTCAGAACAATCATTTCAACCTCTTGTCAAATTGCGGTGTTGTTGTGGACGGCAGCTGTGCACGGAGCCCCCTCTGCACCTGTCCCATTTGCCATTGTGCCTGCGGCGCGCAGGCAATTGGCGAAAACAAAAAATTCCATCGGCTAGCCCTTGAGGGTCTGCTCCAGCACGTGCAATTGCTGGTTCAGCTCGGTCAGTTGCTGGCGCTCGCCACCAATTTTGCGCACGGCGTGCAGCACGGTGGTGTGGTCGCGGCCGCCAAACAGCTCGCCAATCTCCGGCAGGCTCTTCTGGGTCAGCTCCTTGGCCAGGTACATCGCAATCTGGCGCGGGCGGGCAATGCTGGCCGGGCGCTTCTTGCTGTACATGTCGGCGACCTTGATCTTGTAGTAGTCCGCGACGGTCTTCTGGATGTTCTCCACGCTGATCTGGCGGTTCTGGATCGACAGCAGATCGCGCAGCGCCTCGCGCGCCAGCTGGATGGAGATCTCCTTCTGGTTGAAGCGCGAGTAGGCGAGGATCTTGCGCAGCGCACCTTCGAGTTCGCGCACATTGGAGCGCACGTTCTTGGCGACGAAGAAGGCTACTTCCTCGGGCATCTCGGTGCCTTCGACCCTCGACTTGTTGATCAGAATCGCAACGCGCATCTCCAGCTCGGGCGGCTCGATGGCCACCGTCAGGCCGGAGTCAAAGCGCGAGACCAGGCGTTCGTGGATGTTGGCCAGACCCTTGGGATAGGTGTCGGACGTCATCACGATATGGCTCTTCTTGGCCAGCAGCGCTTCGAAGGCGTTGAAGAATTCTTCCTGCGTGCGGTCCTTGTTGGCGAAGAACTGCACATCGTCGATCAGCAGCAGGTCGAGCGAGTGGTAGCGCTCCTTGAACTCGTCAAAGGTGCGGCGCTGGTAGGACTTGACCACATCCGAGACGAACTGCTCGGCATGGATGTAGAGAACTTTGGCGTCCGGGTTGTCGGCCAGCAGCTTGTTGCCCACCGCATGCACCAGGTGGGTCTTACCCAGACCGACGCCGCCGTAGATGAACAAGGGGTTGTACAGATGGCCGGGCGAGGCTGCCACATGCATGGCCGCCGAGCGCGCCATGCGGTTGGCGGTACCTTCGACCAGCGTGTCAAAGGTGAGCACCGGATTGAGCCGGTTGCGGAAATTGCCGCTGGCGTTGCCGGTATCGCCCTCGGCGCTGCCCTGGCTCGCTGGGGCAGCGCTGCCGTCGCTGATCTGGATGCTGTTGCGGTACTGCTCGGCAGCACTGGCGGCGGCCTGGGCAGGGTTGCGGCTGGCCGGCCCGTACGAGGGGCCCAGGCCCAGGCCGGACGAGGTGCCGCTGCCTTGCGCGGAGGCGGCGAGTGCGCCTCCGCTGCGCAGCGGCGGGCGCACGACGGTGCGCACGGCGGCATCGCGCTGCGCAATGGCCAACTCGATGGCCACCGGTTGTCCGTAGGTTTCTTCCAGCATGGCGGCCAGGCGGCCGGTGTATTGGGCGCGGATCCAGTCGAGCTTGAAACGGTTGGCCACATAGAGCGTGACCTTGGACAAGTCGTCCGACACGACAGCGGTCAGCGGCTTGATCCAGGTGTTGAACTGTTGCTCGGGCATTTCTTGGGCGAGTTGCTCTACAACTGCGCGCCACAAACCTTGGCCCAGGCTGGCTTCATCCATTGTTATCCCACGGAAATATTCGTCCCCCACGCTGTTGTTGTTGTGGATAAGGGGGAAGGTTGATCGGCTGCCTATTGTAGCTTGTGCAAAAGTTATCCACACGGCGGACGGGTCTGCACATGCCCCATGCTCGGGTTTCCTCGATGGGCTGGCCGCCGACTTGGCAAAAGTCTGCGCATATTACAGAAAAAACCGAGGACAAAGCCAAGTAATTGCCAAGGACAGTAAACACTGCGATAATTTGCGGTTTCCCTGCATGTCAGGGCGAATTTTACGCGCGTGTCCGCCGCGCTGGCAGCCTGGCTTGCGCCATTGCCATGGGGGTGGTCCGCACTATTTCACCGGTGTTGCGCTTGAGCAGGGCTTGAGCTTGGTTGCCTTTGTGTTCATTCATTTGGGCGCAAGCAGCCAACAAACCGGAACCAAGCCTCTCTAGGAATTGCATCATGAAACGTACTTACCAACCTTCCAAAGTCCGCCGCGCCCGTACCCACGGTTTCCTCGTCCGCATGAAGACCAAGGGTGGCCGCGCTGTTATCAACGCACGCCGCGCCAAGGGCCGCAAGCGTCTGGGCCTGTAAGGCCAGCAGGGTGACAGGCACCTCTCTGGTGCCAGGTAGTGCACCAGTGGATGACACTTATGCATCGCCTTAAGACTCGCCCTCAGTTCCAAGCCGCCATGGCAGGCGGAACCATCGCCCGTACTGCGCACTTTGCGCTGCACAGGCTGGTTTTGTCTGCTGACGCCTCGGGCAGCGATGCTGCCCCATCAGGGCCTGGTGACCAACCTGCCAAGGTTGTGCCACCGGCTCTTTTTGCGTTTGAGGCGACCTGGCTGGGCGCCATGGTGCCCAAGCGCTGGGCACGCCGCGCGGTCACGCGCAATGCGATCAAGCGGCAGATCTATGCCGTCGCTGCGCTGCATGAAGCGCAGTTGCCGGTGGCCGCCCACGTGGTGCGCCTGCGCAGCACGTTTGACCGCAAGCAATTCATCAGCCCCAGCTCCGACGTGCTCAAGCAGGCGGTGCGGGCCGAGCTGATGCAGCTGTTTGCCCGGGCACACAGGAACAGCCTGCCCGCCAAAGCCGAGCGCAACGAGGGCGCCAAGGCGCTTAGCGTATGATGCAACGCTTGCTCATGGGTTTGGTGCGCGGCTACCGGCTGCTGCTGAGCCCTTGGCTAGGTTCTGCCTGCCGGTTCGAGCCCACGTGCTCTGCCTATTCATTGCAGGCGCTGGAACAGCACGGTGCTGCCATGGGCAGCTATTTGACGGTGCGCCGCCTGGTGCGCTGCCATCCCTGGTGCGAGGGCGGCCATGACCCGGTCCCCGCGCATCCGCGCTGGTTCAGTCGTCTGGTGACTCCCGCCGATTCATCCTCTTCCCCCTCTGAGAAGTCTTCATGAACGATATTCGCCGCACCATCTTGTGGGTGATATTTGGTTTCTCCCTGGTCCTGCTCTGGGACAAGTGGCAAATCCACAATGGTCGCAAACCCACATTCTTCCCCACACCTGAGGTGACGGCCCAGGCGCCTGCAGACGCAGTCAGCACCGACAACGGTCTGCCCGCTGCCAGCGCTACCAGCCCTGCGGCAACTGCGAACGCCAGCAACGTGCCCGGCACGGCAGGCGCCGATGCAGCAGCCCCCGCTGCTGCACGCGAGAAGCTGACCGTGGCCTCCGACCTGCTGCGCCTGACCTTTGACAGCGAAGGCGCATCGCTGGTGGGTGCCGAGCTGCTCAAGTACGCGGACCAGGACGACAAGACCAAGCCCGTGAAGCTGCTCGACGAAAGCGCCAACCGCGTCTACGTGGCACAGACCGGTCTGATCGGTGGCAACTTCCCGACCCACAAGACGGCGATGACCCTCAAGCCCGGTCCGCGCGAGCTGGCCGAGGGCCAGAACGAGCTGAACGTGGTGTTCGAGTCGCCCGATCTGGGCGGCGTCAAGCTGGTAAAGACCTGGACGCTCAAGCGCGGTGACTACGCCATTGGCCTGAAGCAAGAGGTGGTCAACACCGGCTCTGCGGCGGTCAACCCGCAGCTGTACCTGCAGCTGACGCGCGATGGCAACAAGCCTGCCGGTGAATCCTCGTTCTATTCCACGTTTACCGGCCCTGCCGTCTACACCGAAGCCAAGAAGTACCACAAGGTCGACTTCAAGGACATCGAAAACGGCAAGACCGACAGCGTGGACAAGGCAGCCGACAACGGCTACGTGGCCATGGTGCAGCACTACTTTGCCAGTGCCTGGCTGCTGCCCCAAGGCACGCAGCGCGACATCTATGTGCGCAAGGCCGGCACCAACCTGTACTCGGTCGGCGAGATCACCCACCTGGGTGAGATTGCACCCGGCCAGAGCAAGGCCATCGATGCGCGCCTGTTCGTGGGCCCGCAGATCGAAAAGACGCTGGAAGCCATCGCTCCCGGTCTGGAACTGGTCAAGGACTACGGCTGGGTGACGATTCTGGCCAAGCCGCTGTACTGGCTGCTCGACAAGCTGCACGGCTTCATCGGCAACTGGGGCTGGTCGATCGTCGCGCTGGTGCTGCTGCTGAAGATTGCGTTCTACTGGCTCAATGCCAAGGCCTACGCATCGATGGCCAAGATGAAGGCGATCAATCCCCGCATCATGGAGATGCGTGAGCGCCTCAAGGACAAGCCCCAGCAGATGCAGCAGGAGATGATGCGCATCTACCGCGAAGAGAAGGTCAACCCCATGGGCGGCTGCTTCCCGATCGTGATACAGATTCCCGTGTTCATCGCGCTGTACTGGGTGCTGCTGTCGTCGGTGGAAATCCGCAACGCGCCCTGGATCGGCTGGATCCATGACCTGTCGGTGCCCGATCCATTCTTCATCCTGCCGGTGCTGATGACCCTGTCGTCGCTGCTGCAGACGGCGCTGAACCCCGCACCACCCGATCCGATGCAAGCCAAGATGATGTGGATCATGCCGCTGATGTTCAGCGTGATGTTCTTCTTCTTCCCGGCTGGTCTGGTGCTGTACTGGCTGACCAACAACTTGCTGTCGATTGCCCAGCAGTGGATCATCAATACCCGCATGGGTGTGCCACCGCAGTTCAATCTGCCAAAGTTCAAGTAGCCGGCATTTGTCAATGCAGGGATTGCCTAGGCGGGCATTCCCGGATACTCCTCCCAAACGGTCGCATTTGCGACCGTTTTTTCGTTAGCATCAACTGTTTGAAAGTGTGTTCAACAAAATAGGGGTTCAGGTATGGCGAAAGTATCGGTTTTTCGACCTAGCGCGCTGGCGCTGGCAGTGTTGCTTTGTGCAGGCGCAGCCCAGGCGGCCACCTTGCGCTGGGCAGGTGCCAACGACATCCTGACCCTGGATCCGCACGCACAGAACCACCAGACCACCCATGCGTTCCTGCAGCAGGTCTATGAGCCCCTGGTGCGCTATGGCAAGGATTTCCAGCTGGAGCCGGCACTGGCCACCAAGTGGACCGAGGTGAGCCCCACCCAGTGGCGCTTCGAGCTGCGCAAGGGCGTCAAATTCCATGACGGCGCACCCTTCACCGCCGATGACGTGGTCTTCTCGCTGACCCGCATCATGACCCCGCCATCGAACATGATGAGCGCCACCCAGAGCATCAAGGAGGTCAAGAAGGTCGATGACTTCACCGTGGACCTGATCCTCAAGGGCCCCAACCCGATCCTGCTGCGTGAGCTGACCGAGGCGCGCATCATGAACAAGGCCTGGGCCGAGAAGAACAATGCCGTCAAGACCCAGGACTATGCCGGCAAGGAAGAAAGCTACTCCAGCCGCAACACCAACGGCACGGGCTCCTTCATCGCCGTCAGCTGGCAGCCCGATGTGAAGCTGACCCTGAAGAAGAACGCCGCCTGGTGGGACAAGCCCACCGGCAACGTGGATGAGATCGTCTTCACGCCCATCAAGTCGGCCGCGACCCGCACTGCGGCGCTGATCTCCAACCAGGTGGACTTCATGGTCGACCCGCCACCGCAGGACCAGGAGCGCATCAAGAAGACCGCCGAGCTGAAGCTGCTCGAAGGCACCGAGAACCGCACCATCTACCTGGGCTTGGACGTGTTCCGCGACGAGCTGCCAGGCGCTGGCACCCCGGGCAAGAACCCGATGAAGGATGTGCGCGTGCGCAAGGCCATGTACATGGCGATCGACACCGAAGGCCTGCACAAGCGCACGATGCGCGGCATGTCGATCACCGCAGGCACCATGGTCGCGCCAATGGTGCATGGCTGGAGCAAGGAGCTCGAAGAGCGTGCTGCCAAGTACGACGTCGAAGGCGCCAAGAAGCTGCTGGCTGAAGCGGGCTACCCCAATGGCTTCAACCTCAAGCTCGAATGCCCGAATGACCGCTATGTGAACGACGAGGCGATCTGCCAGGCCGTCACCGCAATGTGGACCCGCATTGGCATCAAGACCAGCCTGCAGGCCACGCCGATGGCCCAGTTCGTGACCCGCGTGATGAACTCCGACCCGAACGCCTACCTGTTCGGCTGGGGCGTGGCGACCTTTGATGCGCTCTACTCGCTGGACGCGCTGATCCACAGCAAGGGCGCCGCAGGCGGTGGCGTCTACAACGGCGGCCGCATTGCCGACAAGGAGCTGGATGCCAAGATCGACGCGCTGAAGACCGAAACCGACACGGCCAAGCGCGATGCCTTGATGAACGACGCGTTGAAGATGGCCAAGGACAACTTCTACACGATCCCCGTGCACCACCAGATCTTCCCCTGGGCCATGCGCAAGGGCATCGAGACCGTCTACCGCGCCGATGCACGCCCCATCCCCGCCTGGACCACGGTCAAGTAAGCAGCCGCTGCTGGATCCGACTACCCCAAAGCCTGCGCCAGCAGGCTTTTTTCATGGGCGTTTCAGTAGGCACCTGGGCGGGCACCGGGCCGGCCAATAGCCTGCGGTGCAGGCGGCTGGCGCAGCCGCCCGATAATGTGGGCCTTGCCCCACTAGCGCCAGAGACCTGCCCATGCTTGCCCGCCACCACGATCCGATTGTTGCCATTGCCACTGCCCCCGGGCGCGGAGCAGTGGGCATTGTGCGCGTGTCGGGCAAGGCGATTGCGCCGCTGGTCGAGCGCCTTTGCGGCAAGGCCCTGAAGCCGCGCGAGGCCAGCTACCTGCCTTTCAAGGCGGCGGACGGCCAGGCCATCGACCAGGGTCTAGCCTTGTACTTTCCCGCGCCGCACAGCTACACCGGGGAGGACGTGCTGGAGCTGCAGGCCCATGGCGGCCCCGTGGTGATGCAGCTGCTGCTGGCCCGTTGCCTGGAAGCCGCGCAGGCAGAGGCCGATAGCGGCAAGCCGCTGCTGCCCGGCCTGCGCCTGGCCGAGCCAGGGGAGTTCACCGAGCGCGCATTTCTGAACGACAAGATCGACCTGGCCCAGGCCGAGGCGATTGCCGATCTGATCGATGCCAGCACCGAGGCGGCGGCACGCAGCGCCAGCCGCTCCTTGACCGGCGCCTTCTCGCAAGAGGTGCACCGCCTGCGCGATGCGCTGGTGCACCTGCGCATGCTGGTCGAGGCCACCTTGGATTTCCCCGAAGAGGAAATCGACTTTCTGCAAAAGGCCGATGCCTATGGCCAGCTGGACCAGCTGCGCGCCACCGTGCAGGCCGTCATGCAGCGCACCCGCCAGGGCGCCTTGCTGCGTGAGGGCATCAAGGTGGTGATCGCCGGGCAGCCCAATGCCGGCAAAAGCTCGCTGCTCAACGCGCTGGCCGGCGCCGAGCTGGCCATCGTCACGCCGATAGCCGGCACCACGCGTGACAAGGTCGCGCAGACCATCCAGATCGAAGGCGTGCCCCTGCATGTGATCGACACGGCCGGCTTGCGCGAGAGCAGCGACGAGGTCGAGCGCATCGGCATTGCCCGCGCGTGGGAAGAAATTGCTGCCGCCGATGCCGTGCTGTTCCTGCACGACCTGACCCGCATGGCCGCGCCCGACTACGCCGAGGCCGACCGCCAGATCGCCGCCACCTTGCAGCAGCAACTGCCCGCCACCGTACCGGTGCTGCAGGTCTGGAACAAGGCCGATGCCATGACCGCCGACGAGGCCCGCCGCCAAAGCGCCGAGGCCGCCGCGCAGTTTGGCACTGCTGCTGCCGCTGCCCCGGCGGGCGGCCAGGCCCCGCTGGTGCTGTCGGCCAAAACCGGCGATGGCCTCGACACCCTGCGCCAGCAGCTGCTGGCCATGGCCGGCTGGCAGCCCGCCGCCGAAGGCACCTATATTGCCCGCGCCCGTCATGTGCAGGCGCTGCAACAGGTCGAAGAGCACCTGGACATCGCCTATGCCCAGCTGCATGTGGACAGCCCCGCGCTCGACCTGCTAGCCGAGGAGCTGCGCCTGGCCCAGCATGCGTTGAATGCCATCACCGGGGAATTCACGTCGGATGATTTGCTGGGGGTGATTTTTTCGAGCTTTTGTATTGGCAAGTGATGCGAAGTTCGGGCGCGTGCGCAGCGCCAGCGAGCATCTAGGGGATCTTCAAGCCTATGCCCTACGTATGGGGTTCCGCCGAGCTTTCAGCAGACGGTTAACGGCCTACGTGTAAGAACTGCTGCCGTTCATCGCGGCAGCAGCCCCCTGAGGCCACCAGCACCGAGGCGGTGATCCGCGAAGGCCAGCGCTCCGGCCCCGGGCGCGCCTGGCCCAGCCGGGACGATGCCCGCGTGCTGGCTGCCACCCAGATGCTGTCGGGCGGTGCGCATGCCTCGGTGAGCTTCCCGGTCGAGCGCTTGAGCCAGGGCGAGGACTACACCTATTTCTGCTCCTTCCCCACCCATGCCGAGCCTATGCGCGGCAAGCTGGTCGTCATCGACTAAGAGCCGCTAACACAACCCTTGATACGTCGTTGCCTCGCCGGCCGCGCCCTGCCTTGTCGTACTACTGTACTGCCTGCGGCAGGACGCCTAGTCTCAACCGCAAACCTTCGGTTTGCTGGGTCGTGTTACCGGCTCTAAACCGCTGAAGCAACGGCCCGGCCTCAGCTGGGCATGCGGTAGGCCAGCACTTTGAGCGCCCGGTCGGGCGAGACATCGGCAAAGATCGCGGGGTTGGCCACCTGCTCGATGAACTCCAGCGCCGGCGCCAGCTCGGCCATCTGGTCCTGCAAAAAGGCCAGCGGCAGCTCGGGGGCGTTCAGGCACAGCAGCGCAAAGCCGCCCGGCGCCAGCAGGTCGGGCAGGCGCTTGATCAGGCGCGCGTAGTCCTTGGTAGCCACAAAGCTGCCCTTTTGGTAGCTGGGCGGGTCCATGATCACCAGCTGGTAAGGCCCGGTGCGGGTGATCTTGCCCCAGCTGCTGAAAATGTCATGGCCCCAGAACTGGCCGCCGGCCAGCTGGTTGAGCCGGTGGTTCTGCTGGCCACTGGCCAGTGCAGCCTTGCTCATGTCGATATTGACCACCTGGCCGGCGCCGGCCTGCAGTGCTGCGACCGAGAACGCGCAGGTATAGGCAAACAGGTTGAGCACCTTGCAGCGCTCTGGGTCCGGCTGGCGCGCAATGAACTGGCGCACCCAGCGCCTGCCCTCGGCCATGTCTAGAAACAGGCCATGGTTCTGTCCGCGCAGCACATGCACCTGGTAGCGGGCATCGTCCTCCTGCACGGTATGGGGCTCGGGCAGGCTGCCCTGGACCAGGCGGGTCTCGGCCGCGCCCAGCGCCCGGCATTGGTAGACCCAGGTGAGCGGCTCACCTGGGTAGAGCTGCTGCCAGCGCTGCTGCAGCGCCTCGCCCACGCTGTGCAGCGCCTCGTCGGCCAGCGGCGCAAAGCTGGTCAGCACCACGGCCGGCGGGTACAGGTCCAGCGACAGGTGTTCGCAGCCCGGAAACAGGCCGCCTCGGCCATGGAACAGGCGTTGCGCCTGCTGGCTTGCGGGCATAGTGGCGATGGCCTCAAGTAATGCTTGCATGGATTCAGATGTCGGGAAGAGAAACGGGGGTGCAGTGCTGGACCAGAAATGTGGGCTGCGGGATACTTCTTACAAATATTCCCCGGCCCGCCCTCCAATTGTGCGGCTGCTCGGTTAGATTTCTTGGGTTATGAGTTTCGACAGATCACTGGTGGATCACCGCCAGGATTGAGGAGGAGGTTTTCATGTTCAGTAGCGCCAATGACATCAAGCCCCTGGTGACCGCCATCAACAACTGCCAGGACGAGGAAAGCATGATCAACCCGCTGACGGCAGCGCAGTGGGAGATCCTGGCCCCTTATCTGACGCAGACCCAGCTGGCGGCATCCCAGGTGTTGTTTCAGCAAGGCACGCAGGAGCGCACCTTGTTCTTCGTCGAAAGCGGCAGCTTGAGCGTGCATTTCGAGGACGAAAAGCAGCGCATTCGCCTGGCCATCGTCGGCGCGGGCTCCATTGTCGGGGAAGGCGCGTTCTTCTCGCACCAGCCGCGCAATGCCACCGTGCAGGCGGTGGCCGGCTGCCGCCTCTGGGGGCTGTCCAGCATCCGCTTTACCGAGCTGTGCAACCGCCAGCCCACCGTGGCCGTGGCGCTGGCGATGGCCGCCGGATCGGTGCTGGCCAAGCGCCTGGGCAACCGCAAACGCCGCGTTGCCGCAACATAAAAGCTTGGCATGTGTCAAATGGCACGCGCTTTTCTGACAAGTGTATGCAATACTCCATCCCTACAATTACAAATGCCTGTTGCACGGTGAAACGGGTGACCGTTTTGCATTCTGATCAGGGTAGGGAGTGGCATGTCTATATTTGCCAAATGGTTCAGTCGACCAGAAAAAAAACCGGCCGTGGCTGCCTTTGGGCCGCAAACAATGTTCGCCGAGCCGTTGGGCCACAGCCAGCACGATATGCTGGCCGCCCAGAGCCCGTTGGTGGGCGCCAAGTCCATGGCTGCGGCGTCCCCGCACGACAGCGCCGCGCCGCGGCCCGGTGAGCGTTCGGCCCGGCGGGAAATGGTGTATTCGGCGGTGCGCGAGTCCATGGTGCGCTCCGGCATTCTGTCGGCAGCTTACAAATTCAAGGTGCTGGCGCTGGACAAGCGCGCGACGCAGTTCATTGTGATGGTGGACCTGGCGCAGCAGCACTGCGCCTCGCCGGACAAGCTCACCCAGATCGAAGCCTTGATCGCCTATTCGGCCAAGACCCGTTTCGAGATCGTCATCACCTCGGTGTACTGGCGCCTCAACGCCCAGCTCGGTGCCGTCAGCAGCAAGGCACCCCGTGTCGCCAGCGCTGGCGCCGCGCCGTCCCAGGCGCCGATGGCACCGGTGCCGCTGGGCATGGACCCGGTCGATGAGGCAGAGATTGCCGCCTTCAAGAAGGCCTTGCTCGACGCCGCGATGAACCCGGTGCCGGCGCTGGAGGGGGCACCGGCCAGTCAGCGCGCCGCGACCAGCACCGCGCCACGGCCGGCGCCGATTGTCCCGCCCGCACGCCGTGCCACTGACCCGACCCAGATCGCACGGGAAGCGGCCCGCCGGGGCGGCGCGCCTGCGCCCACCGCCGACACCAGTTTTGGCGGCCTGAGCAATACCCAGTACGGCGATCTGCATTGAGCGTCCACGCCGCTGCAGCGCTGCAGCGGAGGCTCAGTGGCCCGCGAAATCCACCAAGGTGAACAGCGGCAGGCCTGCGTCGGTCAGCCGCTTGGAGCCGCCCAGTTCGGGCAGGTCGACAATGGCAGCGCCCTCCATCACCTGGGCGCCGAGTTTCTCCAGCAGGTTCTTGCCGGCCATCATCGTGCCGCCGGTGGCAATCAGGTCATCGACCAGCAGCACCTTGTCGCCGGGCTTGACTGCATCGGCATGCAGCTCCACGGTGGCGCTGCCGTACTCCAGCTCATAGGTCTCCTCCACCGTGGTGAAGGGCAGCTTGCCTTTTTTGCGGATCGGCACAAAGCCCACCTTGAGCTGGTAGGCAATGACGGCGCCGAGGATGAAGCCCCGCGCGTCGAGTCCTGCCACCACATCGGGGCGCATGTCGCGCGACATGTAGCGGTGCACAAAGGCGTCGATCAGCACATGGAAGACCTGCGGGTTCTGCAGCAGCGGGGTGATGTCCCGGAACTGCACGCCCGGCGCTGGCCAATCGGGAACGGTGCGGATGTGGTGACGCAAAAAGGCGTTGACGTCGGGAGCGTGCATGGTGGGGCCGGAGAAGGGGGAGGACCCGCACATGGTAGTGCATGTGCGGTTGCTGCAGTCCAGCGGCGGTGCTTTGTTAAGCATGTTTGGCAATGACCTGCGTCCGCCGGGGCGCGGGCGCTCCGATAAAATCGGCCTCCATGAGCACCCTACAGCCCAAGCGCCCCCTCGAAGCGGCGCAGATTCTGCGCCTGGCGGCGTCCACCTTCGCGATCGAGGCCGAAGCCATTGCCGCGCTGACACAACGCCTGGACGACAACTTTGTCCAGGTCGTGCAGCGCATGCTGGAGATTCCTGGACGTGTGGTGGTCACCGGCATGGGCAAGAGCGGGCATGTCGGGCGCAAGATTGCCGCAACCTTGGCATCGACCGGTACGCCCGCATTCTTTGTGCACCCGGGTGAGGCCAGCCATGGCGACCTGGGCATGGTGACCGGCCAGGACCTGGTGCTGGCCATCTCCAACAGCGGTGAGAGTGGCGAGATTTCGGTGCTGCTGCCGGTGCTCAAGCGCCTGGGCGTGCCCATCGTGGCGATGACGGGCAACCTGCAGTCCTCAATGGCCCGCCACGCCGACTGGGTGCTCAACACCCAGGTGGACAAGGAAGCCTGCCCGCTGAACCTGGCCCCCACGGCCAGCACCACGGCGCAAATGGCGATGGGCGATGCGCTGGCCGTCGCGCTGCTGGATGCGCGCGGCTTCAAGGCCGAGGACTTTGCCCGCTCCCACCCCGGTGGCGCGCTGGGCCGCCGCCTGCTCACCCATGTGGCTGACGTGATGCGCAGCGGCGATGAACTGCCTACCGTATTGCCCAGCGCCAGTTTCAGCGATCTGATGCGCGAGATGAGCGCCAAGGGCATGGGCGCGGCTGCCATCGTCGATGCGAACGGGCTGCTGCAGGGCGTCTTCACCGATGGCGATCTGCGCCGCCGTATTGAGGCCGGTGCCGATTTGCGTGGCCTGACTGCGGCCGAGGTGATGCATGCGGCGCCGCGCCAGATATCGGCTGACGCGCTGGCGGCCGATGCCGCCGCGATGATGGAGGCCCACCGCATCACCAGCGTGCTGGTCACCGATGCGGCCCGGCGCCTGGTGGGCATCGTGCATGTGGGCGATCTGATGCGGGCCAAGGTGATCTGATGGCCAGCACCCTGACCTTGCCCCCCATCACCCCCGCCCAGCAGTGGCCCGCCGGGTTGCTGCTGCGTGCCCAGGGCATCAAGATCGTGTTTTTCGATGTGGATGGCGTGCTCACCGATGGCGGCCTGTACATCAGCGAGCAGGGTGAAACGCTCAAGCGCTTCCACACGCTCGACGGCCATGGCCTCAAGATGCTGCGCGAAGCCGGCATCGTGCCGGCGGTCATCACCGGGCGTGACTCGGCGCCGCTGCGCCACCGCCTGGCGGCATTGGGCATCGCGCATGTGCGCTATGGGACCGAGGACAAGCTGCCCGCCGCCCAGGCCATGCTGGAGGCGCTGGGCCTGGACTGGCACCAGGCCGCTGCCATTGGCGATGACTGGCCGGATCTGCCGGTATTGCGCCGCTGCCAGCTAGCCTGCGCCCCCGCCAATGCCCACCCCGAAGTGCTGGGCGTGGCACACTGGGTGACCACCCGCCACGGCGGCGCAGGCGCCGCGCGCGAGCTGTGCGATGCTGTGCTGGCCGCCAGCGGTGCCTATGTCAACCTGCTCGATCGGTACGGACAATGAAATCTCGTGTGCGACGCCTCATGGACCTGTCGTCCATCTACCTGCCGGTGATCCTGATGGGTCTGCTGGCGCTGGGCACCTGGTGGCTGGTGCGCAATGCCCCCAAGCCGCAGAGCGTGCGTGAGGCGGTGGTGCCCGGCCACGAGGTGGATTACTACATGAGCGATTTTTCGGTGCGCAACTTTGACGGCACCGGCGTGCTGACCAGCGAGATCCTGGGCAACAAGATGCGCCACTTCATCGACACCGACACGCTGGAGATCGATACGGCCACGATGCGCTCGTTGCGGCTGGATGGATCCACGACGGTGGCGACGGCCGACCGCGCGCTGTCCAATGCCGATGGCTCGGAAGTGCAGCTGTTCGGCAATGCCAAGGTGGTGCGCAGCAGCAACAAGCCGGGTGTGCCGCAGATGGAGTTCCGGGGCGAATTCCTGCACGCCTTTGTCAATGAAGAGCGTGTGAGCTCGAACAAGCCGGTCGAGATCATCCGGGGCAAGGACCGCTTCACGGCCGATTCCATGGTCTTCAACAACATCACCCAGGTGGCCGAGCTCAAGGGCCGGGTCAAGGGTGTCCTGCAGCCCGCACGCTGAGCGCCCATGGCCACCCCCCTGAGCGACGCACCGCTGGTGCTGATCACCGGCGCCTCCAGCGGCATCGGCCAGGCGCTGGCCTGGCGCTACTACCAGGCCGGCTACCGGCTGGCGCTGGTGGCCCGCCGCAGCGCAGTGATGCAGGCATGGGCGCAGGCACAAGGCATGGACAGCAGCCGCTATGCCATCTATGGCGCCGACGTGGCCAATCAGGACCAGATCATTGCCGCCTGCGCGCAATGCCTGCAGCAGCAGGGCCTGCCCGATGTGGTGGTGGCCAATGCCGGGGTGAGTTACGGCATCGACACGGCAGAGCGCGAGGACCTGGACGTCATGGCCCAGACCTATGCCACCAACGTGATCGGCATGGCCGCGACCTTCCACGCCTTTGTGCGGCCCATGCAGGCGCGTGGCAGTGGCAAATTGGTGGGTATTGCCAGTGTGGCCGGCATACGCGGCCTGCCCGGCCACGGCGCCTACTGCGCCAGCAAGGCGGCGGTCATCAGCTACTGCGAGAGCCTGCGGGTGGAGCTGCAGCGCAGCGGCGTGCAGGTGGTCACGATCAGCCCGGGCTTTGTGGCCACGCCGCTCACCAGCCATAACCGCTACGGCATGCCGTTCCTGATGCAACCCGAGGCCTTCGCCGACAAGGCCTTCGCGGTGATTGCCAAGGCGCGCAGCTATGCCGTCATCCCCTGGCAGATGGGCTGGGTGGCCAAGCTGTTGCGCTGCCTACCCAATGCGCTGTATGACCGCGCGCTGGCCAACCGCCCGCGCAAGCACCGCCACCGCGAACGGGTGCAAGAGCTGCCGCCAGGCCGGGACTGACGCAGGTCTGCGCCGGCCATGAAAAAAGCCCCTGGCGGGGCTTTGTCGTTGCTGGAGGCGCACCGCCAGGGTGTGCCTGCAGACATCAATAATCGTCGTTGTTGTCGTAGCCTTGGTTGCCGCCGCGGTTGCGCGAACCATTGCCGTAGGGGCTGCGGAAGCCGCCATCGCGGTCGCCGCCGCGATCACCGCCACCAAAGCCACGGTCATTGCCGCCACGGCCGCCGCCGCCATCGCGACCGCCACGGTCGCCATAACCACCGCCACCGCCGCCGTAGCCGCCACGGTCACCGCCGCCGCCGTATCCACCACCACCGCCGCCGCCGTAGCCACCGCCACCACCGCCGCCGTAGCCACCACCGCCGCCACCGAAGCCGCCGCGGTTACCGCCGCCACCGAAGCCACCACCGCGTGGGCCGCCAAAGCCACCACCGCCGCTGCGGGGAGGACGGGGCTCCATCGGACGCGCTTCGTTCACGACCAGATTGCGGCCGCCCAGAGGCTGACCGTTCAGACCGTTGACCGCTGCTTGGGCTTCGTCATCGCTGCCCATTTCTACAAAACCGAAACCCTTGGAGCGACCCGTGTCGCGTTCCATCATCACCTTGGCGCTGGTTACGCTGCCAAACTGACCAAAGGCCTGTTCCAGATCGTTGTCGCGAACCTGGTATGGCAAATTACCGACGTAAAGCTTGTTGCCCATTTGAGGGACTCCTGATAACTCTTAAATAATGCGATAGCGCCCTGTAGAACACCGGTCATTCATCGCAGTAGCCCGATGGAGGAATACTCCATCCTTTATTTTCTGGCATAAAAACCGACAATGGCATAGTTCCGCCCCTCAGTTGTGGCGCGGAAGCTGCAACCAGATGCAAAAAAGGCCTCAAAGAGGCCTTTTTTTCGGGAAAACCCGTCATCTAACCGTCAAAACCCGTAAGAGGTTTTGCAGGTGAGGTGCTTAGTAGCTGCCGCCACCGTAGCCACCACGGCCACCGCCGCCGAAGCCACCGCGATCGCCGCCGCCGAAGCCGCCGCGGTCACCGCCGCCGAAGCCGCCGCGGTCACCGCCGCCGAAGCCGCCACGGTTGCCACCACCGAAACCACCGCTGCGTGGAGGACGGGCTTCCATGGGACGGGCTTCGTTCACAACCAGGTTACGGCCGCCGTAGCCTTGGCCGTTCACGCCTTCGATAGCAGCTTGTGCTTCAGCGTCCGAACCCATTTCCACAAAGCCGAAGCCCTTGGAGCGGCCGGTGTCACGTTCCATCATGACCTTGGCGCTGGAGACGGTACCGAATTGGCTGAAAGTGCTTTCCAGATCGCTGTCACGGAAAGAGTAGGGCAGGTTGCCCACGTAAAGTTTGTTGCCCATTTGAGGACTCCGAAAAAAGTAAAAAAAGCGATGGAGCCTGATGCAATCAACAAACCTGTGACAACTTCCAAGACGGATCACCGCGCGCTCTAGTGTACCCGGGGGCACATTGAGCTTCACCATTATGGGTGAATCGCCTTACGCTGTGTTGACAGTTCCCGCAAGCGGGGCTTGGTATTTTCCCTGGCGGCAGTGGGTGTTGCGGCGCAGCATCGCTTTTGGGCGTATGATGCGCCAGTCTTTGGGGAGTAGCCTGCCGGGCGTGCAATGCGCCGCGGAGTGTGCGTCAACAAACTTGGGCCTTCGCGGCCTATGGCGTACACGGCACCTTGTGATGAGGATGCTGGGCGAGACCATTGACCACGTTGCGATCCAATGCCGGAGTCGCGATGCGGTCAATGCTGTCTTGCTATATCCGGCTGCAATAACGATCCCCACACCATGGAAGCCTTTCTCCTCTCGACCGCTGTCGTCGCCCTTGCCGAAATGGGCGACAAGACACAGCTGCTCTCCCTTGTCCTTGCTGCCAAATACCGCAAACCCTGGCCCATTGTGCTGGGCATCTTTGTCTCGACCCTGGTCAACCATGCACTGGCCGGTGCCGTCGGTGCCTGGATCACCACGATGCTCGGCCCCGATGTGCTGCGTTGGATTCTGGGCGTGTCCTTCATCCTGATGGCCGGCTGGATGCTGATTCCCGACAAGATCGACGAGGACGAAGCCGGCAAGAGCAGCGGCCGCTGGGGCGTGTTCGGCACCACGGTGCTGCTGTTCTTCCTGGCCGAGATGGGCGACAAGACCCAGCTGGCCACCGTGGGGCTGGCCGCCAAGTACCCGGCTTCCTATTACTGGGTGGTCGCCGGCACCACGATCGGCATGATGCTGGCCAATGCGCCGGTGGTCTGGTTTGGCGACAAGATCACCAAGAAGCTGCCGATCCGCTGGATCCACCGTGTCTGTGCGGTGATCTTCCTGATGCTGGGCGTGGCTGCGCTGTTCACGACGATGGACTGACAGCGCTGGCGGCGCCAGCAACACCGGCAACGCTCAAACGCAAAGGGCTGGGGATCCTGCGATCTCCAGCCCTTTTTGGATGGGGCAGCGCCCCAAGCCTCAGCCTCAGTCCAAGGTCATCAGGCTCGCATTGCCGCCCGCTGCTGCGGTGTTGATGCTGATCGCATGCTCGGCCAGCAGGCGGAACAGCGGCACGCTGCCATCGGCGGCCTGGGCGGTGATCGGCACAATGGCGCCGGGGCGGCCCGCCAGGCTGCTGCCGGTGGGCAGCCAGCCGCTGGCGGCATCGGCGATCAGCGCATCGAAGGCTTCGGACTGCAGGAAGGCCTGCGCGCTGTGCGCAGACAGTTGCACCGAGGCACGCACCGATGCGGGCAGTTGTGCCAGCAGGCTGGCGTACTGGCTGTTGGCGGGCCACACGGCGGTGGAGCCAGCCGTCAGCACGGCGGCGAGCTGGGCCAGCAGCAGGCTTGTGGTGCTGGCCACGCAGCCCACGCGCTCGCGGCCGCTCAGCACATACAGATTGCGCTCACCGGTCGGGCCGGGCAGCTCGGCCGCAAAGCCATTGCCGGTATGGGCGGCATAGCGTTGGCACAGCGCTGCCAGCTCGCCCTGGCCTTGCTGGCTGGCCCAGCTTTGCAGCGCATCCAGCGCAGCGGCCGGGGCGGCATCGGCCTGCTCCAGGCCATGGGCATGGCCACGCTGGCCAGTGGCGGGCGCCGGCGCCTCATTGCCCGCCATGCGGGGCAGGTGGGCCAGCGCATCGACCGTGGCCGTGGCCGGCATGCGGCTGAGCAGGCGCAGCATGTACAGCGGGCCGCCCGCCTTGGGACCCGTGCCCGACAGGCCTTCGCCGCCAAAGGGCTGCACACCGACGACGGCGCCGACGATGTTGCGGTTCACATAGATATTGCCGGCATGCGCAGCAGTGACCACCTGGCTGATGGTCTCGTCAATGCGGGTGTGCAGGCCCAAGGTGAGGGCGTAGCCGGTGGCATTGATGTCGGCCAGCAGCTGGGGCAGGTTCTCGCGGCGGTAGCGCAGCACATGCAGCACCGGGCCGAAGACCTCGCGCTTGAGTTCGGACAGCTGGCGGATGGCGATCACCGTCGGCGGCACAAAGGTGCCCTGCGCGCTGGCGCCGCCGTTTTGCCAGACCTGGTGGCCGGCGGCCTGCATGCGGGCAATGTGCTGGTCGATGACGCCCTTGGCTTCGGCGTCGATGACGGGGCCGACGTCGGTCTTGAGCTGGCAGGGGTTGCCGACCTGGAGCTCCTGCATCGCGCCGCGCAGCATGTGCAGCAGGCGGTCGGCGGCCTCTTCCTGCACGCAGAGCACGCGCAGCGCCGAGCAGCGCTGGCCGGCCGAGTCAAAGGCCGACGACAGCACATCGACCACCACCTGCTCGGCCAGCGCGGAGGAGTCCACGATCATCGCGTTCTGGCCGCCGGTCTCGGCCACCAGGGTCACGGGCTGGCCTTGGGCATCAAGGCGCTGGGCCAGGGTCTTTTGCAGAATGCGGGCCACTTCCGTCGAGCCGGTGAACATCACGGCCTGCACGCGGCTGTCGCCCACCAGGCGGGCACCCACGGTCTCGCCGGTGCCCGGCAGCAGCTGCAGCACATCGTGCGGCACGCCTGCCTGCCACAGCGCCTGCACGGCAGCGGCGGCGATCAGCGGGGTCTGCTCGGCCGGTTTGGCCAGCACGGTGTTGCCGGCGGCCAGCGCAGCAGCAATCTGGCCGCTGAAGATGGCCAGCGGGAAGTTCCAGGGGCTGATGCAGACCACCGGGCCCAGGGCCTGGTAATCCGCCTGGCCCCAGCTGCGCACCTGGGCGGCGTAGAAGCGCAGAAAGTCCACCGCTTCGCGCACTTCGGCAATCGCGTTGGAGCAGGTCTTGCCCGCCTCGCGCACCAGCACGCCCATCAAGGTGGGCATATGGGCTTCGAGCAGGTCACCGGCCTTGGCCAGGCAATCGGCGCGCTGGGCCGCCGGGGTGGCCTGCCAGCGGGCGGCGGCGGCCTGGGCAGCAGCCAGCGCAAACTCCACCTGATCGGCCGATGCCTGCGTGACCGTGCCGACCTGGTCGCTGTGGTCGGCCGGGTTCAGCACGGGCTCGCTCGGCTGGGTAGAGGCGGGGGCGCCGTCTGCCAGCAAGGGCTGGGCATGCCAGGTCATCTGTGCGCTGGCCTGCAGGTCGTGCTGCAGCGCACGCAGGCGGTTGTCGTTGGACAGGTCCAGCCCGGCCGAATTGCTGCGGCTTGCGCCATACAGCGCGCGTGGCTGGGCAATGTGCGGGTTGGGCAGGCCCAGCTGGCCTTCGCTCTGTGCCCATTGCTGGGCGGTGGTCACGGGGTTTTCCACCAGCTTGGCCAGGGGGATGTCCTGGTCGGCGATGCGGTTCACAAAGCTGGTGTTGGCGCCGTTCTCCAGCAGGCGGCGCACCAGGTAGGCCAGCAGGGTTTCATGCGTGCCCACGGGGGCATAGATGCGGCAGGGGCGGCCCAGGTTCTCGCTGGCCGTGCGGCCCACGACTTGCTCGTACAGCGGCTCGCCCATGCCGTGCAGGCACTGGAACTCGTACTGGCCCGGCTGGTAGCGGGCCGGGTCGGCCAGGTGGTAGATGGTGGCCAGGGTGTGGGCATTGTGCGTGGCGAACTGGGGGTAGACCGCATCGGGCGCGGCCAGCAACTGGCGCGCGCAGGCCAGGTAGGACACATCGGTATAGGCCTTGCGGGTGTAGACCGGGTAGCCTTCGAGACCGTCGATCTGGGCGCGCTTGATCTCGCTGTCCCAGTAGGCGCCCTTGACCAGGCGCACCATCAGGCGGTGCTGGCTGCGGCGGGCCAGGTCGATGATGAAGTCCAGCACATAGGGGCAGCGCTTTTGGTAGGCCTGCACGACAAAGCCGATGCCGGCAAAACCGGCCAGCTCGGGTGCGAAGCAGAGTTTTTCCAGCAGGTCCAGCGACAGCTCCAGGCGGTCGGCTTCTTCGGCGTCGATATTGAGGCCGATGTTGTAGCTTTTGGCGAGCACGGCCAGCTGCAGCACCACCGGGTAGAGCTCGGCCATCACGCGGTCGTACTGGGCGCGGCTGTAGCGCGGGTGCAGGGCCGACAGCTTGATCGAGATGCCCGGGCCTTCGTAGACGCCCCGGCCATTGCTGGCCTTGCCGATCGCATGGATCGCGTTTTCGTAGTCGCGCAGGTAGCGCTTGGCGTCATCGCTGGTCATCGCCGCTTCGCCCAGCATGTCGTAGGAGTAGCGGAAGCCCTTGGCCTCCAGGCGCTCGGCATTCTTCAGCGCTTCGCCAATCGTCTCGCCGGTGACGAACTGCTCGCCCATCATGCGCATGGCCATGTCCACGCCCTTGCGGATCAGCGGCTCGCCGCCCCGGCCGATCAGGCGGGTGAGCGACTGGCCCAGCGAGCCCTCGCTGTGCGTGGCCACCAGCTTGCCGGTCAGCACCAGGCCCCAGGCGGCGGCATTGACGAACATCGACGGGCTCTTGCCCACATGGGCCTTCCACTGGCCGTGGGCGATCTTGTCGCGGATCAGCACATCGCGCGTGGCCGTATCGGGGATGCGCAGCAGCGCCTCGGCCAGGCACATCAGCGCAATGCCTTCTTGCGACGACAGCGCAAACTCCTGTAGCAGGCCTTGCACCAGGCCGGAGCGGCCGCTGTCGGCCTTGCGCTCGCGCAGCGTGCGGGCCAGCTGCAGCGCCAGCGCATCGCCGGCCTGGGCGATGGCGGCGGGTGGCGTGGCCTGGGGCAGCAGTGCCTCCAGCGCTTCGGTCTCGGGCTTGCGGTAGGCGGCCGTGATGGCCGCGCGCAGTGCCGAGGCGGGCTGCAAGGCCGACACCAGCTCATTAAAAACAGGAGCACTGGCGCCAGATGGGCTGCTGCCCGTGGTCGAAAATGGCGAGGTAGTGGAGGGCTGGTTGTCAACAACGGCGTTGGCAGTCATGGCGGGCTCGTGTTCAGAGTAGATAGTGAATGCCGCCAGTGTGATCGTTTGTGGTTTGAATTTCTCTCCATAATGTGGCCCATTCTTAGTGAAAAATTCTGCCCATGACCGCCATCATCGACCCGCCGGACGACCTCGACCGCATCGATCTGCGCATTCTGGCCGTGCTGCAGCGGGACGGCCGCATCTCCAACCTGAAGCTGGCCGAGGCGGTGTCGCTGTCGGCCACGGCTGTGCTGGCCCGGGTGCAGCGCCTGACCAAGGAAGGCTATATCACCGGATACGAGGCGCGGCTGAACCCGCAAAAGCTGGGCGCGGCGATGCTGGTCTTCATCGAGGTGCTGCTGGACCGCACCACGCCCAATGTGTTTGACGAGTTCAAGGCGGCGGTGCAGGTGCGGCCCGAGATTATGGAGTGCCATATGGTGGCCGGTGGCTTTGACTACCTGGTGAAGATCCGTGTGGCCGACATGAACCACTACCGCCACTTTGCCGGTGAGGTCTTGTGGCAGTTGCCCGGCGTGCGCGAGACCCGTACCTACGCGGTGATGGAGGAGGTCAAAAGCTCCAACCGGCTCTACCTGGGCGGCAGTTGACGCAGCCCATGCGCGGCCGATTTGCAGTACACTCAGATTTCACGGCGCCGATTTGCTTCAGCTTGCGGGCGCTTTATAAATCCAGCTAAAGACTCGGTAGGCGACTGCATTCCATCGACCCGGCCTCGTTTTTAGCGTTGCCGGGTTTTTTATGTCATTCGTTGCGACACCCCAATCAATGCATTTCCCGGAGGCGCTCCCTCTTCAAAGTGGCGCCTCCATCCGCGACTACCATCTGGCCTACGAGACCTACGGCCAGCTCAACGCCGACCGCTCCAACGCCATCCTGGTCTGCCATGCACTCAATGCCTCCCACCACGTGGCCGGCCACTACGAGGGCCAGGCCAAGAGCGAGGGCTGGTGGGACAACATGATCGGCCCGGGCAAGCCGGTCGATACCAACCATTTCTTTGTCATCGGCGTCAACAACCTGGGCTCCTGCTTTGGCTCGACCGGGCCCATGCACCAGAATCCGGACACCGGCGCGGTCTACGGCGCCGATTTCCCTGTCGTGACGGTGGAGGACTGGGTCAATGCCCAGGCGCTGCTGCTGGACCGGCTGGGCATCCGCCAGCTGGCCGCCGTGCTGGGTGGCAGCCTGGGCGGCATGCAGGCGCTGTCCTGGACCTTGCAGTACCCCGACCGCATGCGCCATGCGGTGGTGGTGGCCAGCGCCCCCTGTCTGTCGGCCGAGAACATTGCGTTCAACGAGGTGGCGCGCCGCGCCATCGTGACCGACCCGGACTTCCACGGCGGCCACTTCTACAGAGAAGGCGTGGTTCCCAAGCGCGGCCTGCGCATTGCGCGCATGATCGGCCACATCACCTACCTGAGCGACGATGTGATGAACCAGAAGTTTGGCCGCCAGCTGCGCGAAGGCCTGGACCTGAAATACAGCACCCAGGATGTGGAGTTCCAGATCGAGAGCTATCTGCGCTACCAGGGCGACAAGTTCAGCGACTACTTCGATGCCAATACCTATTTGCTGATCACCCGTGCGCTCGACTACTTCGACCCGGCCAAGCCGTTTGGCGGCGACCTGACCCAGGCGCTGGCCGGCGCCAAGGCGCGCTTCATGCTGGTGAGCTTCAGCACCGACTGGCGCTTCTCGCCAGCGCGCAGCCGCGAGATCGTCAAGGCCTTGCTCGACAACCGCCGCACCGTCAGCTACGCCGAGATCGACGCGCCCCATGGCCACGATGCCTTCTTGCTCGACGATGCCCGCTACATGGGCGTGATGCGCTCCTATTTTGAAAACATGGCCCGCGAACTGAGCGCCGGCCTGCCCCGCAGCCAGGAGGCCGCATGACCGAGTCTTCTTCCACCTTCCAGGCGATTGCCAACCTGGTACCCAAGGGCGCCCGCGTGCTGGACCTGGGCTGCGGCGACGGCAGCCTGCTGGCCTACCTGCAGCGCGAGCGCGAATGCAGCGGCTATGGCATCGAGTTTGACGACGCCAATGTGCTGGCCTGCGTGCGCCGGGGCGTGAACGTGCTGCAGCTGAACCTGGAAGACGGCCTGGCCATCTTCGAGGACAACAGCTTTGATGTGGTGCTGCAGATCGACACCTTGCAGCATCTGCGCAATGCCGAGGTGATGCTGCGCGAGACTGCGCGCATCGGCAAGCAAGGCGTGGTCGCCTTCCCCAACTTTGCGCACTGGCCCAACCGCCTGTCGATCCTGCAAGGCCGCATGCCCGTGACCAAGCGCCTGCCCTACCAGTGGTACGACACGCCCAACATCCGCGTCGGCACCTTCAAGGATTTCGAGGTGCTGGCGCTCAAGAACAAGCTGCACATTCTGGACAGCTTTGGCCTGCAGAACGGCGAGGTGCGGCGCTGGCTGCCCAATGCCCGTGCCGGCACGGCGGTGTTCCACTTCGAGCACGCCTGAGCCCACGGCGCGCCACGCGGCGGGCTCTGCGCTGTACAACGGCAGCAGGGCTTTGCCGCAGGCGATAGCCGGGTGGCGCCTGCGCTGGTACGCTTATGCCTGCGGCTGCCCTTTTCGTGGCAGCACCTCCAGGAGATTCGCCCATGAACGCCCGCCTCGACGCCGCCCAGCTGCAAGCCGATGCTGCCCTCAGCCATATCAGCCAGCAGTGGGACCGCGACATTCTTCGCCAGCTGACCGACTACATCGCCATCCCCGCCAAGTCGCCGGGCTTTGATGGCAACTGGGAGCAGCATGGTTTCATCGACACCGTGGTGCGCAATGCCGCCAGCTGGATCGAGGCGCAGAAGGTCGAAGGGCTGAAACTGGAAGTGGTGCGCGTGCCGGGCCGCACGCCGGTGCTGTTCTTCGAGGTGCCTGCTACCCAGGCCCAGAGCGAGCAGACCGTGCTGATGTACGGCCACCTGGACAAGCAGCCCGAGTTCTCCGGCTGGCGCAATGACCTGGGCCCCTGGACCCCCAAATACGAAGACGGCAAGCTCTATGGCCGGGGCGGCGCCGACGACGGCTATGCCACCTACGCCAGCGTGGCCGCCATCCAGGAACTCAAGCGCCAGAATGTGCCGCACCCGCGCATCGTGGGCCTGATCGAGACCTGCGAGGAAAGCGGCTCGGGCGATCTGCCGGTCTACATCGACATGCTCAAGCCCCGCCTGGGCGATGTGGGCCTGGTGATCTGTCTGGACAGCGGCGCCGGCAACTACGACCAGCTGTGGCTGACCACCAGCCTGCGCGGCATGGTCGCGGGTACCCTGAAGGTCGAGATCCTCACCGAAGGCGTGCACTCGGGCGATGCCTCGGGCGTCGTGCCCTCGTCCTTCCGCATCATGCGCCAGGTGCTCGACCGCCTGGAAGACAGCAAGACCGGCCGCCTGCTGCCCGAGAGCTTTCACTGCGCGGTGCCGGCAGAGCGCCTGGCCCAGGCGCAGGCCACGGCCGGCATTCTGGGCGACGAGCTGTACAAGCGCTTCCCCTGGGCGCATTTCGACTGCAATGGCTCCAGCCTGTTTGCGCTGCCCACCACCACCGACCCGACGCAGGCGCTGCTCAAGCGCACCTGGGAGCCGACCCTGTCCGTCACCGGTGCCGAGGGCCTGCCCGCGCTGCAGGATGCCGGCAATGTGCTGCGCCCCTACACCGCCTTCAAGCTGAGCCTGCGCCTGCCCCCGCTGGTCGATGCCACGCAGTGCATGCAGGAGCTCAAGACCCTGCTCGAAGACAACGCGCCCTACCAGGCCAAGGTCACCTGGGAAGGCGCCAGCGGCGCCAACGGCTGGAATGCCCCCAACACCAGCGACTGGTTCCTGAACGCGCTCAACCAATCGAGCCGCGCGCACTTTGGCGCGGACTGCGGCTTTATCGGCCAGGGCGGCTCGATCCCGCTGATGGGTATGCTCAGTGCCGGCTTCCCCAAGGCGCAGATGATGGTCTGCGGCGTGCTGGGCCCCAAGAGCAATGCGCACGGACCCAATGAGTTCCTGCATGTGCCGTATGCCAAGAAGCTCACCGCCGCGGTGGCCCAGGTGATTGCCAGCATGCCCACCAAGGCGGCCAGCGTATAACGGCCACCAGCCCGCCGGGCAGCTGCTGCGTGCACCCGGGCACGCAGCGGCTGCCTTTTCTTTTTGACGACCACAACCACGACAGCGCGCCCGCCATGACCGAGCCCACCGCCCCCACCATCTTGTTTGACGGCACTGAACCGCTGGGTGCCAGCGCCGACCTGCATGACAACGGCAAGCCCTTTTTCTTTCAGCTGCCCAATGGCCAGAAGGCCTTTGTGATCCGCTGGCAGGGCCAGCTGCACGGCTGGATCAACGAGTGCCAGCACGCCAGCGTGCCCATGGACTTTGATGGCGACATTCTGGAGAGTGGCCGCCAGTTCATTCTGTGCCCCTACCACGGGGCCATCTACCAGCCCGATACCGGCAAATGCGTCGGCGGCCCCTGCCGGGGTACCAGCCTCGACGCGGTGGCAGTCGAAGAGCGCGATGGCGCGGTGTGGCTGAAGCAGGGCTGAGCGCCTGCCAGGCCACCATGCCCCAGCGCGCGCCCCAGACATCGCTTTGGCGCGATACTGGCGGCCTTCAAAAATGAGCGGCCGCGCCTGCCGGACCGCTCGCGCAGCGCCCCGCCATGAAATCCCCGATCCGAATCGTTGATGTTGACCGCCTGGAGACCTGGACCAAGTACAAGGCCGGGCTCTGCGACAGCTGCGCAGCCAACTGCTGCACGATGCCGCTGGAGGTGCAGCTGCCCGACCTGGTGCGCCTGGGCCTGGTCGATGCCTTCGAGGTCGACAACATCGCGCACAAGCTGATTGCCAAGCGCCTGCTCAAGGCCCGGCTGATCGACCATTACAACCCCAAGCACAATATCTTCACGATGGCGCGCCGCGCCAGCGGCGATTGCCAGTTTCTCGATCCGGTGGCGCGGCGCTGCACCGTTTATGAAAAACGGCCAGAGACCTGCCGCCTGCATCCGAAAAAAGGGCCCAAACCGGGTTTTTGTGCATATGGGCACAAAGATTTGCAATAAATGCCGCGCCCCTGATGATCCAGCGCTGTGCGGAGCGGACTGTTGGCTCAGCGCCCGGCCTGGCTTATACAGAGGCTTAATACTCCTCTAGAATGGCTCGCGCACCTGCCGCAGGTGCTGCCCGGTCCCTGCAAACGCAAGGCTGGGGCACTACTGAGCCAACTAGCCGATGCAAAAATCAAAAATTTTCTGGTCTTTGGGCGTGCTGGCGCTCCTGGCCGCCGTCTTCACGATTTATGGCCTGGGCCTGCACAACAGCCTGGTATTTGACGACGGACGGCTGTCGGACGGCACCATTTTTGGCCGTTATGGCAGCCTGATCGAGCCCAAGGTGCGGATGCTGTCCTATGGCAGCTTTGTCTGGATACAGTCGCTGTTCGGCGAGAGTATGGCCGTGCAGCGTGCCTTCAATATCGTGCTGCACCTGGCCACCTGCTATGCCATTTGGCTGCTGGTGACCGAACTGTTCAGGCACACCGCGTTTTCCGATGAAGCGCGGGCCGAGCCGGGTTTTGACACCCATATCCGCATCGCTATTTTTGCCGCCGTCGCGCTGTTTGCGGTGCATCCCGTGGGCGTCTATGCAGTAGGTTATCTGGTCCAGCGCAGCATGGTGATGATGACTTTGTTTTCCGCGCTGGCCTGCTGGGCGTATATCCGCGCCTTGTCGGGTGCGGGGCTGCAGTGGGCGGCGCTGTCCGTGGTCTTCCTGCTTTGCGCATTGATGAGCAAAGAGCATGCAGTGGTACTGCCGGCGCTGGCCTTGCCGCTCTATGTGTTTGTCAAACGGCCTTCCTGGAAAAAACTGCTGGCGATTGGCGCGGCGATCGTGGTGCTCATCGGCGTGCTGACCGCGCTGCTGTGGACGCAGCTGGGCGCCTTTGTCGGCGCCGTGGCCACCGATGACACCTCCTGGGCCTATGTGCGCCAGCTCGAGCAGCTCTACCCGGGGATCACCGCGTCGATCTACCCGCTGAGCCTGCTCAACCAGGGCAAGCTGTTCTTCGAGTACGGCCTGCTGTGGCTGCTGCCCAATGTGCAATGGATGGCCTTGGACCTGCGCCCGGTCTTCCCGCTGGGCTTTGGCAGCCTGCCCCATCTGCTGGGGGGCTTGGGCTACGTGGCGCTGGTGATCGGCAGCGCGGTGCTGCTGCTGCGCAAGCGCGATGCCTGGGGCCTGGTGGGCCTGGTGCTGCTGTGCACGGCGCTGCTGTTCAGCACCGAGTTTGTCACCAGCTGGTTGCAAGACCCGTTTGTGCTGTACCGCAGCTACATCTGGGCGATGCTGCTGCCGGCCCTGCTGGCACTGGTGCTGCTGCTCTTTCCGCGCAAGCTGATGGTGGCGCTGGCCTGCGCGGCCGGTCTGGTGCTGACGGCGCTGGCCGCAGAGCGCAGCCTCAGCCTCAAGACCGAATACAGCGCCTGGAGCGATGCGGCCCAGAAGGTGGACCTGCAGGCGCCATTCAATGCCTTTGGCCGCTGGCGCCCGTTCATCAACCGGGGCGCCTACCTGCTGGAGAACCTGAACTACGAGCAAGCGCTGCAGGATTTCGAGAAGGCCGTTGCGCTGCAGGAGCCACTGGGCTCTGCGCAGTTCAACCGGGGCATGGCGCTGGAGCTGCTCAAGCGCTACCCCGAGGCCATCACTGCATTCGACAGCGCCCGGAAGCAGGGCTTTGACAATGCAGCGCTGGCCTACCACCAAGCGACAGCCTACAAGATGACGCAGCAGATGGAGCCGGCGTTCCAGGCTTACGCCAAGGCGCTGAGCATGCAGCCCGAAGCGGTGCTGTTGCCCAAGATTCTGCTCGAGCAGGCCGAGGTGGCCATTCCCTCGGGCCACTACGATGTGGCCATTGCCAACTACCAGCGCCTGCTGCAGATGTCGCCGGGCAACACCCGCCTGGAAGTGGGCCTGGGCATCGCATTCATTGGCAAGCGCGATTTTGCGCAGGCCCTGCAGATCTTTGATGCATCGCTGGCACGCCAGCCCAACCCGCCGGCCTACTACGGCAAGGCCCTGGCCTACCGCGAGCAGGGCGACCGGGCCCAGGCCATTGCCAACCTGCAACGCGCCAGCGCCATGGACCCGGCCAATCCGGTCTACCAGCGGCTGCTGCAGCAACTGCAAGGCGGCCAATAACATGGGGCGCAATTGGTGGCGCCGGCCTGGCGCCGAGCCCTTGCATGCACCGCCCGAGCAGACGCCGCAGCGGGTGCTGCATGTGGGCAAGTTCTATCCGCCTTACCGGGGCGGCATGGAATCGTTTCTGGCCGATCTGATCGAGCAGCAGCGTGCCAACGGCATCGATGCCCGCGCGGTGGTGCATGGCGACCCCTTGCCCGATGACCCGCCCTGGCTCATCCGCGTGCCGGTGCAGATCACCTTGGTGTTCGCGCCGATTGCGTTGGGCTTTCCGCTGGCGTTGCACCGGGCGATACGCGCCTTCAAGCCCGATGTACTGCATCTGCACATGCCCAACAATGCGGCATTCTGGGCACTCATCATGCCGGCCGCGCGCCGCGTTGCCTGGGTGACGCACTGGCACTCGGATGTGCTGATCTCCCAATGGGACCGCGTGCTGCAGCTGTGCTACCAGATCTACCGGCCGTTCGAGACCAAGCTGTTGCGGCAAAGTGCTGCCATCCTGGCCACGTCGCCACCGTATATGGCCGCCAGCGTTCCACTGCAGCGCTGGTTGTTCAAGACACTGGCCATTCCGCTGGGCCTCAAGCCGCTGCACCAGGAGGTGCTGGAGCAGGCCCAGGCCGAGGCGCCACAACTGCAGCTCTGGGGCGATGCGCGGCTGCGCGTGCTGTCGGTGGGCCGGCTGACTTACTACAAGGGCTTTGACACCCTGATCTCGGCGGTGGCCGGCTTTGCCGATGTGCAGCTGATCATTGCCGGTGAAGGCGAGCAGCGCAAGGAGCTCGAAGCGCTGATTGCGCGCGAGCGTGCGCAGCAGGGCTGCGCCAACGTCCTGCTGCTCGGCCAGGTCAGCGAAGCGCAAAAGCATGCGCTGTTCAACAGCTGCGATATCTTCGCGCTCGCGTCGCGCGAGCGCACCGAGGCCTTTGGCCTGGTGCTGATCGAAGCCATGCAGCATGGCAAGCCCTGCATTGCCTCCGACCTCGATGGCTCGGGCATGTCCTGGGTCGTGGGGCAGTCGGGCAGCGGGCAGTGCTATGCGCCCGACCAGGTCCAGGCCTGGAAAGAAGCGATCCGCCAGGCGCTGGCCGCCAAGGCGCAGCTGGCCGAGCGGGGCCTGGCGGCGCAGCAGGCGGCGGACGCCTATTTCACGATCGGCCAGTGCGAGCGCCGCATTGCCGAGGTCTACGCCAGCATCCGGCCTGCCACGGAGGGGCTGCCCATTCTGCGCCCGCCAGCGGCAGCAGCCCGGCCCCTGCAGGTGGCCGTGGTGCAGCAGGCCGCGCAATGGCCGTTGCTGCAGCGGTGGCAGGCTGCCCATCCCGGGAGCCTGCTGCTCTGCGTCGATGCCAGCGGCCAGCGCAGCCCGGATCCGCAAGCGCTGGGCGGCCTGGCGTATGTGTCACTGGCCGAGCTGGGTTGGTCCGATGTGGTGGCACTGATCCAGCGGCTGGCCGGCGAGCAGGTGCTCAGTGCGCTGTCCATCCGGGCAGCTGCCGATCTGCTGGGCGAGACGGGCAGTGAGCCGCCCCAGGCAGCACCAGCGGGCATCTGGCAGCGCTGGCTGGCGCGGCGCGGTATCCGCCACCTGCAGTTGGGGCGCACCGCCTTGCTGCTGCGCGGTGAGGAAGTGGGTGCCTGGGCCCGCGCACGCCATGCGCTGGTCGGCCGGCATTTGTTTGTGCGTTAGGGTGCCTGGGCGCTGCTGGCTCAGCAGCCCAGCAGCATCGGCGGGCGCACGACGGCCAGCACACTGGCCGCCATGCCCGCGCCCAGCAGCAAGCCCCGGCGCCAGCGCGGCCAAAGGCGGGTGACATGCTCCATGCCCAGCGCAGCGGGCGCCGCGGCAAAGAAGATACCGTAGTTCAGCACGCGCAGCATCCAGTTGGTGTCGAGCAGCCACCACGAGGCGGCAACGGCCAGCAGGCCCAGCAGCGCAATGCCGACCAGCACACAGACCAGAAAGCGGGCCATGCCTGGATCGATGCGGTGGTGGTGAAAGCCGCCCAGCCAGCGGCCGGCGCCCACCAGCAAGAACCCGGCAAACAGCAGATTGCCGGACTGGAACAGCACAAACCGCAGCCAGGAGCCGCCATAGGGCGCCCAGGCCGCAGGCGGCAGCAGATAGGCCTGCATCGTCAGCATCAGCAGCGCAGCGATGCACAGCGACCATCCCGCAGCGCGCTGGTGGCGCACCAGGCCTGCCACTGCGGCCGTGGGCCAATGGATGTCGCCGTGCCACCAGCGGCGGCTGGCCCAGGTCGCTGCCGCCACGGCCACCAGCATCGCCAGGGAGGCCGGCAGGCTCAGCGGCCAGTGCTGGAAATGGGCCTGGCGCAGGTCGCGCAGCATATCGGTATACGGCCCGCCGGGCCAGGCATAGACGGCAAAGCTGGCGATGCACAGCACGGCAACGGCCAGGTGGCGCAGGCTCCAGCGGCGCTGCGCCATGCCATGGGCTGCCACCAGCACCAGGCAGAGAAACACCAGCACCGCATGGCTCAGGATATGGGTGAAGGCCACCCCCGGCAGCGCCAGGAAGAAGGCCAGGCCACCCCGGTGCTGCAGCCAGCGCCAGGCCGAGATGGTGCCCAGAAACACCGCCAGCTGCCCCCATTGCTGCGGGCGTGCCTCCATCAGCGGTGCCCAGAAGTAGCTTGACAGCGCCAACGTGGCAAACACCGGCACCAGGCTTTTGAGTCCCAGGCGGTAGTAGCCCCAGCTCAGGCCGCCGACGACGATAAACACGCCGCAGACCCCCATCCAGGGCATCACTTGCGCATGGCTGGAATTGGTCACCCATGCCGCCTGGCGCAGCGTGTTCACAAACGCAGGCCCGGAGACCGGCCAGGCAACGCCCTGGTCGAGCTGCTGGGCGATGCCGATCCAGTTGCGCTCGTCGTTGACGCACAGCGGGTAGCTCAGCAGCATGCGCATCGCGCAGGCCAGCAGCGCAAACAGCGCCGCCCAGGCCAGCAGCGACCAGACCCGGGTGCGCAGCGCCAGATAGGGCAGAGGAGGGGCGCCGACAGGCGTTGTCAGGGGCGGGCTGGTCAAAGGCATCAGCGCTGCAGTGTAGAGCGCATCAGCCAATATGGGAGAAATCTGGGCGTTTTTGTTGCATTAATTGGTACAGCGCCTGCGCCACCAGCGACAGGCTGGGCTCGCGCCTGCGCACCATGTAGATCTGGCGGTCCCTGCCGGGCAGATCCAGGGGCCGGGTGACCAGGCCAGGCTGCACAAAGTGAAACAAGGTCAGGGCCGGCACCACGCTGATCCCCAGGCCGGCCTTGACCAGGCCCATCACGGTGGCCAGCTGCTCCACCTCCACCAGGGTCTGCATGGTCTGGGGGAAGAAGGCGGCATCCAGGTACTGGCGCACGCTGCTGTGCCGGGCCAGGTGCACAAAGGGCCAGGCGGCCAGGTCGGACAGCTGGACCTCGTCCCGCGCAGCCAACGGGTGGTCCACCGGGCAGACCAGGTGAAAGCGGTCGCTGCAAAAGGGCTCGGCGCGCAGATCGGGCGTGTCCGCACGGATGGCGGCCAGTGCAAAGTCTGCATCGCCATTGGCCACGGCGGCAATGCAGGGCTCGGACAGCACATCAAGCACCTGCAGTTGCACGCCTGGGTGCTGGCCCGCAAAGCTGCGCAGCACCGGGGGCAGCCAGCCCGCCGCCAGCGACGGCAGCAGCGCCACACTCACCCGGCCCTGGGCGAGCTGGGCGGTATCACGCATGGCTTGTTCGCAGGCAGCGAATTCGGCGGCCAGCCGCTGGGCCGACAGCAGGAACTGCTCGCCCTCGGGCGTCAGCAGCACATGCCGGGTGCTGCGCTCGAACAGGCGCAGGCCCACCGTGGCCTCCAGCGCGCGGATGAGCGCGCTGAACGCCGGTTGGGACAGGTGGCACAGGCTGGCTGCGCGGGTGAAGTTCTTCTGGCTGGCCAGCGCCAGAAAGGCCTGGATATCGCGGTGGGAAAGATTCATTTGCGTTGCAGATTAATCAATCTCAATTATCGATTTCACAACATAGAGCCTATTTTCTATAGTGGCCTGCAGGAGATGCTATGCAGACAGACAAGACACCGAGTGCGCCGATGCTGATTGGCTGCGCAGCCGGTTTTTCAGGCGATCGGGTGGATGCGGCAGCGCCGGTGGTGCAGGCGCTGATCGCGTTGCAGCAGCCCGCGTTTCTGATTTTTGAAACCCTGGCCGAGCGCACCTTGGCGCTGGCCCAGCTCGCCCGTCGCGATGACCCCGATGCCGGCTACGAGCCGCTGCTGCTGGAGCTGCTGCGCCCGGTGCTGGCCGATTGCCTGGCGCACCGCATCCGTATCGTCAGCAATTTTGGCGCCGCCAACCCGCAGGGCGCTGCCCGCGCCATTGCCGCGCTGGCCCGCAGCCTGGGCCTGCGCGCGCCCCGTATTGCCGTGGTGCAGGGCGATGACCTGAGCGGCCCGGCCCACCGGCCCATGTTGGCCCAGGCCCTGGGTGCGCAGATGCCCGAGCAGCCGCTGGTCAGCGCCAATGCCTATATTGGCGCGCGGCCGATTGCCGAGGCCTTGGAGGCGGGCGCCGATATTGTGGTCTGTGGCCGCGTGGCCGATCCTTCACTGGTGCTGGGCCCGGCAATGGCGCATTTTGGCTGGGCCTGGGACGACTGGGACCGCCTGGCCCGCGCGACGATGGCTGGGCACCTGCTGGAATGCGGCACCCAGGTCAGCGGCGGCTATTTTGCCGACCCCGGCTACAAGGACGTGCCGTGCATGGACCAGCTGGGCTACCCGATCGCCGAGATCGACGACAGCGGCCACTGCAGCATCTTCAAGCCCGAGGGCACCGGCGGTTGCATCACCACCGCCACCGTCAAGGAGCAGCTGCTCTATGAGATCCACGACCCGCGCTGTTACCTGACCCCCGATGTGGTGGCCGACATCAGCCAGGCCCAGGTGTGGGCCGAGGGCGAGAACCGCGTGCGGCTGGAAGGCGTCGTCGGCCATCCGCGCCCGGAGGCGCTCAAGGTCAACGCCTGCTATGCCTCGGGCTGGTTTGCCGAGGCCGAGATTTCCTACGCCGGCCCGCGTGCGGCCGAGCGTGCGCGGCTGGCCGCGCAGACCGTCGCCCAGCGCCTGCGGGGCATTGCGCCGCTGCGCAGCGACCTGATCGGTGTCACCAGCGTCTGGGGCAACGATGCCAGCGACTGGCTGGCAGGCGCCGACCTGTCGGCCGCATCGCCTGATGTGCGCCTGCGCATGGCCTGGCAGCATGCCGACAAGGCCACTGCTGCCCGCCTGCCGCGCGAGATCAATGCGCTGTACTGCTGCGGGCCCGCCGGCGGCGGCGGCGTGCGCAGCCATATGCGCCAGCGTCTGGGCATGGTCTCCTGCCTGGTGCCCCAGGCACGGATTGCCACGGGCTTTGTCTGGGCCGCACAAGAGGAGGCCGCCGCATGAACGACCACGTCACCGTCCCGCTGTACCGCCTGGCCCATGGGCGCACCGGCGACAAGGGCAACCGCTCCAACATCAGCGTGATCGCCTGGCACCCGGCGCTGTGGGATGTCCTCTGCGCGCAGGTCACCGAGGCCGCCGTTGCCGCGCTGTTTGCCGACCGGCACCCCCGCCAGGTGCAGCGCTATCTGCTGCCGCAGCTGCAGGCCATGAACCTGGTGCTCGACGAGGTGCTGGACGGCGGCGTCAACGACGCGCTGAACCTCGACAGCCATGGCAAGACCCTGTGCTTTCGCGTGCTGCAAATGCCGATCGTGCTGCCGCTGCATTTGCAGACCCATCTGGTGGGGCCGGCCGATGCGGCCCTCCCAGCCCCCACGGAATAAGAAACCAACCGGAGACAAAAAGATGAAATTTTCCACCCGCCGCCACCTGCTGGCCTGTGCCTCGGCCCTGGCCATCAGCCCGCTGGCCTTCGCGCAAGCGAGCTTCCCGTCCAAGCCCATCACCTTTGTCGTGCCCTTTGCGGCCGGCAGCGCCACCGACCAGCTGGCCCGTGCGCTGGGCCAGGCGGTGACCGAGCAGACGCACCAGCCGGTGATTGTCGAGAACAAGGCCGGTGCCAGCGGCATGATTGCGGCGCAGGCGGTGGCCAAGGCCCCGGCCGATGGCTACACGGTGCTGATCACCACCAACACCACGCATGCGGCCAATATCCATCTCTACCGCAAGCTGTCCTATGACCCGGTCAAGGACTTCACGCCGATCACCGGCCTGGGCAAGGGCGGCCAGGTGCTGGTGGTGCCGGCCAATGCGCCTTACCAATCGGTGGGCGAGCTGCTGGCCTATGCCAAGGCCAACCCGGGCAAGCTCAGCTTTGGCAGCGGCAGCTCGTCCAGCCGGGTCGCTGGCGAGATGCTCAAGCAGCTGGCCGATGTGGACATCCTGCATGTGCCCTACAAGAGCAATCCGCTGGCCATCACCGACCTGCTGGGCGGCCAGATCAACCTGATGATCACCGACGTCTCCACCGGCGTGCCGCAGATCAAGGCCGGCAAGCTGCGCGCGCTGGGCTACTCGACGCAAAAGCGCAGCGCCCAGCTGCCCGATGTGCCGACGATTGCCGAGGCCGGTGTGAAGGGCTATGACATGGGCTACTGGTTTGCCGCCTATGCGCCAGCCAACGTGCCCGCTGCCGTCAGCGCCAAGCTCAACCAATTGCTGGGCCAGGCGGTGGGCAGTGCGGCTGCCAAGTCTTTCTTCGAAATGTCGGGCTCGGACTCCTGGACCACCAGCCAGACCGAGCTGGCGCAGTTCCAGGCGACCGAGACTACCAAATGGGGGCAGGTGATCAAGGCGGCAGGTATTACGCCGGAGTAACCCGCGCTTCATAGAGCCACTAACACGGCCCAGCAAACCGAAGGTTTGCGGTTAAGGCTTGGCGCCCCCGACGAGACGCACTGCCGCAGACAGTACGGTAGTACGGCAAGGCAGGGCGCGGCCGGCGAGGCAACGACGTATCAAGGGTTGTGTTAGTGGCGCTCAGAGAATCCAGCGTTTGGGCAGCATGCGTTTGATTTCTGCCTTGGCCAGGTCGATGAAGGGCTTGAGCACCAGGGTAGAGGCATGGCGGTTGGAGACCACCATCGAGTATTCGCAGGGCACGGCGGGCTCGAACAGCACAAACTTCACATCGGGCCCGTGGTAGCTGCAGGCGGTCAACGGGTCGATGATCGCCAGCCCGGCGCCGGCCTCGACCAGCTTGATGGCGGCGTACGAGATCTGGGTCTCGATGTTCACGCGGCGCTGCACGCGGTTGACGAGGAACAGGCTGTCGAGCTTGGTGCGCGTCTCCATCATCGTCGGCAGCGACACCAGGGGTTCATCGACAAAGTCGACCGGTGACAGGCTGCTTCTGCGGGCCAGCTTGTGGCCGGCGGGCACGGCGACCACCAGCTTGCCGATCACCAGGGTCTCCAGCCCCTTGAAGCGGGTGTGGTCGGGTGAGAGCATCACAAAGCCGATGTCGCAGCGCTCGGCCTGCACCATGTCCAGTGCGGCCGGCGAGGCCTGCATGTGCAAGGTGACCAGGGTCTCGGGGAACTGGGCGCTGAACTTGGCAATGGCGCTGGGCAGGAACGAGGTCGCCATCGCCGGTGCGGCTGTCACCTCCAGCCGCTGCAGACGCCGAAAGCGCACGTTCTCGGAGATGTTGCGGATGCGCTCGATGCCCATCAAGGCCTGGTGCACGTCTTCCAGCAGCAAGGTCGCAGCCGACGTCGGCTGCAGCCGGCTCTTGACCCGCTCGAACAGCGGCATGCCGATGCGCGCCTCGAATTCGGCGATCAGCCGTGTCACCACGGGCTGGGTCACTTCCAGCGACTGTGCCGCTGCGGTGACCGAGCGGCGCAGCATCAGCGCGCGAAACGCCTCCAGATGGCGAAGTGTGATCTTCTTATCCATGTTGTAAAGACATGAGTTAATGGCCTAATGCAATCGAATAGTCTACAAAATTACTAATTTTGTCGTTATTTCAATGACTTATCGATTGAGAAATTTCCATCCCATTAAGGCATTGAAGCAGGAATCCACCGATTCAATTTTGCCTGCAGATGCCTATCATTGGCTACCAGACAGATTGAATTCCACTTGGTTCCCATCTACTTTCTGGAGGTAATTTCGATGACTGCATCCCGTCTGGCTCTCTCCCTGGCCGCAGCCTTTGCTGCCACCGCTGGCATCGCCCATGCTGAAGACATTTATGTCGGTGGTTATGGCGGCTCTACCGAGACCGCCTTCAAGCAAAAGATCATTCCGGCCTATGAGAAGCTGACCGGCAACAAGGTCATCTACGTGCCCGGCAACTCCACCGACACCCTCGCCAAGCTGCAGGCCGAAAAGAACAACCCGCAGTACGACGTGGCGCTGATGGACGACGGCCCGATGGAGCAGGCGGTGCAGTTCGGTTTCTGCGGCGACATCGAGGCCGCACCGGTCTACAACGACCTCTACCCGATGGCCAAGACGGCGGGCAACAAGTCGCTGAACCTGGGAGTCATCGCCACGGGCCTGTTCTACAACGAAGAGGCCTTCAAGAAGGCCGGCTGGGCCGCTCCCAGTTCGTGGAACGACCTCAAGGACAAGAAGTTCAAGAGCAAGACCGTGATCCCGCCGATCAACAACGGCTACGGTCTGCAGACCCTGCTGATGTTTGCCGAAATGAACGGTGGCGGCGCCAACAACATCGACCCCGGCTTCCAGGCGCTGATCAAGGAGGTGGGCCCGAATGTGCTGGCCTGGGAACCATCGCCGGGCAAGATGACCGAGCTGTTCCAGAACGGCGATGCCGTCATCGGCGTCTGGGGCAGCGGCCGTGTCAAGGCGCTGGCCGATACTGGCTTTCCGGTGAAGTTCGTCTACCCCAAGGAAGGCGCGTTTGCGCTGTTCACCTCCGTCTGCCCTGTGGCCAAGAAGCAGCCCAAGGCGGGCGCGCAGAAGTTCGTGCAGTTCCTCTACACCCCTGAGGCGCAAACCGCGCTGGCCGAGACCCAGGCCTGGGGCCCCATGAACAGCAAGGTCAAGCTCGACGACAAGGTCGCCAAGCAAGTGCCTTACGGCCCCGAGCAGATCGCCCAGTTGAAGACCGTGGACTACAAGATCGTCAACGTCAAGCGCTCGGAGTGGACCAACCGCTGGAACCGAACCGTCGAACGTTAAACCTTCATCCCTGGCCTCCTTGCCAGGACGCCAGGGATAGGCGCTAACGCAGTCATACACAGGCCCTGCCGGCGCCCCACGCGGGCTGCAGGCCCCGGAGTTTCACATGAGTTTTCTACGTATCGAGGGCCTCGCCAAGAGGTTCGGGGATTTTGTTGCCGTCAAGGACTTCCACCTGGACGTCCATCGCGGGGAGTTTGTATCGCTGCTCGGCCCTTCGGGCTGCGGCAAGACGACCACGTTGCAGATGATTGCCGGCTTTCTGGACCCCAGCCAGGGCCGCATCGTGCTCGACGGCAAGGACATCACCCAGCTGCGCCCCGAGCAGCGCGGCATGGGCGTGGTGTTCCAGAGCTATGCGCTCTTCCCCCACATGACGGTGGAGCAGAACATCTCCTTCGGGCTGGAGATGCGCAAGCTCAGCCGCGAGGTGCAGCGCCAGCGCATCCAGGACGCGCTGGCGCTGGTGCGCCTGCATGGCCTCGGTGCCCGTTACCCGCGTGAACTCTCCGGCGGCCAGCGCCAGCGTGTGGCCATTGCCCGTGCGTTGGCGATCCAGCCCGAGGTGCTGCTGCTGGACGAACCCATGTCCAACCTGGACGCCAAGCTGCGCCAGGAAATGCATGTCGAGATGCGCGCCATCCAGCGCCAGCTGGGCATCACCACCATCCTGGTGACGCATGACCAGGTCGAGGCGATGACGATGAGCGACCGCATTGCGGTGATGCACAACGGCCAGATCGCCCAGGTCGATACGCCGCAGAACATCTACGACAAGCCGAGCTGCGACTTTGCCTCGGTGTTCCTGGGCAAGACCAACCGTTTCGAAGGTCAGGCCCAAAGCCGCGAGACCGTGAAGATTGCCGACATGGTGCTGGGCGCGCCCAGCCCGGTGGACAGCGGCCCGGTCTTGGTCTACCTGCGGCCCGAGCGCATCGCGGTGGCCCCGGCCGGCGAAGGCGGCCTGCCCGGCACGATCAAGACCTTGCTGTTCCTGGGCAGCCAGTGGGTGGTCAATGTCAGCACCGCGCTGGGCGACATCCACATCAGCCTGCCCAATGCACGCCGCGCCGCGCTGCATGAGGGCGATGAGGTGGGCCTGAACTGGTCGCCCGAGGATGTGCGCGTGCTGACCCAGCAGGAGGCCAGCCGTGGATAGCAAGAACCGCTGGAAACCCTGGGCCATGTCCGGGCCCGGTCTGCTGGTCTTTGTGACCATGCTGCTGGCGCCGCTGGCTTTGACGGCCATTCTGTCGCTGAATGTCTTCAATGGCATGGAAGGCATCCAGAAGGTCTATTCGCTGAAGAACTACCTGGAGATCTTCAGCGACAGCTACTACCTGGAGATCTTTGGCCGCACCGCGCTGATGTCGGCCATCGTCACCGTGCTGTGCGTGGTGCTGGGGGTGCCCGAGACCCTCATCATCTCCCGCATGCGGGGCCGCTGGCGTGGTGTGTTTCTGCTGATCATCCTGGCGCCGCTGCTGATCTCGGTGGTGGTGCGCACCCTGGGCTGGTCCATTCTGATGGGCAACAACGGCCTCATCAACAAGGGGCTGATGCTGTTCCACATCATCGATGAACCGCTGCGCCTGGCCTTCACGATGACCGGCGTGACCATCGCGATGGTGCATGTGATGGTGCCCTTCATGGTGATCTCCGTCTGGGCCTCGCTGCAAAAGCTCGATCCCCAGGTCGAGAACGCCGGCCTCTCGCTGGGTGCCAGCCCGCGCACCGTGTTCCGCCGTGTGGTGCTGCCCCAGCTGCTGCCGGGGATCCTCTCGGGCAGCATCATCGTCTTCGCGCTGTCGGCATCGGCCTTTGCCACGCCGGCACTGCTGGGCGGGCGCCGCCTCAAGGTGGTGGCCACGGCCGCCTACGACGAGTTCCTCAACACCCTGAACTGGCCCCTGGGCGCTGCCATTGCCGTGGTGCTGCTGGTCGCCAATGTCGTCATCATCGTGGGCTGCAATCGCTGGATCGAGCGCCGCTTCAAAGCTGTCTTCGAGGGTTGAGCCATGCAAAAAAACAGTCCTCTGGCGCTGGTCTACCACGCGCTGTTCATCACCTTCATCCTGGCGCCGCTGGCCGTCGTGGTGGCGGTGGCCTTTACCGACAAGGGCTTCATCTCCTTTCCCACCGATGGCCTGTCGCTGCGCTGGTTCCGGGCTATCCTCGACGCGACCGAGATCAAGTCGGCCTTCTGGTTCTCGGCCAAGCTGGGCCTGGCGTCGGCGTCGATCGCCATCGCGCTGGCGGTGCCCGCTGCGCTGGCCATTACCCGCTACCGCTTTGCCGGCCGCGAGGTGCTGATGGCCTTCTTCATGTCGCCGCTGATGATCCCCCACGTCGTGCTGGGTGCGGCTTTCCTGCGCTTTTTCAACATCGCCGGGCTGTCGGGCTCGTTCTTCTGGCTCATGTTCACCCATGTGATCTGCATCATGCCCTATGCGTTGCGTATGGTGCTGGCTGCGGCCACCGGCATGAACCGCGAGATCGAGCATGCCGGCCTGTCGCTGGGCGCATCGCGCAGCACCGTCTTCATGCGCATCACCGTGCCGATGCTGATGGCCGGTATTGCCGGCGGCTGGATGCTGTCCTTCATCCAGAGCTTTGACGAGCTGACCATGACGGTGTTTGTGGCCACCCCCGGCACGATGACCTTGCCGGTCGCCATGTACAACCACATCGCGCAGACCATCGACCCGCTGGTGACCTCGGTCTCCACCGTGCTGATCGTCGGCACGCTGGTACTGATGGTCATCCTGGACAAGCTGGTCGGCCTGGAGAAGGTCCTGATTGGCAAAGGTTGAGAGACAACAATGAACAACAACACACATAGCAGCGATGTCATTGTGATCGGCGGAGGCCTGGTGGGCAGTTCCGTGGCTTACGGGCTGCTGCGCCAGGGTCTGTCGGTCACGGTCCTCGATGGTGCGGACGACACGATTCGCCCTTCGCGCGGCAATTTCGGCCTGGTCTGGGTGCAGGGCAAGGGCCACGGCATGGCGGACTACGCCCGCTGGAGCTTTGGCTCGGCCCGCCAGTGGCCTGCGCTGCGCGATGAGCTGCAGGCGCAGACCGGCATCGACGTCGAGCTGATGCAGCCCGGCGGCCTGCACATCTGCCTGAGCGAGGAAGAGATGGCCCAGCGCGTGGCCAAGCTCCAGTGGCTGGAGTCCGAGGTGGGCGACCCCGGCTACCGCACGACGGTGCTGAGCCGCGATGAGGCCGCGCGGCACCTGCCGGGCCTGGGCCCGGAGGTCGCGGGCGCCACCTACTCGGCGATGGACGGCCACTGCAACCCCTTGAAGCTGCTGCGCGCGCTCTACAGTGCCAACATCGCCAACGGCGCACGCATCCACAACCGCATGCAGGTCAGTGCGATCCGGCAGGAAGGGGGCATCTTCCATGTCAGCGCGGGCGCGCAAGTGTGGCAGGCGCCGCGCATCGTGATTGCCGCCGGCCATGCCACGCAACAGCTGTCGGCGATGGTGGGCATGTTCGTGCCGGTGCGGCCCAACAAAGGCCAGGTCTTCATCACCGAGCGGGTGCAGCCTTTTTTGCCGCACCCCACCAACTATGTGCGCCAGACCGATGAGGGTACGGTGCAGATCGGCGACTCAATGGAAGAGCTGGGCTTTGACGACATGGTGCGCGTGCCGGTGAACGCCAGGATTGCGGCGCGCGCGGTCAAGTGCTTCCCGGCGCTGGCCAACGCCCGCGTGGTGCGTACCTGGGCCGCGCTGCGGGTGATGTCGCCCGATGGCTTCCCGATGTACCAGGAGTCCGAGAGCCACCCGGGCGCGTTTGCCGTGACCTGCCACAGCGGCGTCACCCTGGCGGCCCAACACGTCTTTTGCATCGCCCCCTGGGTGGCCACGGGCCTGCGGCCGGCCGCCATCGAGGCATTCCCGGCAACCCGATTTACGCCGGAAACGGAAGTGAAACCCTATGGCATCTAAAGCCCTTTTCAAATACCTCCCTGGCCACCAGGCCGGGGCCGCTGGCACGGTGTCGGTGCTGGTCAACGGCACCGTGGTGCGCATGTCGCCGGCCGCCAGCCTGGCCGCTGGGCTGTTGGCGGCCGGCATCACCGCGGTGCGCGTCTCGCCGGTGGGCCAGGGCGCCCGCGCGCCGTACTGCATGATGGGCGTGTGCTTTGAGTGCATGGTCGGTGTCAATGGCCGGCCCAACCAGCAGGCCTGCCTGATCACCCCCGCAGACGGCATGGAAGTGACCACCATGCAGGCGGCGCCCAGCCTGCTGGACGCGCAGGAGGCCAAGCATGTCTAACCCCGTTATCCCTTTGAACGACGCGCCCGGCCAGGTGCGCGATCTGGTCGTGATCGGCGCCGGCCCTGCCGGCATGGCCGCCGCGCTGGCGGCCCAGCGGCGCGGCCTCGATGTGCTGCTGCTCGACGAGCAACCCCAGGTGGGCGGCCAGATCTACCGCAGCATCACCGAGACCGATGGCCAGCGCGAGCGCATCCTGGGCGCGGACTATGTCTACGGCAAATCGCTGGCCGGGCAGGTCCGCGCCAGTGGCCTGGCGCACTGGGCGGGCGCATCGGTCTGGCAGATCGACCCCGACAAGACCGTGCATGTGCTGCGCCATGACCGCACCATCCGCATCGAGACCCGGTCGCTGGTGATCGCCACCGGCGCGATGGAGCGGCCCTTCCCGGTGCCGGGCTGGACCCTGCCCGGCGTGATGACCGCCGGCGCCGGCCAGATCCTGCTGAAGAACGCCGCCGTCGTGCCCCAGGTGCCGGTGGTGCTGGCCGGCTGCGGCCCCTTGCTCTATCTGCTGGCGGCGCAGTACCTGCGCGCCGGTGTGGACATCCGCGCGGTGCTCGACACCTCGGCGGGCACCGACTGGCGCTTGGCGATCCGCCATGCCTCGTCGCTGCTGGCCGGCTGGGGCTATGTGCGCAAGGGCCTGGGCCTGCTGCGCGAGATCAAGTCGGCCGGCATTCCCTTCTTCAAGGATGTGGGCGGCTTGCGCATCATGGGTGAAGATGCAGTGCGACAGGTCAGCTTTAGCAGCGCGGGCCGCGCCCAGCAGATCGATTGCGAACTGGTGCTGCTGCACCAGGGTGTGGTGCCCAACACCCAGGTGTCCTGGTCCTTGCGGGCCGAGCACCGCTGGGACGATGAACAGCTGTGCTGGGTGCCCGTGCTCGATGGCTGGGGCCAGACCAGCCTGCCCGGCATCTATATCGCCGGTGACGGCGCCGGCATTGGCGGCGCGCTGGTGGCCGAGCTGCAGGGTGCGTTGGCCGGCATAGCCGTGGCCAACAGCCTGGGCTTTGGTGCGAGCGAAGACGGTGCCCAGCAGCGAGCCCAGATTGCGCAGCACCTGCGCATCCGCCCCTTCCTGAACCAGCAGTACCGGCCCAAGGACGAGTTCCGCATCCCGGCCGACGAGGTCGTGGTCTGCCGCTGCGAAGAGGTGACCGCCGGCGCGATCCGCGAGCAGGTGCAGCTGGGCTGTGTGGGCCCGAACCAGACCAAGTCCTTCAGCCGCTGCGGCATGGGCCCCTGCCAGGGCCGCCAATGCGGTTTGACGGTGACCGAAATCATCGCCAGGGAAGCGAAGCTCTCGCCGCAGGACGTGGGCTACTACCGCATCCGCCCGCCGCTCAAGTCGCTGTCGCTGGCCCAGCTGGCCGCAGGCGTGTGACATGGTCTGCATAGCCAGCCCGGCATCGGGCAGCAGCGATGTGCTGGTGATCGGGGGCGGCCTGCAAGGCCTCTCCAGCGCCTTCCAGCTGGCCAAGGCAGGTTTGCGCGTGCGCCTGCTGGAGGCCGAGTACTGCGGCCGCCATGCCTCCGGCGTCAATGCCGGTGGCGTGCGCACCCTGGGCCGCCATGTGGCCGAGATTCCGCTGGCCTTGGCCGCGCGCGAGCAGCTCTGGCATGGCCTGGCCGACATCATCGGCAGCGACGGTGGTTTTGTGCCCTCGGGCCAGCTGCAGGTGGCCGAGAACGAGGCCGATGCCATCAAGGCCAAGGCACGCGTGGCCATGCTCAACGGCCTGGGCTTCTTCCATGAGCAATGGGTGGACCAGCAGCAGGTGCGCGAGCTGGTGCCCAGCATCTCGCCCCATGTGGTGGGCGGCATCTGGGCCGACCGCGATGGCTATGCGCTGCCCTACAAGGTGGCCACGGCCTACCGCCTGGCGGCAGAAAAACGGGGCGTGCAGATCGTCGAGCAGGCGCCGGTGCTGCGGGTGGACCACCAGAGCGGCATGTGGCAGGCCAGCACCGCGCAGGGCGCGTTCCATGCGCCCTGGCTGGTCAACACAGCGGGCGCCTGGGCGGCCGATTTTGCCGCGCAGGTGGGCGACCCGGTACCGATGGTGGCGGGCGGCCTGATGCTGATGGTGACCCAGCGCGTGGCCCCTTTCGTCAAACCCGTGCTGGGCGCGATGGGCCGGCCGCTGTCGTTCAAGCAGTTCGACAATGGCACGGTGGTGATTGGTGGCGGCCTGCGCTGCGAGGCCGATGCCAGCCAACGCCATGCGATGGTCGACCTCAACCGCATGCCCAAGAGCGCGCAGACGGTGATCGACCTGTTCCCGCATCTGCGCGATGTGAGCATTGCACGGGCCTGGACCGGTATCGAGGGCTTCATGCCCGACGAGATTCCGGTCATCAGCCCGAGTGCCGGGGCTGATAACCTCGTGCACGCCTTTGGCTTCTCTGCCCATGGCTTTGAGCTCAGTCCGATTACCGGCTGCATTGTGGCCGAGCTGGTGACCCAGGGCACCAGCACCTTGCCGATTTCGGCGTTTCGTGTGGACCGCTTTACCGCAGCCTAGCGGCGCGGCGGTCGTATTTTTATCTCAGGGAGTAAATGATGAGCAACGACATCCAACGTATCGACAGCAATGAACGCCTCAGCCGCATCGTTGTGCACGGCGGCGTGGTCTATGTGGCGGGCGTGACTGCGGGCGATATCTCGGGCGACATTGGCGCCCAGACCCGCGACGTGCTGGCCAAGATCGACGGCTACCTGCAGCAAGCCGGCACCAGCAAGTCGCGCCTGCTGACCGTGCAGATCTGGCTCAAGGACATCGACAAGGACTTCGCCAGCATGAACCAGGTCTGGGGCGAATGGGCCGACAAGGCCAACATGCCCACCCGCGCGACCTGCGAAGCCAAGCTGGCGCGTCCAGAGTTGCTGGTCGAAATCATCGTGAGCGCAGCCGTCTAAGCAACCGCCTGCAAAGCAAAATGCCAGCCCTCGGGCTGGCATTTTTTTGCTTAAAAACAAAGCAGATCAGGGGATCAGCAGACCGCGCTGAACGGCCGGACGCTGCAGCCAGTGGCTGAGCACGCGGCTGACTTCGGGGTACTGGCCCCAGCCGATCAGGGCCTCGGCGTTGTAGCGCACGATCATGTTGCGGATCCAGGGGAAGATGGCCATATCGGCAATCGTGTAGGTATCGCCGGCCACCCATTCCTTGCCCGCCAGGTGCTTGTTCAGCACGGTCAGCAGGCGCTTGGATTCGTCCACATAGCGGGTCAGCGGGCGCTTGTCCTCAAAATCCTTGCCGGCAAAGATGTTGAAGAACCCGACCTGGCCAAACATCGGGCCGATGCCGCCCATCTGGAACATCAGCCACTGCAGCGTCTCGTAGCGCAGCACCGGGTCCTGCGGCAGGAACATGCCGGTCTTCTCGGCCAGGTAAATCATGATGGCGCCGGACTCGAACAGTGCAATCGCCTGACCGCCCGGGCCGTTGGGGTCGATGATGGCCGGAATCTTGTTGTTCGGGAAGGTGCCGACAAACTCGGGCGAGGTCTGGTCGCTGCTCTCGAAGCTGATCTTGTGCACTTCATAGGGCATGCCCAGCTCTTCGAGCAGGATGGAGACTTTGACGCCATTGGGCGTGGGCAGCGAATACAGCTGCAGCAGGTCGGGCCGGGTGGCCGGCCATTTGCGGGTGATACTGAAATCGGCAAGGGTGCTCATGGGGGAATCTCCAGACGATAGGCAGGCGGTTGGCAGGTGTGCGCCCTGCCAGCAGCATAAAGCAGATTGTGCGCGGACCTGTCGGCCTACTTCGCGTCCTGGGGCTTCACAAATTCGATGCGCAGGCCTTCGGCGGTGACCTGGAAGGTGGCAGGCAGATCGGCCGCCTTGTCCAGCCGGTCGAGGTCTTCCTGGCGCAAGGTGTGCACGACCACATCCTCCATCGCATGCTCGGCTGCGCGGGGCGCATAGGCATGCAGCATCGCTTGCATGGCCTCGGGCAGGCCGTTCATCTGCAGCGACTGGACCTGCACCTGGGTGGCGCGCAGGCTGTGGTCGGCGGGCGAGTAGCGCAGTGCAAAATCCAGCACCATCGTGCCATCGAGCCGGTGGGGCAGCACCTTGCCCGACATCTCGGCGCGCATCGTCGCCTGGATGCGGTTGGTCTCGGGCAGCAGCTGCAGGCTGGGCGCCTGCACATCGAGCTGCAACAGGCCGAGCAACGGATAGGAGCGGGGGAAGGACTTGGCCACAATGGTCTGCAGCTCGGCGGCAGACAGCGTGTAGCTCGGAGGGGCAAGCAAGGAGCAGGCGGCCAGCAGGCTGGCGGCGAGCAGGCTGGAGGCCAGAAAAAGGCGGCGGCGCATAGGGAGTGGAAAGCGTATTGGCAGAGGTCGGGTGGAGCGCATCGTACCTATCGGAGGCCGGGCGCTGTGCTGGATTTTCCCACCCACAGGGATCGCATTGTTGCGCAGCTTGCATAACATTGTGTGTTGCACGAACAATAAGCTTTGATTAATTCCCATCTCCTTGTTTTATTGGGGTAAATGCCCACTTTTCGCAGTCTGCGTGCGCGTGAGTCGATGTAATTTTCGTGTGAGAATTCGCAGGCTTTCCGGCTGCGGACGATGGCGCACGCGGGTGCGCCATCGTCCTGCCTTCCGGCTCGAAAGCGCTGCCTGCGGGCAGTGCTAGCCAAGATCCCAAGGACAGACATGAATTTCGCATTGAACAAGCGCGCCCTGGCGCTGGTGGGTGCCTCGCTCATTGGCGCAGCCCACGCCCAACACCTGACCATCGCCCTGGCCTCCGAGCCGACAGCGGCCGATCCCCACTACCACAAGATGACGACGAACGACTCGTTCTCGGCGCATGTCTATGACTCGCTGGTGGGCCGTACCGCGAGCATGGAGCTGGTGCCGTCGCTGGCCACCTCGTGGAAGAACCTGGACGACCTGACCTGGGAGTTCAAGCTGCGCAAGGATGTGAAGTTCTCCAACGGCGCGCCTTTCACGTCGCAGGACGTGCTGTTCACCATCTGCCGCACGTTGAACAACGAGACCAATGTCTCGCAGTCGTACATGGATACGACCAAGCTGATCACCGATGTGCAGACCCCCGATGACCTGACGGTGATCGTCAAGACCGCCGAGCCGGTGCCGCTGATCCCGGCCGAATTTGCACGCAACCTGCCCATCATCTCCAGCAGCATCGTCAAGCACGACAAGCTCAGGTTCGCGCCCAAGGAAGGCTGCGGCTACAAGGGCCCCTGGCCCACGGTGGCCGATTTCAACAGCGGCAAGATGGCCATCGGCACCGGCCCGTTCAAGCTCAAGTCCTATGTGAAGGGCAATGCCATCAACCTGGAGCGCAATGACGGCTACTGGGGCGCCAAGCCTGCCTGGCAGACCGTCAAGATGGTGGCCGTGCCCAATGCGGGCCCGCGCCTGACGGGTCTGATGTCCGGTGACTACGACCTGATCGAGAACCCGGCCGCCCGCGACCTGGCCCGCATCAAGGACGACAAGAAGCTGGCCTTTGTTGCCACGCCGTCGACCCGCCTGGTGTTCTTCCAGCCCGATATCGGCCGCGACAAGTCGCCGTTCGTGACCGCCCCCGATGGCAAGAACCCGCTGCAGGACCTGCGCGTGCGCAAGGCCATCAACATGGCGATCGACCGCAAGGCCATCGTGCAGCGCCTGATGGACGGCATGGCCACCCCCGCCTACCAGTACATGCCCGATGGCATGTTTGGCAGCGTGAAGGCCCCCGAGATCAAGTTCGACCCCGAAGGCGCTAAGAAGCTGCTGGCCGAAGCCGGCTACCCCAACGGCTTCGAGATGACCCTGTCGTCGACGAACGACCGCTACATGAACGATGCGCAGATTGCGCAAGCGGTCGCGCAGTACCTGACCCGCATCGGCATCAAGACCAAGGTCGATGCGATGACCGCGTCGATCTACTTCCCCAAGCGCGCCAAGCGTGAGTTCAGCTTCCCCATCGGCGGCTGGCCTTCGGAGAACGGCGAGGCCTCGGGCCTGTTCCAGCTGTGGGTGGCCAGCACCGATTCGCCCAAGGGCCTGGGCACCAGCAACTACGGTGCGTTCAGCAATGCCGAGTTCGACAAGGTCTACATTCCGGCTGCCAAAACGGTGGATCCGGTCAAGCGCAAGGCCATGCTGGAGCAGGCCACGCAGATCGCGCTGGACAACGTGCCGCTGATCCCGCTGCACTTTGAAAGCAGCATCTGGGCCTTCAAGAAAGAGCTGAGCTACGAAGGCCGCCGCGACCAGTACACGCTGGCAACGTCGGTCAAGCCGGCGAAGTAAGAGGGCGCTGAAGCAGCCGGGGGCGCAGTCCCCGGCCTGTGGATCGGATGGGTTGCTGTGGCATGGCATTTGCATGGCCTGACCGCAGAGGCTTTTCACCAAGGAGGAACGACCTGTGTCTATCAAGAAGATCTCGCGCCGCACACCCTTGTCGCTGGCCAGCCTGGCTGCGTTGGCCCTGCCTGCGGGCATGGCCGCCGCCCAGTCGCTGACCATCGGTCTCGCTTCCGAGCCCACCGCCGCTGACCCGCATTACCACAAGGTCACCACCAACGACGCGTTCTCGGCCCATGTCTTCGAGTCGCTGATCAACCGCAATGCGCAGATGGAGCTGGTCCCGGGCCTGGCCCAGTCCTGGCGCGCCATCGATGACAACACCTGGGAGCTGAAACTGCGCCAGGGTGTGAAGTTCTCCAATGGCGAGCCCTTCACCTCCAAGGATGTGCTGTTCACCTTGTGCCGCGTGCTGAACAACGAGACCAATGTTTCGCGCTCCTACATGGAGCCGGCCCAGAGCTTCAGCGATGTGCAGACGCCCGATGACTACACCGTCATCATCAAGAGCGAGCGGCCCATCCCGACGATGCCCAATGAGCTGGCGCGTTCGCTGCCCATCATCTGGAGCGGCATCGCCAAGTTCGACAAGCTGCGCTTTGCGCCCAAGGAAGGCTGCGGCGTCACCTCGCCCTGGCCCACGGTGGCTGATTTCAACACCGGCAAGCTGTCCATCGGCACGGGTCCGTACAAGCTCAAGTCCTATGTCAAGGGCACTGGCATCGAGTTGGAGCGCAATGAAGGCTACTGGGGCAGCAAACCGCACTGGAAGACGGTGAAGATGGTGCCCGTGCCCAATGCCGGCCCGCGCCTGACAGGCCTGATGTCCGGCGACTACGACATCATCGAAAGCCCCGCTGCGCGCGACCTGCCGCGCATCAAGGACAACAGCAAGCTCGACTTTGTTGCCACGCCATCGACCCGGCTGGTCTTCTTCCAGCCGGACGCGGGCCGCGCGCAAAGCCCGTTTGCCAAGGCCGCCGATGGCAAGAACCCGCTGCAGGACCTGCGTGTGCGCCAGGCCATCAACATGGCCATTGACCGCAAGGCGATCGTGCAGCGGCTGATGGATGGCATGGCCACCGTCGCCAACCAGTACATGCCCACCGGCATGTTCGGCAGCCTCGACCAGCCGACCGAGATCAAGTTCGATCCCGAAGGCGCCAAGAAGCTGCTGGCCGAGGCCGGCTACCCGCAAGGCTTCGAGCTGACCCTGACCACCACCAATGACCGCTATATCAACGACGGCCAGATTGCGCAGGCGGTGGCCCAGTACCTGACGCGGATCGGCATCAAGACCACGGTGGATGCGCAGGCGGCAGCCATCTATTTCCCCAAGCGCGCCAAGCGTGAGTTCAGTTTCGCGATCGGCGGCTGGCCCTCGGAGAACGGTGAGGCCTCGGGCCTGTTCCAGTACTGGGTGGCCACCACCGACAAGGACAAGGGCCTGGGCACCAGCAACTACGGCGGCTTTAGCCTGCCCGCGTTTGACCAGGTGTTTGTGCCGGCGATGTCGCAGATGGACGCGAACGCACGCAAGGCCGCCTACCAGCAGGCCACGCAGATTGCGCTGGCCAACGTACCGCTGATTCCGCTGCACTTCGAGAGCAGCATCTGGGCATTCAAGAAAGGGTTGAGCTACGAAGGCCGACGCGACCAGTACACGCTGGCCATGTCGGTCAAACCGAAATAGCAAGCTGATGCCACACCGGGCGCAACGCAAGGCCCGGTCCCTGGCATGGCCCGCATCCAGCTCCAGTGGTGGGGCCATGCGGGCTTTGTGATTTTGTACGCCCCCGATGAAAAGACTCCACAGAGGGCGACAACCATGCAGGTGACAGCGCATGGCATTCTAATTTTGAGGACGTAATGTGATCGTCTATATCCTGCGCCGCATGGTGCAAAGTTTTCTGGTGCTGCTGGCGGTCTCGCTGGTGGTGTTCATGGCGGTCTACGCGGTGGGCGACCCCATCGAGCTGCTGGTGAGCGCCGAGGCCAGCGATGCAGACCGCCAGGCGATGATCCAGCGCCTGGGCCTGGACCTGCCGGTCTGGCTGCAGTACTGGAGTTTTCTGACCCGCGCCTTCCAGGGTGACCTGGGCACCTCGTTTGTGCATGGCATTCCTGCGATCGAACTGATCGTGCAGCGCTTTCCGGCCACTTTCGAGCTGGTCGTGGTGGCCATTGGCCTGACCTGCCTGATCGGCATTCCGCTGGGCCTGGTGGCCGGCCTCTTCAACGACAAGCCACTGGGCCGCAGCCTGATGGGCGGCTCGGTGCTGGGCTTTTCGTTGCCCAACTTCTGGCAGGGCATGATGCTGATATTGATGTTCGCCGTCTGGTTGCAATGGCTGCCGTCGTCGGGCCGGGGTGACACGGTGAATGTGCTGGGTGTGCCGCTGTCGCTGTTCACCGCCGATGGCTGGAGCCATGTGATGCTGCCGGCCATCAACCTGGCGCTGGGCAATATCGCGCTGGTGCTGCGGCTTACGGCCACCGGCGTGATGGAGGCCAAGACCCAGGAGTATGTGAAGTTCGCGCGCGCCAAGGGCATCAGCGAGCGCCGCATCCTGACCCGCCACATCCTGCGCAACATCCTGATCCCCGTGGTCACCGTGATCGGCATGGAGTTCGGCACCCTGATCGCCTACTCGACTATCACCGAGACCGTCTTCGCCTGGCCCGGAATGGGCAAGCTTTTGATTGACAGCATCTACAAGCTCGACCGCCCGGTGGTGGTGGCCTATGTGATGCTGGTCACCTTCATCTTCGTGATGATCAACCTCCTGGTGGACCTGGCCTATGCCGTGCTGGATCCGCGCGTACAGCTGCAGGAGGCCCCATGATGCAGCCCGACAAATCCCTGATGACCATCGATCCCAGCAAGCGGGCCCAGCCCCTGCAAGACACGCCCCAGCGGCGTGCCATTCTGAAGAAACTGCGCAGCAAGCCCTCCGTCAAGGGCGCGGTGATTGCCCTCGTGCTGCTGCTGGCCGTGGTGCTGCTGGCGCCGTTTCTGTCGCCGCAAAACCCCTATGACCTGGGCGCGCTCGACCTGATGGACGGCCGCCTCAAGCCGATGTCCGAAGCCGCTTCGGGCATGACCTACTGGCTGGGTACCGACGACCAGGGCCGCGACATGCTCTCGGCCATTCTGCATGGCCTGCGCATCAGCCTGATGGTGGGCCTGAGCGCCGTGGTGCTCGCCACCATCATCGGCAGCCTGGTGGGCCTGGTCGCCGCCTATTTTGGCGGCTGGGTCGATACGGTGCTGATGCGCATCGTCGACTTCATCCTCGGCTTTCCCACCATCCTGGTGGCGCTGGTGCTGCTGGCCATTCTGGGCCGGGGCGTGGACAAGGTGGTGATTGCCATCGTGATGGTGCAGTGGGCGCATTACGCGCGCATCATGCGCGGCCGTGCCCTGCAGGAGCGCAAGAAGGAATACATCGAGGCGGCCAAGAACCTGGGCTTCCCCGGCTGGCGCATCATGACGCGCCACCTGCTGCCCAACTGCATGGGCCCGGTGATGGTGTTTGCCACCATCCAGATTGCCAATGCCATCGTGCTCGAAGCCACCCTGTCCTTCCTGGGCGTGGGGGTGCCGATCACCGAGCCCTCGCTGGGTCTGCTGATTGCCAACGGCTTTCAGTACCTGATGTCGGGTGACTACTGGATCAGCATGTTCCCCGGCCTGGCGCTGCTGGCCCTGATCCTGTCGATCAACCTGATCGGCGACCGCCTGCGTGAAGCTCTGGACCCGAGGAAGTAATGACGATCCCTTTGCTTGAAGTACAAGATCTGCAGACGGTGTTCCACACCGAAGAGGGCGCATGGCCCGCCGTCAGCGACATCGATATCCGCCTGGAGGCGGGTGAAATCCTGGGCCTGGTCGGTGAATCCGGCTCGGGCAAGTCGGTCACCGGCTTCTCCATCTTCGGCATGATCGATGCCCCCGGCGAAGTCACCCAGGGCAAGGTGCTGTTCAAGGGCCAGGACCTGCGCGCGCTGTCGGCCGAGTCCATGCGCCAGCTGCGCGGCGACCGCATCGCGATGATCTTCCAGGATCCGCTGATGACGCTCAACCCGGTGCTGCGCATCGAAGAGCAGATGCTCGAGGCCATCGACGCGCACCAGAAGCTGCCCAAGGCGCAGGCGCTGCAGCGCTGCGTGGAGGCGCTGGCGATGGTCGGCATCCCCGCGCCGGAGAAGCGCCTGCGCAGCTACCCGCATGAGTTCTCGGGCGGCATGCGCCAGCGCGTGGCGATTGCGATTGCGATGCTCAACCGCCCCGACCTGATCATCTGCGACGAGCCCACGACGGCGCTGGATGTCACCATCCAGGGCCAGATCCTCTACCGCATGCAGCAGATCTGCCAGGCCCAGGGCACGGCGCTGATCTGGATCACCCACGACCTGGGCGTGATCGCCGAGCTGGCCGACCGGGTGGCCGTGATGTATGGCGGCCGCATTGTCGAGACCGGCACCGTTGCCGAGGTGCTGGATGCCCCGCGCCACCCCTACACCCAGGGCCTGCTCAACTCGCTGCCCGCCCAGGCCACGCCAGGCGAGCGCCTGACGCAGATCAACGGCATGGCGCCCAGCCTGTCGGGCCGCGTGCCCGGCTGCGCCTTTGCGCCGCGCTGCGGCCGCGCCACCCCGCGTTGCGTTGATGAGCAGCCCCCCGTCACTACCATTCCCGGCCGCGCATTCCGCTGCTTTGTACCGCTGGAGGCACCTGCCGCATGACCGCGATGACCCCCCCTGTGATTGAACTGCGCGACGTGCACAAGCGCTTTGTCAGCGCGCCCGATCTGCTGCAGAAAATCGTCGGCGCCGTCGCCCGGCAGCCCGCGCAGACGCGCACCGTGCATGCCGTCAACGGCGTCAACCTGCAGATCGCCAAGGGCGAGGTGCTGGGCCTGGTGGGCGAATCCGGTTGCGGCAAGTCCACCTTGGGCCGCGTTGTGGCCGGCCTGCACCCTGCGACCGAAGGCCAGCTGCTTTACCAGGGCCAGGATGTGAGCCAGCTGGGCGGCCAGGACAAGCTGGCCTTCACCCTGGGCGTGCAAATAGTGTTCCAGGACCCGCAGGCCTCGCTCAACCCGCGCCAGAAGCTGCACCAGATTCTGGGCGAGGCACTGCATGTGCACAAGCTGGCCCCTGCGGCCGAGGTGCCCGCAAAGGTCGATGCCGCGCTGGCCGAAGTGGGCCTGGCCAGCGAGTACCGCGCCCGCCTGCCGCACCAGATATCGGGCGGCCAGCGCCAGCGCATCGGCATTGCCCGCGCGCTGATGGTGACGCCGGAGTTCCTGGTCTGCGACGAGCCGGTGGCCGCACTCGATGTGTCCATCCAGGCGCAGGTGATCAACCTGTTCATGGACCTGCGCGCCCAGCGCGGCCTGACCTACCTGTTCATCAGCCATGACCTGGGCGTGGTGCGCCACATCTCCGACAAGGTGGCCATCATGTACCTGGGCAAGATCGTCGAGATGGCGCCCACCGCCGAGATCTTTGGCCAGGCCCAGCACCCCTACACCCAGGCGCTGCTGGCCGAGGTGCCCGATGTGGGCCGGCGCAAGCGCGTGTTCACGCCGATCAAGGGCGAGATCCCTTCGCCGCTGAACCCGCCCTCGGGCTGCACCTTCCACCCGCGCTGCCCGCATGCGATGGAGCGCTGCAAGCAGGAAGTGCCACGCCTGCGCGAGACGGCAGCCGGCCATGTGACCGCCTGCCATTTGTTGGACTGACCGCCTGGACGGCTACAAGGAACACCACCGCATGGACTGGCAACGTTTTACCCGGCAGCACGGCCGTTTTGCCATCGACTGGCAAGCCGGTGACGGCGCGCTCTATCTGCCGATCACCCTGAACTGCTACCGCCCCGAAGGCGTGGCCGCCGATGCGCCGGTGGTGCTGGTGCAGCACGGCGTGCTGCGCAATGGCGACGACTACCGCGATTTCTGGATGCCCGCTGCGGACCGCTATGGCCTGCAGATCATCGCGCCGACCTTTGGCAACGCGCACTGGCCGGGGGTGGAGAGCTACAACAACGGCAGCGTCTGGAGCGAAGAGGGCGACCTGCAGCCGCGTGACTACTGGGCCTACCAGGCGGTAGTGAACCTGGCCCAGCAGCTGCGCGATGCCGGGGTGGTGCAGCAGCAGCCGCTCTACCTGTTTGGCCATTCGGCCGGCGGCCAGTTTGTGCACCGCCTGGTCAGCACCCTGGGCGCCGACGGTTTTGCCGGCGTGGCGGCGGGCAACCCGGGCTGGTACACCTTGCCCGATGCCCAGCACGACTTTCCGCAAGGCCTGGCCGGCATTGGCCTGGCCGATGGGGCGCTGTCCCGGCTGCTGCGCACCCCGCTGGTCATTTTGGCGGGCGACCGCGACACCGATACCCAGGACCCCAACCTGCCGGCCGAGCCCGCCGCGCTGCGCCAGGGCCCGCACCGCTTTGCCCGTGCCCGCCACTACTACGCTGCCGGCCTGCAGGCAGCGGCCCGGCTGGGCATGCCGCTGGCCTGGCAGCTGCATGAGGTCGCAGGCATCGGCCACGATGGCGAGGCCATGAGCCATGTCTGCGCCCATCTCTGGTTTGAAGGGCGCATGCCCGATGCGGACTGGCTGGCCCCCTGGGCCGGCCGCGTGACCGCCTGACTCCCAACGATCACTTTTCGACAAGACCCAAGGAACAAGGATGCAAGCAACAACGCAACAACTGGTGGACGGCATCTCGGAATGGATGCGCTGCGAATCGCCATCGAACAACCCCGCATCGATCGCCCGCATGGTCGAGATGATGCGCGCCCAGGCCGCAGCGGCGGGCCTGCGTGCCACGGTGATCGAGACCCAGGCCGAGGGCAAGCATGCGCCCGGCCCGGTGCTGCCCGTGCTGCACATCACCAACCGCGCCGAGGGCGATACCCGTGAAGGCCTGCTGATCCTGGGCCACGCGGACACCGTGCACCCCATCGGCATGCTGGCCGACAACCCGATCCGCATCGAAGGCGACCGCCTCTACGGCCCCGGCGGCTACGACATGAAGGCCGGCATCTACCTGGCGCTGACCGCACTGAGCGCGGTGGCCACGCCGGGTAGCACCCCGCTGCCGGTGGACCTGCTGATCGTGCCCGACGAGGAGACCGGCAGCCACGCATCGCGCAAGCACATCGAGGCCTTTGCCCGCCATGCCCGCTACTGCCTGGTGGCCGAGCCCGCACGCGCCAACGGTGGCCGCTGCGTGACCGCGCGCAAGGGCACCGGCATGCTGCGCCTGGGCGTCAAGGGCCTGGCATCGCACGCCGGCGTCGCCCATGACAAGGGCCGCAGCGCGATCCGCGAAATGGCGCACCAGATCCTGGCGCTGGAAGCGATGACCGACTACCAGCGCGGCGTGACCGTGAGCGTGGGCACCATCGAAGGCGGCACCACCACCAACACCGTGCCCGCCTTCTGCAAGTGCGTGGTCGATTTCCGCCTGCCCGATCTGCAGGCTGCCGATGAGCTGGTGGGCAAGATGCGCGCACTGCGCCCTGTCGGCGAAGGCCTGGCGCTGGATATCGATGTAGAGGTGAACCGCCCGCCAATGGTCAAGGACGCGCGCGCCGAAGCGCTGCTGGCCAAGGCCCAGCAATCGGCCCGCGAGGCCGGCTTTGCACTGGAAGAAGCGCCCCCTACCGGCGGCGGCAGCGATGCCAACTTCACCTCGGCCATGGGCGTGCCATCGCTGGACGGCCTGGGTGCCGACGGCGACGGCGCCCACACGGTGTACGAGCACATCCTGGTGTCGACTCTAGAGATGCGGGCGCGCTTCTGGCTGCACCTGCTGACCCACCTGGATTAAGACCAGGGGCTGGCCCCAGTTGCAGTTCAGTCGGGGTCGCGCGGCGATCCCTTGAACTGCACGGGCTGGGTGCGCCCACCCTTGCGGCGCACCACCACGGTGCCCGCGATCTTGTCGTGCCAGCCCTGCTTGCGCGGGTCAAAGGCCACCCAGATGAGGCCCAGGCAGAGCGGGATGATGGACACAAAATAGCCGAGGTAGCGGACGACAGATTGGCCCAGGCTCATCGCCTCGCCGGTCCCGGCATCCACAATCTCGGCCCCAATCAGCATCTTGCCTGGTGTGGCCCGCAGCTTGTGCCACAGCCAGATGCAGGCCACAGCGGGCAGCACCCAGCTGATCAGCACATCGGCCGGGCCCTGCACCAGGCCTTCCGCCATGAAGTACTCCCCGCCATAGATGGCCACTAGGGCCGGGGTGATGATGACGAGCAACACCACGGTGTCGATCAGGGCCGCACCGACGCGCGCCCAAAAGCCTACATATTCCAGATCGCTGTTGTCCATTTTTTGCTCCCACGGGATGGCGCCATCTTAGGCCGCGCAGGTAAAGCTTGCGTAAGCCGGACCTCGCGTAGCCATGGCAAGATGCGGCTTTCTCCACTGCCCGAGAGCGCACCATGGCACCCCCCGATTCCGAGCTCCGCATGGCCCCCGATATGTGGGCCTTTGAAGCGCTGTACGCCCAGCCGGCAATGCTGGATGGCGAAACCCTGCGCGCCGCACTGGCAGAGCGCCTGGGCGCGGTAGATCTGGTCGCAGACGGCGACACCATCTTGCTGGCGCTGCGCGACTACTGCGTGGACTACAGCGACAAAAAAGGGGTGCCCAGCGAGATCGCGATTATCCGCGCAGGTGAGGCTATGGACCCCACGGACTACGCCAGTGCGCTGGAGCAGACCTGGGACTGGCCCGAGAAAGAAAGCGCATTGGCCCAGTGCCAGCACTGCGTGCTCGTGAGCGAGTTCATGGGTAGAGGTCTTTCAGTGCCCGAGCGGCTGGAGATTCTGCAAGCGGTCATGCATGTGCTGATCGAGAACGGGGGCGTCACGGCGATCAGCCAGACCAATGCCGGCTGCCTGCTGAACCCGCAGCGCTACCTGCAGGCCCATGCCGAGGGCTTTGTCTACTACGGCGTCGTCAATGTGCGCTTTTTCAACATCAGCAACCGCCCCGGCGAGATGCTGATGGACAGCCTGGGCGGCGCCACCTTTGGCGTGCCCGATGTGCAGCTGCTGTTCTCCGAGTTGGACCCTGCCGAAGTCTCGCGCTTTGTGTTCAATACCAGCGTCTACCTGGTCGAGCAGGGCGACGTGATCGCCGACGGCCACACGGTGGCCGGCATCGATGGCCACAGCAAATGGGCCTGCAAGCACCTCGATGCGCTCGTCGAGCCGGAGCGGCTGGTGGTCGATATCGATCCACGGCCCACTGCTGAGGCCGACCAAGCGAACTGAGGTTTAGAGTCGCTAACACAACCCAGCAAACCGAAGGTTTGCGGTTGAGACTAGGCGTCCCCGACTAGGCGCCGAGCCGCAGGCAGTACAGTAGTACGACAAGGCTTGGCGCGGCCGGCCAGGCAACGACGTATCAAGGGTTGTGTTAGCGACTCTCAGACCGGTGCGTAGCTGCCGGTGCCGTTGGGCCAGGCCGTCAGCACCTCATGGCCATCGGGCGTCACCGCCACCATGTGCTCCCACTGCGCCGACAGCGAATGGTCCTGGGTCACGACGGTCCAGCCATCGGCCAAGGTCTTGACCTGGCGCTTGCCGGCATTGAGCATGGGCTCGATCGTGAACAGCATGCCGGGCTCCAGCACCAGGCCCTCGCCCGGGTTGCCGTAGTGCAGCACATTCGGGGCATCGTGGTAGGTCTGGCCAATGCCATGGCCGCAGAACTCGCGCACCACACCAAAGCCCGCGCCCTTGGCCACCGTCTCGATCGCATGGCCGATATCGCCCAGGGTGGCGCCCGGCCGCACCTGGGCAATGCCGGCACGCAGCGCCTCGTAGGTGGTCTCGACCAGGCGCTTGGCCAGAATGCTGGGCGTGCCGACTAAGTACATGCGGCTGGTGTCGCCAAACCAGCCATCCTTGATGACCGCCACATCGATGTTGACGATATCGCCCTTTCTCAGCACCCGGTCCTCGGACGGAATGCCGTGGCAGACGACATGGTTCACCGAGGTGAGGATGGTCTTGGGGTAGCCCTGGTAACCCAGATTGGCCGGCACCGCCTTTTGCACGTTCACGATGTAGTCGTGGCAGATGGCATCGAGCGCCGCGGTGCTGACCCCCGGCACCACATGGGGCGCAATCATCTCCAGCACCTCGGCCGCCAGCTGCGCCGCCTGGCGCGCACTGGCCAGCTCGCTGGCCGTATGCACAGGCGTGATGCGCTGCGTCATGCCGCCATCCTTGCCTTGGCCACCAGCGAATGGATATCCAGGCCGCCGTCCAGCTCCGCCTGCACCAGCACCTGGCAGATCGCGCGGTGGTCCAGATCAGGGTACATCTCGGCGAGCATGCCCACCCACCCGCATCCAGTGCTCGGCCTGCGCATTGATCGAACGGCTCAGCGCCGCGCCCGCGACCCGCAGGTTTTCATGCATCGGGTCGGAAATTTTGACGATGCCCATGGCTATCCTCTATAAAACATATTCGAATTGTATGTGTTTTATATATTTTTCGTTGACGCGCGGTCTGTGTGGCGCTGTCGGCAACGGCAGTAAAGATATATCTTTACAAAAACCGGCTTGAAATCTTTGATTGAAAGATATATCTTAGATGCATCTTAGTAAAGGAACACAGATGCCACATCCCCATCACCACTTTCATCACCACCACCACCTGCACAGCCCCCGTGGCCGCCATATGGGCGACGAGGGCGGCCCTGGCCGTGGGCCGCGCCACCATGGCGATGGACCCGGCCACGGCCCGCACGGCCATGGCCATGGGCCGGACGCTGCGCGCCACCTGGCGCACAAGCGTGAGCGCATGTTCGAGGCTGGCGGCCTCAAGCTGCTGGCGCTGCATTTGATTGGCCAGCAACCCAGCCATGGCTACGACGTGATCCGCGCCGTGGGCGAGCTGGTCGGCGGCGACTACCAGCCCAGCCCCGGCACGATCTACCCCACCTTGAGCTACCTGGTAGACATGGGCCATGCAACGGCCAGCGAATCCGAAGGCGGCCGCAAGCGCTACACCATCACTGCCGAAGGCGAGCAGGCCCTGGCCGAGCAAGCCGATGCACTGCAGCTGCTGCTGACGCGTCTGGCGCGCGGCAAGGACCGCGATGCCCGCCAGCGCCCGCCGCAGCTGGTGCGCGCGATCGAGAACTTCAAGATGGCCCTGCGCCTGAAGATGGCCGGCGACGGCGAGACGGCACTATCGGCCGAGCAGATCGACAAGATCGCTGCGCTGCTCGACGAGGTCGCTCTGAAGATCGAAAAGGCCTAGGCTGTTGCGCTGCCGCAGCAAAGCTTGCGCCATCGCCTGGCGCAGGCTTGGGGCCAAGGTATGCTTGGTGGATCGCCACAGCCGTGGCCCCCTTCAGCGAGCAAAACCATGCAACGACGCCACTTTGTAGCCGCCACCCTGGTCATGGGTAGCGGCTCCGTTTTTGGCCTGGCCGGATGCGCATCCCGCCAGTCTGCCCATCCCCGCGCCGACCGTGCGCTGCACAAGGCGCTGACCCTGATTGAAGCCCAGAGCGGTGGCCGCCTGGGCGTTTATGCGTTCGATGCCGAGACCGGTGGCGAGGCCGGCTACCGCAGCGATGAACGCTTTCCGATGTGCAGCACCTTCAAGACCTTGCTGGCCGCCCATGTGCTGTACCTGGGGCAGACCGGTGCGCTCGACCTGGGCCAGCAGGTGCTGGTGACCTCGGCCGACATGGTGCCCTATGCGCCGGTGACGGAAAAGTACAAGGACCAGCCTGGCGGCATCAGCCTGCTGGAGCTGAGCGAGGCGATTGTGGTGCTGAGCGACAACGTCGCCGCCAACCTGCTGCTGCGCGCCAGCGGCGGGCCCGAAGCCTTGACGGCCTGGCTGCGCACCCTGGGCGACAAGGCGACACGCCTGGACCGCATCGAGCCCCTGCTCAACACGGCCGAGCCCGGCGACCCGCGCGACACCACGACGCCGCGTGCGATGCAGGCGACCCTGCAGGCACTGCTGCTGGGCGATGTGCTCAAGGGCTATGGCCGCGCGATGCTGCAGCAATGGCTGAGCGACAGCCGCACCGGCGACAAGCGCGTGCGCGCGGGCCTGCCATCGGAGTGGCGCGTGGGCGGCAAGACCGGTGCCGGTGCCCACAGCACCGCCAACGACTGCCTGATCGCCTGGCCCCATGCGGCCTCGGAAGGCCTGATCATCACCGCCTACCTGACCGGCGGCGAGCGCACGACCGCGCAAAGCGACGAGGTGATGGCTAAGGTGGGCGCAGCGATTGCGCAATGGCACGCCGCGCTGTAAGCGAGCCTGCTCCTACGATTTGGCAACTGGCTGGCGTGGCCCGGCCAGCAAGCCCTTGCACAGCTGCAGCAGCGCCCAGACCAGCACCAGCGGTATCACGAGGGTCTGCAGCGCAAACACCACCATCAAGGTCACCAAGCGCTCCACCTGCTGGTCGAGCTGCTGCTGCAGCTCGCCGAGCTTGTCGCGCAGCGCATCGCCCGGGTTGCGCACGAGATCCTGCACCCCCGATGCCGCCTGGCTGGCCGATTGCTGGGCCTGCTGGCCCCATTGCTTGAAGCGCTCCCAGAGGCTGGATGACGGCGCCACGGCGGGGCTGGCCGGCGGGGTCGGCGTGGCTGCGTCCGCAGCTGGCGCCTTGGCCGGCGCGCGCACATCAAACTGCTGCAACTGGCCTACCGCACTTTCGGTGGCGATCTGGTTCTCCTGGTAGGTCTGCGCGATGAAGTGCTGGAACAGCGCCTCGCTGCCGATGATGGTGACGGGCATCACCAGCCGGGTGAACAGCAGCACCACCAGCAAGCGGCTGAGCCAGGTCGGCACCGCCTGCTGGCGCCAGCGCAGCAGCAGCCAGGCCAGTGCGATGAGGCTGAGCAGCCCCGTCACGCCATAGCTGCCCCCCATCGACAGCAGCAGCTTTTGCAGCCCAAACGCAATGCTGGCCCAGAGCATCCAGTCGGCAAACTGGGCGACCAGGTCGCTGATGGGGGCCAGCACCTGGCCAAGGGTCAAGGTCAGGCCCACGCCCATCGGCTGCACGGCCAGCTCGGTGCCCTGCAGCACCGAGACGACGCTGTGCAGCGCACGGGCCGTAGCAAAGCTGAGCAAGGAGCGTTGCAGGCCGTCATCCACATAGCGGTCGGCCATGGTCTGAAAAGCCGGCAGCCAGCACAGCACAACGGCCAGCACCAAAAGGCTGGCCAGTGCGATCTGGCGGGGTGTCCAACGAAAGGAGCCCGGCGGGCGAGGGGAGGAGGGAAGGTTGTTCATCGGCTGGCGGCTCATAGTGGAGCCTTAGGTCGAAGGAACAACCGATTATTCCAGATACATCTGCGCGAGCTTTTGCTGGGCTTTTGCATCCACGCCCAGCACCTTTTCCACATAGTTGGGGATGCTGCCGTAGTCCTGCAGCACGGGCTGGATCGCGGCGGTCAGGAAGGGCTCCTGCACCCGCCACAGCACCTGCAGCACGTCCTCGGGGATGTGGGCGGCAGCGGCCACGGCTTCGGCCGGGCGGTGGTAGTAGTCGTTGGTCAGCAGGTAGTCCTGCAACACAACATCCTGGGGCACGCCCAGCGTGGTCAGCAGCAAGGTGGCGGCCCAGCCGGTGCGGTCCTTGCCGGCGGTGCAGTGGAAGACGATAGGCGCATCGCTGTCGAGCAGCATCTCGAAGAACTGCGCAAACGGGGCCGCATGGTCGTGGATGAAGCTGCGGTAGGTGTCCTGCATCAGCTCCACCGTGTGGGCGGCCGTCAGGCGCTGGCCTTGCTGCATCAGGCTAAAGGCGCGCTGCACCAGGGTCGGCTCGATGGCCAGCGAGTGGTGCTGGAGGCCGTCGATCGCATAGTGGTCCACCGTCTGCTCGCGCTGGCCACGAAAATCGGCCGAGCGGGCCACGCCCAGCTCGCGCAGCAGCTGCAGTTGGGATGCGGGGCTGAGCAAGGCCAGGTGGTCGGAGCGGAACAGCTTGCGCCAGCGCACGGTGCGGCCGTCCAGGCCCTGGTAGCCGCCCAGATCGCGGAAATTGGTGGTGCCCGCCAGCGGCAGGTGGCGGGTATAGGCCTCAGCGGTGGCCACGGGGGTAAGAGCTGCAGATTCGGCTTGGATGGGCATCCTTTGTTTATAGCCCATCTCCAAGTCCGGGGTACGACGCCAGGGCGTCTTGGGCAGGCGCTGGTGTGCAGTGCCGGGCCGCTCTGTCTCAACTGTGACGGCCTGGCACGCGGCGCATGGCACCATTTGCAGGCCCCCTTACCCGAAGACCGCACCATGGATTTTTCCCTGTCCCCCGAACTGCTGGCGCTGCGCGACAAGACCCGCGCCTTTATCGCCGCGCAGGTGATACCGCTGGAGAACGATGCCCGGCAAAGCCGCCATGGCCCCGATGAGGCGCTGCGCCGCGAGCTGGTCGAGCGCGCCCGCGCGGCCGGCCTGCTCACGCCCCATGCGTCGCGCGAACTGGGCGGGCTGGGCCTCACCCATGTCGAGAAGGCAGTGGTGTTTGAAGAGGCCGGCTACTCCTGGCTGGGCCCGACGGCGCTCAACATCCATGCGCCCGATGAAGGCAATATCCACCTGATGGAGGCGGTCGCCACCCCGGCCCAGCAGGCGCGCTGGCTGCGCCCGCAGGTCGCGGGCCAGCTGCGTTCCTGCTTTGCGATGACCGAGCCCGCGCCGGGTGCCGGCTCCGACCCGGCGGCGCTGGCCACGGTGGCGGTGCGCGATGGCGATGACTACCTGATCAGCGGGCAGAAATGGTTCATCACCGGTGCCGAAGGGGCGGACTACGCGATCATCATGGCCCGCACCGAAGACGGTGGCGCGACGATGTTTTTGAGCGATATGGACCAGCCCGGCATCACGCTGGAGCGCTCGATGGATGCGATGGATGCCTGCTTTACCGGCGGCCACGGCGTGCTGCGCTTTGACCAGCTGCGCGTGCCGGCCAGCGCCATTCTGGGCGAGGTCGGCAAGGGCTTTCGCTATGCCCAGGTGCGCCTGGCGCCCGCGCGGCTGACGCACTGCATGCGCTGGCTGGGCCAGGCCCGGCGCGCGCAGGATGTGGCGCTGGCCTATGCCCGCCGCCGCACGGCCTTTGGCAAGCCGCTGTCCTCGCACGAGGGCGTGGGCTTCATGCTGGCCGACAACGACATGGACCTGCACACCGCGCGCCTGCATATCTGGCACACCGCCTGGCTGCTGGACCAGGGCGAGCAGGGCAGCTATGAATCGAGCCGCGCCAAGGTGGTCTGCTCCGAGGCCGAATGGCGCGTGGTGGACCGCTGCGTGCAGATCCTGGGCGGCCAGGGCGTGACCATGGAGACCCCGGTGATGCGTATCTTCATGGACATGCGCGCCTTTCGCATCTACGACGGCCCCAGCGAGGTGCACCGCTTCAGCATGGCGCGCAAGCTAGTGCAGGCGGCCGAGAAGGATGCGCAGGCCGAGCGCGGCGTGCCGGCGATCATCCAGGCGGTGCCCGCAGCACCGCGCCCGCTGTGAACGCCGCCAGCCACAGCCCGCAGGCGCTGGCGCAGCGGCTGCAGCCCTATCTGCACGGCCTGGGCCTGTCGAAGGGTGAGTCGGTTGCCGTCAGCGTGCTGGCGGGCGGCCAGTCCAACCCCACCTACAAGCTGCAGCTGGGCGGGCGGCAGATGGTGCTGCGCAAGCAGCCCGCTGGCAGCCTGGTGGCCGGTGCCCACGCGATCGACCGCGAGCACCAGGTGATGCAGGCCTTGGCCGGCACAGCCGTGCCGGTGCCCCGCATGCTGGCCTACTGCGACGATACCGAGCTGCTGGGTACGCCGTTCTACCTGATGGATTTTCTGGACGGCCGGGTGCTGGTGGACCCGGCCTTGCCCGGCATGCAGGCGGCCGAGCGCGGCGCGCTGTATGGCGAGATGAACCGCGTGATCGCCGCGCTGCACCAGCTGGACCCGGCCGCGCTGGGCCTGGGCAGCTATGGCCGCCCGGGCGGCTATGTGGCGCGCCAGACCAGGCGCTGGAGCCAGCAGACCCAGCAGCTGCGCGTGCCGGTAGACCCTGCGATGCAGCAGCTGATGGACTGGCTGCCCCAGCACCTGCCTAAGGCTGAAGAGACCACCCTGGTGCATGGTGACTACCGGCTGGACAACCTCGTCTGGCACCCCAGCGAGCCGCAGATCATCGGCGTGCTGGACTGGGAGCTGTCCACTCTGGGCGATCCGCTGGCCGACCTGGCCTACCACGGCATGGCCTGGCGCGTGCCGCCCGCGCTGTGGCGCGGCATGGGTGGTTGTGATCTGGCGGCGCTGGGCATCCCCGACGAGCGCCAGTACCTGGCGCTGTATGCCGAGCGCACGGGCCGCGACCCGGGCCCCCTTTGGGAGTACTACCTGGCCTTCAACCTGTTCCGCATGGCCGCCATCCTCTACGGCATTGCGCAGCGCGCCGCCGATGGCACGGCCGCTGCCGCCGATGCCGTGGCCACCGGCGCCAAGGCCGGCCCGCTGGCAGCGCTGGGCTGGCAATGTGCGCAGGCTTTTGAGCGCGGCTGATCGGCTTTGAGGCGTCTGCACGCCCGGCGACAGCGGCGGGCGTGCAGACCCCTTTCAAACGCAGCACCCAGGCGGCCGGTGGGCAGCCTGGGTGGCCAGGTTCAATGCTCAGGCATGGCCTTGGGCGGGGTGGTTCACCGACAGGAAATGCTGGACCACCGGGGGTTCACTGCCTTGGTGGTACTGCGCCACTTCGCTTTGCACATCGGCATCGCTATGGGTCACCCGCTTGTGCTGGCGCAGGTGCTCGGCCCAGGATTCCACCTGGAACCACTCCATGAAGTGGTCCTCGGAGGCGGTGTCCTGCACGATGCCCCAGGCATAGGCGCCGTCGCGGCGGCGGGCGGCAGACAGGCGGGCGAGGGCCTTGAGGAAGGGGGCGTGGTTGTCCTTGGCCACGTGGTAGCGGATCTGGATCATCACCGGGCCCCTGTCCTTGTCGACCGGGTGGGCGGTCAGCGGCTCGGGCCAGTGGTTGGATGGCACCAGGTCGGCTTCACCTTCGGGCAGCTTGATGCGGTGGGCGATCAGGCCCATCACGACCAGGCCAGCAGCACCCGCCAGCAAGGTGTTGGGCACTCCCAGTGCCTTGGCGGTAAAGCCCCAGCTGAGGCTGCCGAAAGTCATCGCGCCGTTGAACACGGTCAGGTAGACGGCCAGCGCACGGCCCCGCACCCAGTTGGGCAGAATGGCCTGGGCGGCACCGTTGAGCGTGGTGAGCGCGGTGATCCAGGACTGGCCCAGCAGCAGCAGCGCCAGCACAGCAGCCCATTGGGGCGGCGACACCGCCAGGAAGGCCATCACGGCAGCCGAGACCAGGGCCGACATCAGCAGCAGGCCATCGGACGACAGGCGGGCACGCAGCTTGGGCAGCAGGAAGGCACCGCCAATGGCACCGACACCAACGGCGCCCAGCAGCACACCGTAGAAGCCGGCACCACCGCCCAGCAGCTGGCGGGCCACCAGGGGCAGCAGCGCCCAGACCGAGCTGGCCAGTGCAAAGAACAGGAAGGCACGCAGCAGCACCACATGCAGCTCGCGGCTGGAGCGGGCATAGCGCAGGCCGGCACGGAAGGCGCCTGCAAAGCGCTCGCTCAGGTCGTCCTGCTCGGCCTTGGGGCGCGGCCACCACAGCAGCGCCGCAATCACAAAGGCGTAGCTGATCACATCCACCCCGTAGGTGACCGAGGCACCCAGGCCGGCCAGCACCACACCACCCAAAGCCGGGCCGATGGCGCGGGCAATGTTGATGCCCAGCGAGTTGAGGGCCACCGCTGATTTGAGGTCCCGCTTGGCAACCAGCTCGGGCACGATGGCCTGCCAGGTCGGGCCCATCAGCGCGGCGCCAATGCCGCCCAGAAAGGTCAGTGCCACGAGCGAGCCCACGGTCTGCATGCCCATCGCCGACAGGGTCATCAAGGTAATGCTGACGCAGGCCAGCAGCACCTGGATGGCAATCAGGAACTTGCGGCGGTCCAGGATATCGGACAGCACGCCTGCCGGGATGGCCAGCAGAAAGGCCGGTGCCGAGGCTGCCGCCTGCACCAGCGCCACGGCCGTTGGCGAGGGCGAGAGGTCGGTCATCAGCCAGGCGCTGGCCACATCGCGCACAAAGCTGCCGGTGTTGCCGACGACGGTGGCAATCCACAGCACGGCAAACAGCTTTTGCTGCAAGGGGGCAAAGCTGCCGCCGGAAGGCGGGGCCGGGGCAGCGGGCTGCGCCGGGGGATGGTCGGGGTGGGAGGGGTTCATGGCGGGTCTCGGATCAGCAGATATGGATAGGGTGGGCAGACCGCTCAGGACATCCAGCAGGAGCAGCCCAGCGCGCCAAAGAAGCCTTGCATGTCGGAGGCCGGCACCTGCGAGGCCCAGGCATCGGCATGCTGGTGGCCGTGCATGCCGCAGTGGCTGCCGCAGCCGCAGCCAGCAGCCAGGCTGCGGTAGCGGGCGGGGTTCAGCGAGTGTTTGCCGGCACCTTCGGGCTCGCCCCAGGCGCCATAGCCACCAAAGCGGCGCACGGGCGACCAGTCGGGCATCGCTGGGGGCAGCGGGTTGTCGTCATGGCGGGCAAAGCTGCCTGCGCCGTACACCACCCGGCCACCGACCACGGTCAGGTCCGAGGTGAGGAAGGAGATTTCATCCTCGGGCACCTGGAAATAGTCCTTGCTCGGCACGATCAGGTCGGCAAACTGGCCCACCTGGATGCGGCCACGCGCACCTTCCTCGTTGGAGAACCAGGCCACGTTCTCGGTCCACATGCGCAGCGCGGTTTCGCGGTCGAGCAGGTTGCGCTCGGGGTACATCTGCATGCCGCCGACGGTCTTGCCGGTCACCATCCAGGACAGCGACACCCAGGGGTTGTACGAGGCCACGCGGGTGGCATCGGTACCGGCGGAGACCTTCACGCCTTTTTCCAGCATCTTCTTCACGGGCGGCGTGGCTTCCATCGCCTGGTGGCCATAGCGTTCGGCAAAGTACTCGCCCTGGTAGGCCATGCGGTGCTGCACGGCAATGCCGCCGCCGAGCGCGGCAATGCGGTCGATCGAGCGGTCGGAGATGGTTTCAGCATGGTCAAAGAACCAGTTCAGGCCGTCGATGGGCGTTTCCTGGTGCACCTTTTCGAAGACATCGAGCGCGCGGCTGATGGTCTCGTCATAGGTGGCATGCAGGCGCCAGGGCCATTGGTTCTGCACCAGCACGCGCACCACGTCTTCGAGCTCGGTCTCCATCTGCGGGGGCATGTCGGGGCGGGGCTGGCGAAAGTCTTCAAAGTCGGCCGCCGAGTACACCAGCATCTCGCCGGCGCCATTGTGGCGGAAGTAGTCGTTGCCTTGCTTGTACTTGACCGACTGCGTCCACTGCAGAAAGTCGTCCTTTTCTTCCTTGGGCTTTTGCGTGAACAGGTTGTAGGCCAGGCGCACGGTGATCTGGCCTTGCTTGTTGAGCTCTTCGATGACCTGGTAGTCATCGGGGTAGTTCTGCGAGCCGCCACCGGCGTCGATGACACCGGTCACGCCCAGGCGGTTGAGCTCGCGCATGAAGTGGCGCGTGGAGTTGACCTGGTACTCGAAGGGCAGCTTGGGGCCCTTGGCCAAGGTGGAATAGAGGATGGTGGCATTGGGCTTGGCCAGCAGCAGGCCCTGCGGGTTGCCCTGGCTGTCGCGCACGATTTCGCCGCCCGGTGGCTGGGGCGTGTCGCGGTGGTAGCCCACGGCGCGCAGCGCAGCGGCGTTGAGCAGGGCGCGGTCATACAGGTGCAGCAGGAACACAGGGGTGTCCGGCGCAATCGCATTGATCTCGGCCAGGGTCGGCAGGCGCTTTTCGACAAACTGGTGCTCGGTAAAACCGCCCACCACGCGCACCCACTGCGGTGCGGGTGTGATCGCCACCTGCTGGCGCAGCATCTCCAGCGCATCGGCGAGCGAGCGCACGCCGTCCCAGCGCAGCTCCATGTTGAAGTTCAGACCGCCCCGGATCACATGGGTGTGGTTGTCAAACAGGCCGGGCAGCGCGCTGCGGCCTTGCAGGTCGACCTTGCGGGTGCCGCTGCCGGCCAGCGCCAGCACCTCGGCATCACTGCCCACGGCGACAAACTTGCCATCGCGGATGGCCACTGCGCTGGCCGTGGGCTGGGCCTTGTTCAACGTGGTGAAGCGGCCGTTGTGAAAGATGATGTCGGGGCTGGAGGTGGTCATGGCAGTGGCGTGCTGGGTGGTTGGTGAGGGGTGGCGGCGGTGGGTGTCTGGGCCTGCGTGCGAAGACGCCAGCCCCCACCTGGAAGCAATTAAACAGCAGGCTTGGGGCCGATGGTGTTGCCGTGCTGTGCACGCTCGGGCGCTTTGTGCACCATCGTGTAGGCATAGTCCACGCCCATGCCGTAGGCACCGGAGTGTTCGCGCACGATGTCCATCACCGCGTCATAGGTCTCGCGCTTGGCCCAGTCACGCTGCCATTCCAGCAGCACCTGCTGCCAGGTGACGGGCACCACACCGGCCTGCACCATGCGCTGCATGGCCTGGTTGTGCGCTTCGAGCGAGGTGCCGCCCGAGGCGTCGGCCACCATGTAGATCTCGTAGCCGGCGTCGTGCATGGCGCTCAGTGCAAAGGTGGTGTTGCAGACCTCGGTCCACAGGCCGGAGACGATGATCTTCTTGTGGCCCTTGGCGACGTTGGCAGCCAGCGCATCACGCACATTCTGGTCGTCCCAGGAGTTCATCGAGGTGCGCTCCAGGATGGGGTTGCCGGGGAAGACGTTCAGCAGCTCGGGGTAGGTGTGGCCCGAGAAGCTGTGGGTCTCGACCGTGGTGATGGTGGTCGGCACGCCGAACACCTTGGCCGCCTTGGCCAGGCCCACCACATTGTTCTTCAGGGTCTGGCGGTCGATGGACTGCACGCCGAACGCCATCTGTGGCTGCTGGTCGATGAAGATCATCTGGCTGTTGGCGGGGGTCAGGACTTCGAGGAATGCTTTGTTGGTCATGGTGCGTGCTCCTGGAAAAGTGAAAACGGGGAAGGCGTGTGTTGAAAAAGGAATCTGGGCTGACTTAGTTCAGGGCCGGTGCATCCACCAGCACGATTTCGGTGTCTTCGGTGGCAGTGATGCGGATCGTGGTTTCGCCATGGATCGCGGCACCATCGCGGCTGGACAGCGCCACACCGTTGACCGAGGCACTGCCCTTGGCAAGGACCAGGTAGCCATAGCGGTCGGCATGCGCAAAACCGTAGTCCAGGCTCTCACCCGCCTTGATCGTGGCACCCAGCACCCGGGCATTGGCGCGGATGGGCAGCGCGTCGCTGTCGCCATCCATGCCGCTGGCCAGGGTCACGAACTTGCCGCTGCGGTCACCCTTGGGGAAGGGCTTGGCACCCCAGCTGGGCTTGTCGCCCTGGCGGTCGGGCAGGATCCAGATCTGGAAGATGCGGGTCGTCGTGGGCTCCAGGTTGTATTCCGAGTGGCGCACGCCGCTGCCGGCGCTCATCACCTGCACATCACCGGCTTCGGTGCGGCCCCGGTTGCCCAGGCTGTCTTCGTGGGTGATGGCACCTTCACGGACATAGGTGATGATTTCCATGTCGGCATGGCCGTGCGGTGGGAAGCCGGTTTGCGGCGCGATGGTGTCATCGTTCCAGACCCGCAGAGCGCCCCAGTTCACGCGCTGGGCGTCGCGGTAGTCGGCAAAAGAGAAGTGGTGCTTGGCATCGAGCCAACCGTGGTTGGCACCGCCCAGGCTGTCAAAGCTGCGTCGTTCAATCATGTCTTTCTCCAGGTGTTTGTCGTCGATGAAGAAAGTGTAGGCCGCGTTGAATATGATTAAAATAGAAAATATAGAAAAGCATTCATTCCATATTTGATGTGATCGAGAAAGCGATGAAGCGATGAGCAAGCTGCCTGACCTGGAGGCCTGGGCCATTTTTGCCAAGGTGGCCGAGACCGGATCGTTCGCGCGCACCGCTGCCGAACTGGCGCTGTCGCAGGCAACGGTATCGAAGGCCATTACGCGGCTGGAGGGCCGCATGAAGACCAGCCTGTTCCACCGCACCTCGCGCCGCATGGCACTGACGGACGCCGGCAGCAGCGCGCTGGAGCGGGCCACGCGCATCCTGCAGGAAGGCGAGGCGGTGGAGGCCGATATCACCGACCGATCCACCAGCCTGCGCGGCCAGATCCGCATTGCCGCGCCGATGTCGTTCGGCATTGCGCGGCTGTCGCCGATCCTGCCCCGGTTCATGGCGATGCACCCGGATGTGGAGCTGAACCTGCACTTTGCCGACGAGCAGGTGGACCTGATCCGCGACCGTTTCGACCTGGCGCTGCGCATTGCCAACCTGAGCGATTCGAGCCTGATTGCGCGCACCTTGTGCAAGGTGCGCATCTTGCTGGTGGGGTCGCCGGCCTACTTCGAGCGCTATGGCCGCCCGGTGCACCCGCGTGATCTGGCCAAGCACAAGGGCCTGCAGTACAGCCTGGCGCGCTATGGCACCAGCTGGCGCTTTCGCCATGCAAGGCATGGCGAGTACACGCAGGTGATGCCGATACAGATGCAGGTGAACAATGCCGAGGCGCTGCAACCGGCGCTGCTGGCCGGCATGGGCCTGGCCTTGCAGCCCTCGTTTCTGGTGTGGCAGGAGCTGCGCGATGGCAGCCTGCAGACGGCCATGCCGGGCTGGGAGGCGGATGTGCTGTCGCTCAACATCGTCACCCCGCCGGGCCGCAGCCGGCCCGCGCGCGTGCAGGCCTTCATGGACTATGCGGCCCAGCAGTTCATCAACGAGCCCTGGGCTGAGCTGCCGCCGCAGCTCAACGAGGACCCGCTGGCCGTGTGACGCCGGCTTGGACCTTTAGCGCGCGGCCGCTGCAGCCGCCACCGCACGCGGTGTGCGCCGGCCCCAGTTCATCACCACGGTGCCGGCGATGGCCATCGCGCCACCCAGCAGCATCGAGGCATCGATCTGCTCGCCCAGCCACAGGGCCGAGCAGGCCACGCCAATCACCGGCACCAGGGTGATGTAGCCGGATGCGGCACCGGCGCCCAGCGCCTTGACGCCATCAAAGTACCAGGCGTAAGCCAGCGCCGTGGAGCCCCAGGCCAGGAACAGCAGCGCGCCCCAGGCGGGCAGGCCGGCATCGAAGGCCCGGGCCATGCCCTGCGGCCCTTCGGCGACCAGGCTTGCGGCCAGCAGCATGACCGCGCCGATGGTGGCGGTGACGGCGGTGGTGGACAGCGCATCAACCCCGGCCAGTATCGCCCGGCCCAGCAGGGTGTAGCTGACCCAGCAGGCCACGCAGCCCAGAATCAGCAGCTCGCCCTGGCCCAGGCCGCCGGCCAGCAGCTGGGCCGGATCGCCGTGCGAGATGACTAGCACGGCCCCCAGCGCTGCCAGCGCCATGCCCAGCGCGATGGTGCGGTTGATGCGCTCACGAAAGATCCAGGCGGCCAGCAGCAAGGTGAGCACCGGGTTGAGCGTGATGACGAGCGCCGCCTTGCTGGCGGGCAGGTACTGCAGACCGCTCAAAAAGCAGGCGGCATAGCCAAACACGCCGGTGGCTGCAGCGGCCACCATGCCGAGCCAGCGCTTGGGCGGCCATTGCCTGAGCCCGCGCATGCCGCCTGCGGCATAGAGCCAGACCAGCAGCACCACGGCGGCCAGCACAAAACGCAGGCCTGACGCCGCCAGCGGCGGCATGTGCTGGGCGACGATGCGGCCGCTGGGCCAGGAGGCGCCCCAGAGCAAGGCCATGCCGATCAACCGCAGGTGCGAGGCGGCCTGCGGGCCGAAGGTATTTTGTAAATTCATGTGTGGATTGCCCGGCCGAACCCGGCACGCACAACGCACCCCAGCAGGCCCGGGGGCGACTATAGCGACTGTGCGGGCTGGGGAGGTGGCAGGCCGGCGACAGGTGACCAGAGCGAGGGGCTAAGCAGTGGCGCTGGCACAGCCTCGCACTGTTGTGTGTTGGCTGCAAACCGGCAGCGATGATGGTGGATACTGCGCGACAAGCGTGCGTTTTCAGCCGCCTGGCAGCGCCGCTATAGTGGCGGCTGCCCGACCGACCCCCTTCTTTTCCCACCCCTGCAAGGAGACTTTCATGTTCAGCCACATCATGCTCGGCACCAGCGATCTGGAGAAATCACGCCAGTTCTACGATGCCTTCCTCGCCGAGCTGGGCGTGCCCCCGGGTGCTGCCAACAAGAACCGCTATTTCTGGCGCGGCAATGGCGGCACCTTCAGCGTCAGCACCCCCATCAATGGCGAGGCAGCCAGCATCGGCAATGGCAGCACCACCGGCTTTGCCGCCAGCAGCACCGAGCAGGTCGACAAGGCGCATGCGGTGGGCGTGGCCCATGGCGGCGTGGCCTGTGAAGACCCACCGGGCTGGCGCGGCGAGGGCCCTGCAGCCCTGTACCTGGCCTACCTGCGCGACCCCGATGGCAACAAGCTCTGCCTGGCCTACCGCCAGCCCAAGGTTTAATCCGCCCCCCGTAAAAACGCCCCGCAGCTGCGGGGCGTTTTTCGTTGGCGGGTGTCAGACCTTTGCGCCGCGCCGCCCGCCCAAGGTGATCCAGGTCAGCAGCACGCCACACAGCGCGCCGGTGGCCATGCCCACCACCATCGGCAGCGGTTTGCCGCTGGAGAACACGCCCACAATCTGCATCGCCACCGCACCGGTCAGCATCTGCAAGGTACCCAGCAAGGCCGAGGCGGTGCCGGCGATCTGGCCATGCGCCTCCAGCGCCAGCACCGAGGTCGTCGGGATGACCAGGCCCATCAAGCCGCTGGCAACAAAGTACAGGCCAATCAACACGGCGAGCTGGTCGCCGCCCATCAGGTAGTAGGCCAGCAGGCAGCACATCACCACGCCGCTGGCGGTGGCGGCCAGTTTGACGACGGGCACCAGCCCAAAGCGTTTGCCCAGCATGCCGGTGAACTGCGCCGCACCAATGAACGCAATCGCATTGAACGCAAAGGCCATGCTGTACTGCGTGGTGCTGAGGCCATAGTGGTTGATCAGCACAAAGGGCGAGCCCGCCAAGTAGACGAAGAAGCCGGCCATCGCGCAGGCGCCGATGAACACCAGCCCCAGGTAGTGCCAGTCACGCAGCAGCAGGCCATAGGCTTTGAGCACGCCGCCCAGGCTGCTGTCCACCCCATGGCTGGCCGCGCGGGTCTCGGGCAGGCCACGCGCCATCGCGGCCATGCCGATGAGGGCGGCAGCGGCCACCACCCAGAACACCATGCGCCAGCCGCCAACCGCAATCACCCCGCTGCCGGCCAGCGGCGCGAGGATCGGCGAGACGCTGAACACCAGCATCAGCAGCGACATCATGCGGGCGGCTTCATGGCCGGTGTGCAGGTCACGCACCACTGCACGCGGAATGGCCATGCCCGCTGCAGCGCCCAGGCCCTGGACAAAGCGCAGCACCACCAGGGTGTGAATATCTTGCGCCAGCGCGCAGCCGACACTGGCCAGCACAAAAATGGCCAGGCCCAGGTAGAGCGGCTTCTTGCGGCCCCACATGTCGGCCAGGGTGCCAAACAGCGGCTGGCCCACGCCCAGTGCTAGGAAGAAGGCCGTCAGGCTGGCTTGCACGGCCCCGACGGGCGCTTGCAGGCTGGCGCCAATCTGCGGCAGCGCCGGCAGGTACATGTCGATGGCAAAAGGGCCAATGGCCGATAGCAGGCCCAGGATGAAAACCAGGCGCAGGGAGATGGCTGAAGACATACGCATTACAGACACGCAGGCCGTGGGCCTGCGGTCGTTCATAGGGTTCGGTGTCGGAAAAGGCCTGTGGGTGCGGAACGCGAGGGTTCAGGCACCCAGGCCGGATGCAGCGTGTGCATCGAGAGGGATCTGCATTATTGCACCAGGCCGCCGCCATCGTCCGTTGCAAGGCTGCTTGGCAGCACCTGCCTCTGCCCCCGTGCCGGCTAGGGGGTGGCGGTCTGCGCGCTGTGCTGGGCCAGATGCCGGGCGGCATAGGCCTCGTACCAGGGCAGGCAGCCGGGGTTGGCCATGGTCTGGGGGTTCAGCACCTTGCCCGCAGGCTGGCCCAGGAGCAACTTCTTGATCGGCAGCTCCAGCTTTTTGCCGGTGAGGGTGCGCGGCACTTCGGCCACCTGCACGATGGTGTCGGGGACAAAGCGGGGCGACAGCGCGGTGCGTATCGCCTGCGCGATGCGGTCCTGAAGGGCGGCATCCAGCACCAGGCCCTCGCGCAGCACGACAAACAGCGGCATATAGCTGTCGCGGCCCAGGTACTCCAGGTCGATGACCATCGAATCCTGCACCTCGGGCAGCGCCTCGATCGCGTTGTAGATTTCGCTGGTGCCCATGCGCAGGCCCTGGCGGTTGATGGTGGCATCGCTGCGGCCATAGATCACGCAGCTGCCGTCGCTGTTGATCTGAATCCAGTCGCCGTGGCGCCAGATGCCGGGCCAGTGGTCGAAATAGCTGTCCAGGTAGCGCTGCTTGCCCGGGTCGTTCCAGAAGTACAGCGGCATCGACGGAATGGGCCGGGTACACACCAGCTCGCCCACCTCGTCGCGCACGGGCTGGCCCTGCTCGTTCCAGGCCTCGACCGCATGGCCCAGCCAGCGGCATTGCATGCGCCCGGGTGCCTGGGGCAGGCTGCGGTTGCCGCCGATGAAGGCGCCGCAGAAATCGGTGCCGCCCGAGATATTGCACCAGAACACCTCGGCAGCCCCCGCAGCCGCCAGCTGGGCGCTGCCCCAGCGCTGCACTTCGGGGGCGAGCGGCGAGCCGGTGCTGCCCAACGTGCGCACCTGTTGCAGGCCGGCGATGGCGCCCACGTCCAGACCGGCTTTCATGCAGTTGCTGTAATAGGCGGCCCCTGCGCCAAAGATGGTGGTGCGATGCCGGGCCGCAAAACGCCACAGCACCCCCCAGTCGGGCTGGCTGCTGCTGCCTGCCGGATGCCCGTCGAAGATGGTGATCGTGGTACCAAACAGCAGGCCGCTGACCTGGATGTTCCACATCACCCAGCCGGTGGAGCTGTACCAGAGAAAGCGCTCGCCGGCATGGCTGTCGCTGTAACTGGCGCCCAGGTCGTTGTGCAGGCCCGCCACATGCAAGGCGAGCAGGATGCCGCCAGTGCCGTGCACGATGGGTTTGGGCAGGCCGGTGGTGCCGCTGGAGTAGACGATCCAGATCGGGTGGTCAAAGGGCAGCCATTCGGGCTCGAAGCCGGCCACAGCCTGCGCATCCTGGCCGGTGGTGGCCCAGTCCCAGTGGTGGCTGCCCACGGGGGCGGCCGCATAAGAGGTCTGCACGGTCAGGCAGTGCTGCACCGTGGGCAGCTCGGCCAGCAAGGACTGCACCACGGCACTGCGGTCCAGCGGCTTGCCGCCGTAGTACACACCGTCGACGGCGATCAATGCCTTGGGCTCGATCTGCTTGAAGCGGTCCACCACGGCAGCCACGCCCATGTCGGGGGCGCAGACGCTCCAGACCGCGCCGAGGCTGACGCAGGCCAGCATCGCGACCACCGTCTCGGGGATATTGGGCATGTAGGCGGCCACCCGGTCGCCCCGGCCAATGCCCAGGCTGCGCAGCGCCACTGCCACCGAGGCCACCTGGCGCTGCAGCTCGGGCCAGGCCATCTCGCGCACCTGGCCCAGCTCGTTGTCGCTGACGATCGCCGGCACGCCCGCTTGCTGGGCGAGCGCCGCATGGCGCAGCAGCTGGCGCGGCAGGCTGACCTGGGCGCCGCTGAACCAGCGCGCATCGGGCATCGGATCGGCGCTCAGTACCTCGGTGATCGGCGTCGGGGATTCGAGCTGGTAGTAGTCCCAGATGCTGCGCCAGAAATCGGCCAGATGCGCCACGGACCAGGCGTGCAGGGCCTCGTAGTCCTCAAACTGCAGGCCATGCTGCTGGCTGAGCCATTGTTCATAGTGCTGGATCTGGGGCAGGGGGGAGGAAACAGAGGTGGTCATGGCAGATGAGAAAGCTTTTGCCGAGCGTACGCAAAGCGGGGCCCGCTTGCACGAGGGGAAGCACGCAAGCTGTCACCCTGGCAGCAGGGACTGTTTTTCACAGGGTTGGACCCGCCGCTTCTGCTTTGCAATGTTATTTTTTGTCAGCCTGATCAAGCCCTTTGCCGGCGCAGCGATTGGCTTGCTGGCACAATTCGCGCCCGGGTGCTGACGGGCGCCTTTCGTTTTTTCCTACACAGTGCTGACCTGCCTGCAAGCGATCATCACCACGCAGGCGCTGCATGTCGTGCAGCGCAGGCAGAGGCCCCGGGCGCAGACCCCGGGAGCCAGGCAAGGCAGAGGGGATGGAAGGCGAGGAGCCCGCGTGCTGCGTCCAAGGACGCAAGCGCTGCACGGTGACTGCAAGATGCATGCAATTGCACTGCATTGGTCACAAAATAAAGCATCCACGCTGGAACTTAGTCGATAGGCTCGGGTTCTCAACCGTCGCGCTCTGGCGCATGGTTGGTCTTCCCTGCATGCCCTGGAAACCAGCGGCAACGCGGGAACCGCAAAGCCCGATGGGTCAGCTTTCGTGCCGCTTGGCGCGTTAAGCACAGATGTTTAATTCCCAGCAAGCACTGCTGGGGGCAGCCTTCGGGCCTGGCCCCGGCAGCGCAAAGAAACGACACCTAGTCTGGGAGCGCAGCAACGGCCATGGGGCCTGCTGCGGTTAGATGGAGATCATTGGTTTTGTCTGGATTCCGTATGAAATACAACCCTGCGCTGGACGGTATGCGCGCAGTGGCAATCGTCCTGGTGTTTCTGTCGCACGCCCATGCGCCGATGTTTGATGGCGCGTTCTTTGGCGTGGATCTGTTCTTTGTGCTCAGCGGTTTCCTGATCACCTCGCTGCTGCTCAAGGAACACCAGCAATCGGGCCGCCTTGACTTCTGGCGCTTTTACAAGCGCCGCTTCCTGCGCCTGGGCCCGGCGCTGCTGCTGTTCCTGGCTGCCTACTGGCTGTTTGCGCCGCTGATCTGGCCGGGCCTCGATGATGTGAACCAGGATGTGGTGGTCTCGGCGCTGTACCTGGCCGACTACGGCATCGCCTTCTTTGACAGCCCGGACACCTTGCTGCACATGTGGTCGCTGTCGGTGGAAGAGCACTTCTACCTGATCTGGCCACCACTCCTGGTGCTGCTGCTGGCGCATACGGCGCGCAAGCAGCTGTGGCGCCCCGTGCTGCTGCTGGTGGTGCTGATGTTTGTCTGGCGCGCCTACTGGGTGGCCCAGGGCCAGCACTTCTATGAAATCTTCTTCCGCTTCGACACCCGCGCCACCGGCATGCTGCTGGGCAGCGCGCTGGCCGCTGTCGCCGTGCACCGCCCCGAGTGGATGGACGCCCTGCACGCCCGCCAGAAATACCTGCTGTGGCTGCTGCCGGTGCTGCCCTTTGCAGTGATTGGCTACGAATGGGACGACGCCGGTGCGCTACTCTGGGGTTTTGCGCTGGTCGAACTGGTCGCCGCCGCCATCATTGTTGCGGTGAGCAAGCAAAAGGGTGTGTTGTTCGACATGCTGAGCCTGCCGGCGCTGGTTTGGGTCGGCAAGATGTCCTACGGTATCTACCTGTGGCATTACCCTGTGGTGCGCCTGCTGCGCGCCCACACCGACTGGCAGTGGGTGGTGATTTTGGGCCTGCCGATCTCGGCTGCCTTTGCCGCGCTGTCCTTCTACACGATCGAGCGCTGGGCACTGGGCCTGCGTGACCGCTCCGGCAGCAGCAAGCCGGTGGCGCAGCCTGCGGGCTCGCGCACCGCATAAGCGGCCGCCTCTCCCCACAAAGCCGGGCCTTGCCCGGCTTTGTGGTTCTTGCAAGGCACTTCTGCATGGTAAAAAAGCGGGGTTTGATTTACACAGGCCTTGCCATGACCTCAGCGTTCCCCTCCGCGCCCATCGCCTCAGCCGACGAGGTACTGCAATTCTGGTTGGGCAGCACCCGCCCCAGCAACGGCGAGGCCTTGCAGCACAAGCAGCAATGGTTCAGCAAGTCCGATGCATTCGATGCGCGCATTCGCGAACGCTTTGGCAAGACCGTGCAGGCGGCGTTGAGCGGCGATCTGCCTGGCTGGACAGATGGCGTTTGGGACACGCTGGCCCGCATCCTCTTGCTCGACCAGTTCACGCGCAATATCTACCGGGGCACGCCGCAATCCTTTGCCGGGGATCCGCAAGCGCTGCAGCTGGCCCTGGGCTTGTGCGACAGCGGCCTGGACCAGCAACTGCCGGCAGCGGTGCGGGTATTTGTTTATCTGCCACTCGAGCATGCCGAGGATGCGGTATTGCAGCAGCGCAGCGTGGATCTGTTCACCCGATTGCGGGACAGCCACCCCGAACCTGCCGAGCTCCAGACCTACCTGCAGGGCACCTGGGACTATGCGCTGCGCCACCAGGACGTCATCGCCCGGTTTGGGCGTTTTCCACACCGCAATGCGATCCTGGGCCGCAGCAGCACCGCCCAGGAGCAGGCCTATCTGGCCCAGCCCGGCGCCGGCTTCTGAACTTTTTGCGCAAGCACTGTAGACCTTGTCTCACAGACGCGGACGGTGTGGGCGCGTACCTTGTCAGGGTAGTGTTCAATAACAGCCACCCCCAAAGGAAGCCGCGATGCTAGACAAAACCCGCACCCCGCTGGCGCTTGATACCAAGCGTCTCGACGCCGCCAAGAACAGCCTGGAAGAAGGCGCCGTGCTGCCGGATGACACGCCTTTCCGCGAGGACATCATTCGCCTGCTCAACGATTCGCTCGCCACCGAGCTGGTCTGCGTGCTGCGCTACAAGCGCCACCACTTCACCGCCACCGGTCTGGAATCGCCTGCGATTGCAGAGGAGTTTCTGGTGCATGCGCAAGAAGAGCAGGCCCATGCCGACCGCATTGCCACGCGCATCGTGCAACTGGGCGGCGAGCCGGACTTCAATCCTGACAGTCTGAGCGGCCGCAGCCATGCCGACTACAACGACGACATGGACCTGCATTCGATGATCCGCTCCAACCTGGTGGCCGAGCGTGTCGCCATCGAGGCCTACACCCAGATGGTCGATCTGATCGGCGACAAGGACCACACCACGCGCCGCCTGATCGAGCAGATCCTGGAGCAGGAACAGGAACATGCCGATGAGCTGTCCGACTGGATGAAAAAGGCCCAATAAGGACCACCACCCGAGCCGCAACCGAGTTGCGGTTTTTTTATGCCGATGGAGAACGACAGGGATGACCGATACCGAAGCAACACGCAAGAATGCCAAGCACCTGCTCTACCTGATGGTCAATGAGGAACTGCTGCGCGCAGGCGATGGTCTGGACGCGGAGTCATTGGGCAACGTGCTGGAACGCCATGGCGTCGGCGCCGCCGAGCAGCAACCTGCACTGGACTATGCCTGTGAGCAAGGCTGGTTGCAGAAAGGCGAGAACGGCCAGCTGCAGATCACCGAAACCGGTTTTGCATTGGATTGAAAGCCGTGAGCGCAGCCCAGCAAACCGCCGGTTTGCGGTTGAAGCTGGGCGTCCCCAATGAGGCGCCCCTACTAGGCGTCCCCTACTAAGCGTCCCCGACCAGGCACCGAGCCGCAGACCGTACGGGCGTACGACAAGGTGAGGTGCGGCCGGCCAGGCAACCATGTGTCGAGGCTGGTGGTCGCGGCGGGAGACGTAAAAAGACCACTGCCGGCGAACCGGCAGTGGCTACCAAGAGCACGGCCCAGACACAATGGGACAAGGTCTGGCCGGGCTACGCACTAAATGCGTTTCTGTTGTGTGGCGGGCGATGCCCGCTCTCATGCTTCTCCAGGCCTCAGCTTCTACAGAGAGCCTGGAATCTGACCGCTCTGCCAGCATCTGCCTGGCAGAGCGATTCTTTCACTTATTCGCCGAAGGACTCGCCTTCAGGCAAGGTGCCAGCAACCAGGGCGTCATGGGCTTGCTGTTGCACCTGGGCGCGGCTCAGGGTGGAGGGGGCGCTTTCCGCACGGAAGGTGTTCATGCGATCACCGATCACGGCCATCGAGCCATTGCGCTGGGCTTCGGTTACCTTGGCCTGCACTTCGGCGCGGGTCAAGGTGCTGTGGGCGGCAGGGTAGGCGGGGTAGTCCGAGCCATTGCCCACAGGGGCAGTCGTGGCGGCGCTGGCAGCACCGGCAAACACCAGGCCAGCGGCCATCATCAAAGCGGACATATTGCGTGCAAACATGGTTTCTCTCCACGGACCCGCGCTGCTGGCAAATCGCTGATTTGCGCTATGGTAGCGGCGGCGTCCAAAAAATAGGTTGTTGATTCGGAATTCGGGGGGATGCGAGAGCGGCCTGCGGCCCACTCTCAGCGCGGTTGCCTGGGCTTATTCGCCGAAGCTTTCGCCTTCAGGCAAGGTGCCGGCAACGCGGGCGTCGTGGGCGGCTTTCACCACTTCGGCGCGGGACAGGTTGCTGCTGCCCTTTTCAAAGGCATTGGCCTGCAGCTGGTCACCCTTGAACAGCAAGGTGCCGTTCTTTTGGGCTTCGACGAACTGTGCTTGCACATCGGCGCGGCTCACGGCGCTGGTGGCAGCCACGGGGGGCGCAATCGAGCGGTCGCCTTCAAAGGGGTTGGCCTGGGCAACACCGGCACCCAACATCAGAGCAGCTACACCGGCGATCGAGAAAATACGTGCGTTCATTTTTAACTCCTGGAGAACTCCAGCGACTCACCATGAGGGGCTGGTTCGCTCAACGGGTGGTGCGGTGCACCTTGTGTGGTTCTCGTTGATCGATGTAGTCAGTGTATGCAGTGCGCCGCCGCCGATAAATAGCCTAAATCGGAATAGATTGTTCTGAAATACGATCTAATTTTTTTGGCACTGTGTAATCGCCCCTAGCGGCTGGAGTGTGCCGTCTCCATGCCGGAGAGGCGCTCGCGTAGGAGGATTCCGGCAGATATGGGATTTTGCGGGGCGGGAGAACCCAGCGGCAAACCCTGTCAGGGTTGACCCGAGATGCTGGCTGCCATAGCAACCAGATTAGCTTGTTTTATACGACAGTGACAGCGCTGTCACAGCCCGATTTGCAGGCGCTGGAGCTGTTGGTGGGCCGCGCTGTGCCAGTCGGGCGGCAGCTGGTGCTTGGCCTGCAGGTAGTGATGGGTGTAGATGTCCAGGTAGGTTTCCAGGGTCTGCGCTGCCCGCTGGTCGCCGGCGAGATCCAGGCACAGAGCAGCGACCTCGGCGGTGCAGAAATGGTCGTCCCGGCGCGAGCGCCGCAGCTGGTAGCGCGAGATCTGCTCGGGGTGCAGGCTGAGCACCGGAAGGCGGTCCAGGTAGGGGCTCTTGCGGAACATCTTGCGTGCCTCGGGCCAGGTGGCGTCCAGCAGGATGAACAGCGGCCTGCGATCCGTGCCCTGCTGCGCGGAGGGTGCCAGTTGCTGCACGGCGCGGCCGGGCTCATGCACAAACTCCTGCGGAAAGACGACATAGGGCTGCCATTGCGGATCGGCCAGCACGGCCTCCAGCCCGGCATCCATCTCCGTGCGCGACCAGCCAAAGGCCCAGGTCTGCGCCACCACGTCGGCGATCAGCCAGCCGGTGTTGCTGGGCTTGAGCGGCTCGGCATCGTGCATCAGCAGGCACATGCCTGCCGTTGTGGCCTGCGTGGGCCGCAGCGCGCAGAGGCAGTGGCTCGGGCGCAGGCGGCAGCCCTCGCAGCGCTCACCCTTGGGGCCGCCCCGCGCCAGAAAAGGGCGGGTGCTGCGCTGCAGCCGTTCGGCGCGCAGGCGTGAGACGGCATGGGGGACAACGGCGCCAGCGGTGCTGGCAGCGGCAGAAGATGGGGATGAAGACACGGGCGCTATTGTCGTCGCCCTGCCCAACCCAGCAGCGCAGCGGGTTTAGCGCTGCCCTTGGTGCGGCTCAGTGCTGCAGCGCTTCGAGCGCGAACAGCGGCACATCGGCGCGTTGGCTCAGCCAGACGCCGCCGCCCAGCTCGGTAAAGCCCTGGGCCAGGCCGCGGCGGTAGAGCTCGGCGCGGTGGCGGTACAGGCGCGGGTCGGTCAGCTCGTCGTCGATGATGTCGCGCTCATAGTCTTCGCGGGCAACGGCTTCCACATAGAGCGCGCCCCGGCTCAGCCGCGCCAGATTCGCCAGCGCCAGCTTCAGGTCGGCGGGGCTCAGATACGGCAGCACGCCTTGGCAGATCACCAGGTCAAAGGGCTGGCCATCGGCCGGCGCATAGTCCACGACCGAGCCCCGCTCCCAGCCGTAGCGCTGGCACAGGTAGTCGCTGTACTCCACGCCGTGGTAGCTGGCCTGCGGAAAATGCTGCGCAATCGCATCGCGCCACAGGCCAATGCCGCAGCCGACATCCAGCACACGCTGCACGGGCACGCGCACATACTGCAGATAGCTGCAGACAAAGGCGCCCAGGCGCGCGGCATGGGCAGGGTCGACCACGCTGGTTTTCTTGTCGAAATAAAAGCGCTGGTAGTACGCCTCGTCAAACCATTGCCTGTCCGCTGATTGCACGCATGTCCTTTATCGATGCCATGCAGCACCACGCTGCATAGCGCAGGCAGTATCGCGCAGATGCTGCGCACCGGTGGGGCGCTGCGGTATTGCGGCGGGCCGGTTCAGCGCGGGATGACGGACAGGTTCTCCGGCACGATCTGGCCCTGGCTGCCTGCCGGGCAGGGGCCGTCGGTGTAGATGGTCTGGCCGTTCAACTGGCATTTGCGCGGCACGGCAGCGGGGCGTGTGTGGCCGGTGCCGCCCTCGGGCGCCGCGCGCCGTGCCTGGCCGCGTTGCAGCGCTTCGTCGCTGGGGGGTGGAGGGGCCGAGGCCTTGCGCCACAAGGCGCTGGCGGCCTGCTCGGCGTCGCCAATGATCGCCGGGCCACGCCAAGCGTATAGCGCAGCAGCGCAGGCAGCCACCAGGGCCAGCCAGATCAGCCGGCGGTAGGCAGGGCGGAGGTACATGGCAGTGGCAAAGGGCGTTGGGGTATGACAGGCACTGTATCAGCCTCCTTGGTAGAAGCGCACATCCAGGTACAGCAGCAGGAAAGCCAGCAGGCTGATGCCCCTGTTCAGGCGCCGGGCCAGCGGCAGGTAGGCCGCGCTGAAATACCACTGCCGGTGCGCGGGCAGGTGGCGCAGGATGTAGAGCAGCTCCATCTCCTGCATATTGCTGAAATGCGGATGGCTGTCCTTCTTGAGCTTCTGGATGATGGAGGCATCGCAGAGCATCACCACCGACAGCACGGTGGCAATGAGGACCGCGCCGAGCAACCACTGCTGCCAGGGCTGCGCATGCGGGCCATTCAAGCCGAGGCTGAACCAGTGGCTCAGCATCAGCACCGCAAGCACTGCAAACAAGCGGTAGAAGATGGCGCGCCAATGCGCAGGGCTGGGCTCGGCCGGCTGGCCTTGGCGGCGCGCCTCCCGGTCAATGATGCGGGCGAGCAGCCAGGCCATGCCATGAAAGCTGGCCTCCAGCAGCAGGTAGATGCCCAAGGCCAGCGCGAGCAACTGCAGCGGCTCGCCCTTGGCCATGCTCAGCACGTCTGGCAGGCCCGGCGGGCGGTGCGGTGGTGCTGCATCCCGGCGCTCAGCTCACATGCTTGCCAACAATGCCGGCGATCTCGAACATGCTGATCTGGTCCTTGCCAAACAGCGGCTGCAGCTTGGCGTCGGCGTTGATCGCGCGCTTGTCCTTGGCATCCTGCAGACCGTGGGCCTTGATGTAGTCCCACAGCTTTTTGATGACCTCGGGGCGCGAGGTGGCCTCGCTGCCGATCACCGCTGCCAGTGCGGGGCTGGGGGTCAGCGTCGCGGCGACCTTGCGGGGCGTTTTGGCGGCGGCCTTGGTGGCCGACTTGGTAGCGGTTTTGGCCGCCGTCTTCGTGGCCTTGGCAGCGGTCTTGCTTGCGGTCTTTGTGGAAGTCTTGGCCGCCGTCTTGGCGGCCGCGCCCTTGCGCGGCGGGAACTTGCTGTCGCGCGGCTCGAACTCGAAGTTCACCTTGCCGGCCTCCTTGTCCCAGGCCAGGAAGGCCTTGAAGCTGCGGCGCGTGCGGTTGGAGACGAACTTGTCGAGCAGGTCGGTCTTGCCGGTCGCCAGCAGCTTGGCCATCTGGTCGCGCTCGATGGGCTGCTGCAGGATGATCTGGCCGCTCTTGAAGTCGCAACTGGGCGTGGGCTGCTGGGCCGTGGGCACGGCCTTGCTGCAGACATAGTTGGCGCCGTGCTCGAACACTGGCGCGCCACACTTGGGGCAGGCGCCCAGAGTATTCTGGCTTCCAAAGTCCACCAGCTCGCCCGATTCCTCATCGGACTTGTTGTCTTCGAACAGGAACTCGAACTTGAAGTTGTTGTTGTCCTCGTCGCGCACGATGGCCACCTCGGCAGCAAACGGCCAGCCGGCCTTGGAGCGGAAGCCGTCGAGCGGGCCCAGCTTGCGGTCGCGCAGCAGCTGGTCGGCCTCGGCGGTCTCGAAGGTGCGGCCCGCAGGCGATTTGGTGAACGAGAAGCCGCAGCCCTCGCCATTGCCGCCCACGCCGGTGCAGGCATAGCGGCGGTAGTTTTCCTTGACGACGCCGCCGCAGTTCGGGCAGGGCGCGGACAAGGTGGCGTAGTCGCCCGGGATGGTGTCGCGGTCGTATTCCTTGGCCTTCTTCACCAGGCGCTCGGTCATCGACTGGATCTCGGCCATGAAGGCTTCGCGCGAGAGCTGGCCCTTTTCCATCTGTGCGAGCTTGTACTCCCACTCGCCGGTCAGGTCGGCGCGCGAGAGCTCTTCCACCTGCAGACCGCGCAGCAAGGTCATCAGCTGGAAGGCCTTGGCCGTGGGGATCAGCTCGCGGCCTTCGCGCAGCATGTATTTCTCGGTCAGCAGGCCTTCAATGATGGCTGCGCGCGTCGCAGGCGTGCCCAGGCCTTTTTCCTGCATGGCTTCGCGCAGTTCGTCGTCGTCGATCTGCTTGCCGGCGCTCTCCATCGCCCCCAGCAGGGTCGCTTCCGAGTAGCGGGCGGGCGGCTTGGTCTTGAGTCCCTTGGGGTCGACCGGGTCGGCCACCGGCTTCTCGCCAGGCTGCACCGGCACCAGGTTCTGGCCCTTGTCGCCTTCCTTGGCGTCTTCCACTTCGTGGGCCGCTTCCTTGCCGTAGATGGCCAGCCAGCCGGGCTTGACCAGCACCTTGCCTTCGGTCTTGAAGTGGTGCTCATCGACTTGACTAATACGGGTGGTGACCTGGTACTCGGCGCTGGGGAAGAACACCGCCATGAAGCGGCGCACCACCAAGGTGTAGAGCTTGTGCTCGGCCTCGCTCAGCGCGCCGGGCGCCTGCGTGGTCGGAATGATGGCAAAGTGGTCCGACACCTTGCTGTTGTCGAAGATGCGCTTGTTCGCGCGGATGTAGTTGGCGCCAATGGCCTGCTGCGCAAACGGCGCGAGCTGCTGCATGCTGCTGTGGGCCAGCATCTCGAAGGTCTGGCGGGCGACCGGCAGGTAGTCTTCGGGCAGCGCGCGCGAATCGGTACGCGGGTAGGTCAGCGCCTTGTGGCGTTCGTACAGCGCCTGGGCCAGTGCCAACGTGGTCTTGGCCGAGAAGCCGAACTTGCTGTTGGCCTCGCGCTGCAGGCTGGTCAGGTCAAACAGCAGCGGCGATGCCTGGGTGGTGGGCTTGGACTCTTCGGTCACCGTGGCGGGCTTGCGGCGCACGGCATCGGCAATGGCTTGGGCTTCCTGCTGGGTCCAGACGCGGTCGGCCTTGGCCTCTGCGTCGTCGCTCTTCTTCCAGCCTGGGTTGAACCACTTGGCCGGGTAGGCGCCCGCCTGGGCGTTGAACTCGGCGTGGATTTCCCAGTAGTTGCGGCTGACGAACTTGCGGATCTTTTCTTCGCGCTCGACCACCAGCGACAGGGTGGGCGTCTGCACGCGGCCCACGGTGGTCAGGAAGAAGCCGCCATCGCGCGAGTTGAACGCGGTCATCGCCCGCGTGCCGTTGATGCCGACGAGCCAGTCGGCTTCGGAGCGGCTGCGGGCGGCATCGGCCAGGCCCAGCATCTGGTTGTCCGAGCGCAGCTTGTTGAAGCCGTCGCGGATGGCTTGCGGCGTCATCGACTGCAGCCACAGGCGCTGGATCGGCTTGCCCAGGCCACCCTTGGCACCGCCGGCATATTGCTCGATCAGGCGGAAGATCAGTTCACCTTCGCGGCCCGCGTCACAGGCGTTGATCAGCGCAGTGACATCCTTGCGCTTGGCCAGCTTGACGACGGCATTCAGGCGCGTCTTGGTCTTGTCGACCGGCTTGAGTTCAAAGTAGGGCGGGATGACCGGCAGATGGGCAAAGCTCCATTTGCCGCGTTTGACATCGAATTCTTCGGGGGCCTGGATCTCCACAAGGTGACCCACCGCGCTCGTCACGATGAAGTTCTCGGCTTCAAAGTAGTCGTCGTGTTTGGCAAATTGGCCTGCCACCGGCGTCAGTGCACGGACGATGTCCTGTGCAACGGACGGCTTTTCTGCAATGACCAGGGTCTTGGACATGGGTTCACTCTCATCAAACTGGGGTCTGCCAGCACTGTGGGTTGCTGGCTCTCTGAGCACGCTCTTACAATGCACGCTTTACGCGCATGTGCGCGGGCGCCTGCATGTGTACGTGTGCGCACATGCGCATGTGCTTATTTTTAAAGTAGCAGAAAAAATCCCATGCCGAACCATGTTCCCCATTTTTCAACAGGTCGTCGTATCCAGGTACGGCGTTCGGGCGTGCACGGCAGGGGCGTTTTTGCGTTGCAGGATATCGCAGAAGGCGAAGTCATTGTCGAATATGCGGGCAAGGTCATCAGCTACGAAGAAAGCCAGCGCCGCCACCCGCACGACCCGGACCACCCCAACCACACCTTCTTTTTCCAGATCGATGGCGACCGCGTCATCGACGGCGGTGATGGCGGCAACTCGGCCCGCTGGATCAACCACAGCTGCGACCCCAACTGCTTTGCCGAAGAAGTGGATGACCGTATCTTCATCAGCGCGCTGCGCAATATCAACGCCGGCGAGGAACTGGGTTATGACTATGGCCTGATCATCGAAGAGCGCTACACCGCCCAGCTCAAGGCCGACTACGCCTGCCACTGCGGCGCGGCCGAATGCCGGGGCACGATGCTGGCGCCCAAGCGCGGCTGGAAGCCCAAGGTGCCAGCATCGGATTTGCCCGAGCCGGTGCTGCCCAAAAAGCGCAAGGCCAAGGCGGCCGCTGCCGATAGCGCAAAGCCCGCCAAGCCTGCCAAAGCGGAAAAGCCCAAGGCCAAGGCAGCAGACAAGGCACTGAGCAAAGCCAAGGACAAGAAAAAGAGCGGCCAGAAAGCCAAGACCGGCAACAAGACCAAGGGCCAGAAGACGGCCAAGGCGGGCGCATGAGCGACACACCGAACATGCCCATCCGCTGGCCGGCCGAAGCCATCTGGGAAGCGGTGGAGCCGCAGTTGCCGGGCTTCACGATCGAGGTGCTGCCCAGCATCGACTCGACCAACACCGAGCTGATGCGCCGCGCCCGTGCGGGCCGCCAGGAGCCCATCTTGCTGGTGGCCGAGCAGCAGACCGCAGGCCGTGGCCGCATGGGCAAGCCCTGGCGCAGCGAGGCCGGTGATTCGCTGCTGATGTCGCTGGGCCTGCCGCTGGCGCCGGCCGACTGGTCGGGCCTGTCGCTGGCTGTTGGCGTGTCGGTGGCGCAAAGCCTGCAGCCTCAGCTGCCCGAGCCCGGCTCCAGCACGCCTACCATCGGCCTCAAGTGGCCCAACGACCTGTGGCTGACCGGCGACCACAAGCTGGCCGGCATCCTGGTCGAGACCGCGAGCTTTGTTTCGGCCCGCACGCATGCGGGCGATGGCCAGCAGCAGGCCGAGCGCTATGTGGTGATTGGCATCGGCATCAATGTGCGGGCGCCGCAGGCCGAAGGCCTGTCGACCATCCCGGGCAGCCTGCAGATGCTCGACAGCCGCTGGGACGCGCCGCAGGCGCTGCAGGCGGTGGTGCCGCCGCTGGTCGCTGCGATCCTGGCTTTTGCGCAGCAGGGCTTTGCGCCGCTGCAGGCGGCCTATGCGGAGCGTGATGCGCTGGCTTGCCGCGAGGTCGGCCTGAGTGACGGTACGGCCGGCCTGGCCATGGGTGTAGGCGCCGATGGCGCCTTGCGCGTGCAGACCGCTGCGGGTGTGGTGGATGTGACCAGCTCGGAAGTCAGCGTGCGGCCCAAGGCGGGCGCGGCTTGAGCGCGCTGCAGGACCAGAGAGTGAAGAGACAGGAGCGGAGATGATTCGTTTTGCCATCGTGCTGCTGCTGCTGGCCAATGCCGGCTACTACGCGTTCTCGCAAGGCATGCTGCGCAGCCTGGGTTGGGGCCCGGAGGACCCGTCCGAGCCCGAGCGGGTGCAGCAGCAGGTCAAGCCCGATGCGCTGCGCATTCTGACCCCGCAAGAGGCCCAGCAGGCCCAGCAGCAGCCGGCGCGTACCGTGCCTGCCGAGCCCGCCCCGGCACCGGTGGCGGAGCCGGCTGCCCCGGCCGCTGCCGAGCCGCCCGCAGACCCTACTGACAAAACCTCCGCCGATGCGGACAAGCTGGCTGCCAAACCAGCGGACAAGCCCCAGGACAAACCAGCCGAAAAGCCGACTGAAAAGCCGGAAAAACTGGAGAAGGCGGAAAAACCGGAGAAAAAGGAATGCCTGGTCGCCGGCAGCTTTGATGCCAAGCAGGTCGAGGCGCTGCGCCTGCAGCTGGCCAAGCTGCCCGAAGGCAGCTGGCGCCTGGACAGCAGCACCAGCGCGGGCCGCTGGATGGTCTATGTGGGCAAGTTCAGCAGCCAGGAGGCGCTGGATACGCGGCGCGACGAGCTGCGTGCGCTCGATATCAGCACGGACCGCGCCCGCATTGCCAGCCTGGAGCCAGGCATCTCGCTGGGGCGCTTTTCCAGCGAGGAGGCGGCCGAGCGCCATTTGGCCACTATCGGCAAAAAAGGCGTGAGCGGCGCCAAGGTGGTGGTCGAGCGCCCAGAGACCGTCAGCTACACCGTGCGCCTGCCCAAGCTCGATGCGGCGACCAAGAAGCGTGTGCAGAGCTGGCATGTGATGGACGGCAAGGACCTGCGCAGCTGCTCCTAGACCTGGGGCTGCGGGGCCCGTGTGGTCGGAAAGCAGACGCTGAACACCACGCCGCGCTGGGCCTGGCGCGGGTGGGCATCTTCCAGGCCCACGGTGGCGCCATGCTGGCGCGCAATTTCCTGCACGATGGGCAGGCCCAGCCCCGAGCCATCGACCTCGCTGCCCAGCACGCGGTAGAAGGGCTGAAAAATACGTTCGCGCTCTTCTTCGGGAATGCCGGGGCCGGAGTTTTCCACCTGCAGCACGATCACGTGGCCAAAGGGGTCGGCCATCAGCCGCACATTGATGATGCCCGGCGCGCCGGCGCTGGAGGGCGTGTAGTTGATGGCATTGTCCAGCAGGTTGCGCACCAGCTCGCCCAGCAAGGTGGCATTGCCGTTGACCCATACCTCGCGGTCATCCACCTGCATGCCGTCGTAGCCCATGTCGATGTGCTTGGCCAGCGCCCGGTCGATGCCGTCATGCATGGCATCGAGCACAATCTCGGCCAGGTTGCAGGGCGTGCGCTGCAGCAGCGCGCTGGGGCCTTCGGCGCGGGCCAGTGACAGCAGCTGGTTGACGGTGTGGGTGGCGCGCATGCTCGAACGCCCGATCTGCTGCAAAGACAGCTTGAGGTCGTCCTCCTTGGCATCGGCGCGCTGGGCCATCTCGGCCTGCATGCGCAGGCCGGCCAGCGGTGTCTTGAGCTGGTGTGCAGCATCGGCGAGAAAGCGCTTTTGCGTCGCCAGCGAGTGGTTGAGGCGCTCCAGCAGGCCATTGACCGAGTCGACCAGCGGCACCACTTCCAGTGGCACATCCTTGTGGTGGATGGGCGAGAGGTCTTCGGACTTGCGCGCGCGGATGCGCTCTTCCAACAGGTGCAGCGGCTTGATGCCTCGCGCCAGCGCCAGCCATACGAGCAGCACCGCCAGCGGCAGGATGACGAACTGCGGCAGCATCACGCCCTTGATGATTTCGGTGGCCAGCACGCTGCGTTTCTCGCGCGTCTCTGCGACCTGGATCAGTGCCAGATTCGGCTCGGGCAGCGACAGCTGCACCCAGATCCAGGCGATGCGCACATCCATGCCGCGCAACTCGCCATCGCGCAACTGCACGACGCCGATGCTGCGCTCGAGGTCCTTGGCAGGCATCGGCAGCGCCGATTCACCGGCGAGAAACATGCCCGCCGGCGTCGTGACCTGGTAGTAGACCGTGTCGGCATCGTCGGCCCGCAGGATCTCGCTGGCTGGCTGGGGCAGGTTGAAATAGGTCTTGCCGCCCTGCACGCCGACGAGCTGCGCCAGTGCATGGGCGTTGTACTCCAGCGCGCGGTCGAAAGGCTTGTTGGCCAGGTCCTGGGCCACCAGCCAGGTCAATGCCAGCGATACCGGCCACAAAAGCAGCAGCGGCGTGAGCATCCAGTCAAGGATCTCACCGAACAAAGATCGCTGCTCGCTGCGAAACAGGGCCAAGGCTGTCCTTGCGTGATGGGGGCCGGGGGCGGCCATCGCCCCGCAGTCGCCCGGTGGTGGATGCTCAGTGTGCTGCGGGCGGGTGGATTTTTTCCAGGCAGTAACCCAGGCCGCGCACCGTGGCTATGCGGATGGGGCCCTTCTCTATCTTCTTGCGCAGGCGGTGGATATAGACCTCGATCGCATTGGTGCTGACCTCTTCGCCCCATTCGCAGAGGCGCTCGACCAGCTGGTCCTTGCTGACCAGGCGGCCCGAGCGCTGCAGCAGCACTTCCAGCAGGCCCAGCTCGCGCGCCGACAACTCCAGCATGCGGCCGTCGAAGGTGGCCACCCGCCCGGCCTGGTCATAGGCCAGCGGGCCGTGCTGGATCAGGCTGGTGCTCATGCCCACGCCCCGGCGCGTGAGGGCACGCACCCGCGCTTCCAGCTCTGACAGCGCAAAAGGCTTGGCCATGTAGTCGTCGGCGCCCAGATCCAGGCCCTGGACCCGGTCATCCACGCTCTCGGCGGCGGTGAGGATCAGCACGGGAATGGCCGAGCCCCGGGCGCGCAGCTTTTTCAGCACCTCCAGACCATGCATGCGGGGCAGGCCCAGGTCGAGGATCAGCAGGTCAAACGCATTGTTGGCCATCAGCGCCGCATCGGCTTCGGTGCCGCTGGCGACATGGTCGACCACGGCGCCGGAGTTGCGGAGACTGCGCAGCAGGCCATCGGCCAGCACCTGGTCGTCTTCGGCAATCAGTATTCGCATGCGGTCTCCTATCGCTGTTGTAGTGGTGATACGTGCTGTGCCAATGATTCTAGGACAGGCCATGACCCTGATGGCGGCACTGGGATAGATCACCGCCAGAAGGCGCCAGCGCGGGGGGCATGCCGCTGGTGAGCGCCGTCATTTTTGTTGCAGAGACGTAAAACACCCGCAGACGTCACCAAAGCGCCGCATCGCTCACGTAGGATAACGCCTCGTCTTGACGGCGTCGCAAGGGCAGCAGGCCCGTGGCTGGGGGCGGCGTTTGGCAACCCATCGTGATGAAAGCAGGTTCAACAGTGCGCAAAGGATCGCAGTCTTCGGTACGGCAACGCCGCTGGGTGGTGGTGGCGGCCCTGGTCGTGCTGACGGCGCTGTACCTGCAATGGCACCACATCGTCGCGATGCCCGGCCATGCCCATGCCTGGCAATCGCCACCCCCGTCGGCGCCGGCGGCCCACTTGCCGCACTACCTGGCCAGCATCGATGCCAAGGCGGTCAGCGGCATTGCCGACAACCTCTCGGGCCTGACCTACAACCCGGAAACCAAGACCTTGTTTGCGGTGACCAACCGGCCGCCCCAGATTGCCGAGCTGACGACCGATGGCGCGCTGCTGCGCCTGGCCCCGCTGCACGGCGCCAGGGATACCGAAGGCATCGCCCATATCCAGGGAGACTGGTTCGCGATTGCCGATGAGCGCAACAACCGCATCCACTGGGTGCAGTTTGGCAAGGGCGTGACGGAAGTATCGCTGGACAACAGCCCCTATGTGCAACTGGGCGATATCGCCATCAAGAATTTTGCACTGGAGGGCCTGGGCTGGGATGCCAAGCGCCAGCAACTGGTGGCGGTGACCGAGAAATGGCCGATGCAGGTGCTGATGATGGAGGCGCCGCTGTCCAGGCTCAAGCCGGGCCCGGTCGATCTGAAGGTCAGCGTCTGGGACGTGCCGGCCGTGGAGGACATGCCCAGCACCGACCTGGCTGCCGTCGAGGTCGACCCGCGCAGCGGCAACCTGTTGCTGCTCGGGGAGGAGTCTTCGGTGCTCTACGAATACAGCCGTGCCGGAGACCTGCTCAGCGTGATGCCGCTGTGGGCCGATATGGCCGGGCTGGCCAACCGCATCCCGCAGCCCGAGGGGCTGGCCATGGACAATGGCGGCAATATCTACATCGTCTCCGAACCCAACCTGTTCTACAAGTTCGAGCGCAAGCGCGGCTGAATGCAGCACATGCAGCCGCTCAGCTGTCGGCCCCATACACTTCCAGCCCGAGTTTGACCACGGTAGCGACCTGTTCGCCCACTTCAGCGCGGAACTCCGCCTCGGCCTGGGTGACCGCCCGCTCGAATGCCTGCAGCCACAGCAGGCCCGTCTCGGTAAAGCGGACGATGCGGGCGCGTGCATCGCGGGGGTCGCGCTCACGGGTCACCAGGTTCCAGGCTTCGCACTGGTCCACCAGCTGGGCCATCGCCTGCTTGCTCATGCCTGCACGCTCGGCCAGGTCCACCAGACGGTCGCCTGCCAAGGACAGGTGCCGGGTGATATGGATATGGGCGGCGCTGACCTGGTCGCGCTCGGCCAGATGCGACAGCGCCAGCGGCACGGCGTCATCCCGCACCATCAAGTGCAGCACGCGGGCGTCGAAGCGGCGCATTGCATGGCCCAGCAGCCGGCCCATGTGGGTCAGGCGCCAGCTGTCATCAGGCAAATGGGGCAGAAGTGTCGGCATGATGGGCGCTCCCGAGGGTGTTGTGCGGCTTTTTCAGTATGCTGCATTTAGTCAAGCAAACTGACTAAAAAAATGCTTTTATAAAATATACCCATCCCCTAAACTACTGTTCAAGCATCCAGGCTGTATATGCAAACAGCAGGATCCCAGACCTAAGACATGACTATCAAACGCAAGGAGAAATCCATGAACGCCACCGCAACCAAGCCCGAAGCCAACAGCGAAAAAGCCAAGGCGCTGGCCGCCGCACTGGCCCAGATCGAAAAGCAGTTCGGCAAGGGCACCATCATGAAACTCGGCGAAGGCGAGGCCGTCTCGGACATCCAGGTGGTGTCCACCGGCTCGCTCGGCCTGGACATTGCGCTGGGCGTGGGCGGCCTGCCGCGCGGCCGCGTCATCGAGATCTACGGCCCTGAATCCTCGGGCAAGACCACCTTGACCCTGCAGGTGATTGCCGAGATGCAGAAACTGGGCGGCACCTGCGCCTTCATCGATGCAGAACACGCACTCGATACCGGCTATGCCCAAAAGCTGGGCGTGAACCTGGGCGATATCCTGATCAGCCAGCCCGACACCGGTGAGCAGGCGCTCGAGATCGTTGACAGCCTGGTGCGCTCCGGCGCGGTGGACCTGATTGTTGTCGACTCGGTGGCGGCCCTGACCCCGAAGGCCGAAATCGAAGGCGAAATGGGCGACCAGCTGCCCGGCTTGCAGGCCCGCCTGATGAGCCAGGCGCTGCGCAAGCTCACCGCCACGATCAAGAAGACCAACTGCATGGTCATCTTCATCAACCAGATCCGCATGAAGATCGGCGTGATGTTCGGCAGCCCAGAAACCACCACCGGCGGTAACGCGCTGAAGTTCTACGCCTCGGTGCGCCTCGATATCCGCCGTACCGGCACCATCAAGCGCGGCGACGAAGCCATCGGCAACGAAACCAAGGTCAAGGTGGTCAAGAACAAGGTATCGCCTCCGTTCAAGACGGCCGAGTTCGACATTCTGTTTGGCGAAGGCATCTCGCGCGAAGGCGAAATCCTGGACATGGGCGTCAATGCCCGCATCATCGAGAAAAGCGGTGCCTGGTATGCCTACAACGGCGAGAAGATCGGCCAGGGCCGTGACAACTCGCGCGAGTTCCTGCGTGAAAACGCCGACCTGGCGATCGAGATCGAGAACAAGGTGCGCGAGAGCCTGAACATCAGCCTGCGCCCCGCTGAAGACGGCGTGGTCGATGGCCCTGCGGCCAACGGCACCGAGGGCTGACCGCTTCTGAAGCGAGAACGCTGAGATAGCTGCTTGTGCACAGATGCTGTGCGCAAGCAGCTATTTGTTTTATAGCAATGAGGATGAATGTCTTTTAGCAAACTCTCCCTCAAAGGCCGTGCGCTGCGCTATCTGGCGCAGCGCGAGCATTCGCGCGCTGAACTGCAGGGCAAGCTTGCCTCCCATGTGGAAGAGGGCGAGGACCTGGCGGCCATCCTCGACGAGCTCGAAGCCAAGGGTTTCATCAGCGCCGAGCGTTTCGTCGACAGCGTGATCCACACCAAGGCCGCCCGCTATGGCGCCAGCCGGGTGTTGCAGGAGCTGCGCCACAAGGGCGTGGATGCCGAGCTGATAGCAGATGCCCGGGAGCGCTTGCGCAGCACCGAGCTGCAGCGGGCCCGCGAGGTCTGGCAACGCCGTTTTGGCACACCGCCCGACAGCCCGCAGGAGCGCGCCCGGCAGATGCGCTTTCTGGCGAGCCGGGGCTTTGGCGGCGATGTGGTGCGTAAGGTGCTGCGCGGCGGAGACGGGGACTAGCCCGGCGCTATGCCGGTTTGTAATAGCTGTTAGTGGCGTGTGGCACTGCCTCACAGCGCGGCGTTGGCCCATAGTCGGTCTCCTCAGGAGACCCATGATGCAAAGACGACAGTGCAGCGCCGCGCTGCTGGCGCTGGGCGCGCTACCGTATACAAGCGCGGCGCAGCCGCGGCTGCCTTCACGTCCGATCCGGCTGGTGGTGCCGTTTGGCCCCGGCGGTGTTGCCGATCTGATGGTGCGTATCGTGTCGCGGACCCTGAGCGAGATGCTCGGCGGCCCGCCCATCGTGGTGGACAACCGGCCTGGTGCCGGTGGGGTGCTGGCGGCCGAGCAGGTGGCCCGCGCCGCGCCGGATGGCCAGGTGCTGCTGCTGATGTCCAACGCCAATGCGGTGGCCGAGTCCTTGTTCACATCGCTGACCTACAGCACCGTCCGCGATTTTGCGCCGATCTCGCTGCTGGGGCGCTTTGACCTGGCCATGGTGGTCGCACACACGAGCCCGCTGCTATCGTTCCAGGGGCTGCTGGCACAGGCCCGGGCCCGGCCAGGGCAGCTCAACATCGGTACGTTGTACAGCGGCAGCACACCCCATCTGGCGGCAGAACTGCTCAAGAGCACGCTGGGTCTGGATGTGCAACTGGTGCCTTACAACAGCTCTGCCGCGCTGTTCCATGCGCTGCGGGGCCAGCAGGTGGATGCCGCGGTGGACATGCTCGCGCCGGTGCTGGCGCATGTCGAAGGCCGGCTGCTCCGGGCGCTGGTGGTCATGGGCGGCAGGCGTGCAGCGGCCTTGCCTGGCGTTCCGACGGTGAGCGAAAGCGACGCAGCGGCCAGCGGCTTTGATGTGACCTCGTGGAATGGACTGGCGGCACCCGCGAACACCGCCCCTGCGACCATTGCCAGGCTCAGCGCGGCTGCCAATGCAGCGCTGGCCTCGGCCGATGTCGCTCAGCGGCTGCAGCGTCTGGGCGTGGTGCCGGAAGGCAGCACCCCGGCGGAGCTGGCAACGCTGCTGCAGCGCGACATACAGCGCTGGGCGGGCGTGATCGCGCGTGCCGGTATTGCCCGGCCCTGAGAGCGCAGAACGGCCCTGCCGGGATCGCCGCAAAAGGCCCGCCAGGCCTGCTGCCGGTGCCTGCTCGGCGACAATGGCGGCCATGAGCAATGCCGAACAGCCCAACAATCCTCTCCATGGCCTGACGTTGGAGAACCTCCTGAACGAGCTGGTCGCGTACTTTGGCTGGGAAGAGCTGGGCGAGCGCATACCGATCCGTTGCTTTTGCCTGGACCCGAGCATCAGCTCCAGCCTGCGGTTTTTGCGCAAAACGCCCTGGGCTCGTGAGAAGGTCGAGGGCCTGTATCTGTTCATGCTGCGCGAGAAAAGGCGCAGCGGCGGCTAAGGCCTGACCGCCGGCAGCGGGCTGCCCGTCGCCGTGCAGCGCTGTCCTACTTGCGGGCGGGCCGTGAGCCGCTAGGCTGGTCGTCTGTGCAAACAGGAGACCGACGATGACCGCGAAAAATACCGTATGCCTCTGGTACCGGGGTGATGCGCTGGATGCTGCGCAGTTCTACGCCCAGACTTTTCCCGACAGCTCGGTAGGCGCCGTGCACCGCGCGCCGGGCGATTACCCCGATGGCAAGCAGGGCGATGTGCTGGTCGTGGCGTTCCATGTGGCCGGTGTGCCGTGCATAGGGCTCAACGGCGGCCCGCATTTTCAGCACAACGAGTCCTTTTCCTTCCAGATCGCGACCGACGACCAGGCCGAAACCGACCGCCTGTGGAACGCCATCGTCGGCCATGGCGGGCAGGAAAGCGCCTGCGGCTGGTGCAAGGACCGCTGGGGCATCTCCTGGCAAATCACCCCGCGCATGCTGACCGCTGCACTGTCCGACCCCGACCGCGCAGCCGCCAAGCGCGTCTTTGAGGCGATGATGGGCATGACCAAGATCGATATCGCCGCGCTGGAGGCGGCGCGCAAGGGCTGAGCAATCAGCCCTGTTTCGTTCTACTTGCTGCGGGTACACCACCAGCAGATCAGCGAGCCGGCCGTTACCAGCACCACCCCTTGCCAAAAGCTCCAGGAGGGTTGCACCTGCAGCCAGACGGTGCCGACCAGCGCCGAAAGCACAGGGGTGAAGTAGGAACCCACGGCCATCACCGTGAGGTTGCCGGCGCGCAGGCCGTGGTCCCAGCAGCTGTAGCCCAGGGCGGTGAGGCCGCTGAGCATGCACAGCTGAGCGGCGGCGGGCAGCGAGAACTGCAGCGCCGGCTCTGCGCTGAGTGCGTACTTGACCCACAGTACCGCCCCGACGGCCCAGAGAAATGCAGGCAGCGCATTGGCGCCATGGGCATAGCGCTTGGCCATGACCGAGTAGCAGGGCCAGAGCCAGGCGGCCGAAAACGCCAGGCCATAGGCGAGCGGGTTGCTTTGCACATTGGCCCACAGGCTGGCGATGGACAGCGCGCTGTCCCCCTTGAGCACCAGCACAATGCCGGCCATGGCCAGCAACACCCCCGGCACCAGGCCGGCGCGAAAGCGCTGCAGCCCAAAGGCGGTCGCCAGCACGATCGTCAGGCTCGGCCAGAGGTAGTTGATCATCCCCAGCTCCAGGGTCTGGCTGCGGTTGCTGGCAAAGCCCAGCGACAGCGACAGTGCAATCTCATAGAGCACAAACAGCAGGCCACAGCCCCAGAGATAGGCCGGGTGCATGGCGCGCAGCTGGGCCAGGCGCGGCATGCCAAAGCGCAACGTCACCAGCAAGGCTCCCAACGTAAACACCGCCGCGGCCCCGCCAATGGGGCCCAGGTGCTCGGCCACGCTGCGGAACAGGCCCACCGAGGTGGACCAGCACAGCACGGCCGACAGGCCAATCAGGGTGGCGCGCTGCGAAGGGGCCTGGGGAGCGGGAATCGGAGAGGAAGACATGGACGCGGGCAGATGCAGAGGGAGCGGAAGGCGCCCTGCATCCTAGCCGGAAAAGCGCAGTGCTGCAGCCATGCTACCGCACGGCGGTGCCAGGCGGGCGGGCGCAGTGGGGCGTTGGGCAGCGGTGTCTTTAAACGATGTGGCTGCCAAAGACCAGGGCGGCGGCGATGGTGGCCACGACGGTCAGCGCCGCAAATGCGATCAGGCCGCGCAGTTCCAGGCGCTTTTCGGCCTCTTGCTCGGCGGTGGTGGGGATATGGTTGGGGCGGGTGTAGTCCATGGGCAGTTCGGAAAAAACGCGGGCAACCCGCCCACTATAGTGCGGTGCCCGCCGTTGGCGATGGGGCGCCACCTAGGTGTTTGCATGTGTATACAAGGGCTGGCGATGCTGCCCGGCCCGGGTGATGAGCGCGCAGTGCTGGACGGCGTGCGGCCCTCAGCCCGCCAGCTTTTTGATGTCGGCCGGCGCCGGGCTGCGGGTGGTCCACCAGCAGACCAGCGAGCCCAGTGTGACCAGCAGCACCCCTTGCCAAAAGCTCCACGATGGCTGCACCTGCAGCCAGAGGGTTCCCACCAACGCAGACAGCACCGGCGTGAAGTAGGAGCCCACGGCCATCACCGTGAGGTTGCCGGCACGCAGGCCATGGTCCCAGCAGCTGTAGCCCAGGGCTGTCAGGCCGCTGAGCAAGCCCAGCTGCAGCAGTGCCGGCAGCGTAAAGCGCAGCGGTGGTTCAGGGCTGAGCGCGTATTTGATCCAGAGCACGGCGGCCACGGCCCAGAGGAAGGCCGGCAGCGCATTGGCGCCCTGGGTGTAGCGCTTGGACACCACCGAATAGCAGGGCCAGAGGCAGGCTGCACACAAGGCCAGCGCATAGGCCAGCGGGTTGCTTTGCACATTGGCCCAGAGGCTGGCCAGCGACAGCGCATTGTCGCCCTTGACCACCAGCACAATGCCCGCCATCGACAGCAGCACCCCCGGCACCAGGCCGGCGCGAAAACGCTGCAGGCCCATCACCGTGGCCATCACCAGGGTCAGGCTGGGCCAGAGGTAGTTGATCATGCCCAGCTCCAGGGTCTGGCCCCGGTGGCTCGCCCAGCCCAGCGACAGCGAAAAAGCGATTTCGTTGAGCACAAACAGCAGGCCGCAGCCCAGCAGGTAGGCCGGGTGCATGGCCTTGAGCTGCGCGGCGCGCGGCAGGCCAAAGCGCCAGGTGACGAGAAAGGCGCTGAGCGAGAACACGCAGGCGGCCCCGCCTATCGCCCCCAGGTGCTCCGCAACACTGCGGAACAGGCTCACCAGTGCAGACCAGCAGAGCACGGCAGAAAGCCCAATCAGCGTCGCGCGCTGGCTGGGCACAAGAGGAGGGGTGGACATGGGAGGAGGGGGGATGCAGACGAGGGCGGCTCGCATCCTAGCGGCTATTGCGCAGCCCTGGTTTTACTGAGGGCTTGGCACTGCAAAACGCTCGGATATGCGGCCAGCGGCTGCGCTGCACCGGCCCGGCTAGAGGCGCCCTGGCCGGCTTCCTTTATCGGCCTGGATCAGTAACCGCGCGCCCGGTCAAAGCAGTTGTCCAGCGCCTGCCCGGCCTGCCACTGCGCCATCGACAGGGCCACCTGGCGTGCCTTGGCGCGGCGGCTGGCGCTGGCGGCGATGTGCGGCGTGAGGATGACGCGGGGATGCGTCCACAGCGGCGAGCCGGCTGGCAGCGGCTCCGGCTCGGTCACGTCCAGCAGTGCGCCGGCCAATTGGCCGCTGTCGAGCGCGGCCACCAGATCGGCACTGTTGAGCTGGGTGCCCCGGCCCGCATTGACCAGCTGGGCGCCGGCCGGCAGCTGGGCAAACAGCGCGGCATTGAGGATGCCCCGGGTCGAGGGCGTATCGGGCAGCAGGCAGATGAGCACCTGGCTGCTGCGCAGAAATTCTGGCAGTTCGTCCTGGCCGCAGTAGCTGGTCACGCCCTCGATCTGCTTGCGTGTTTGGGACCAGCCCTGCACCGGGTAGCCGACGGCGCGCAGCATCTGCGCGGCTGCAGCGCCCAGGGTGCCCAGGCCCAGAATGCCCACGCGCAGCTCGCTGGCCACATAGGGCGGGTTGAACTCGATCCACTGCTGCTGGCGGTGCTGGGCCAGTGCGCGGGGCATGTTCTTTTGCAGCATCAAGGTGGCCATCAGACAGAACTCGGCCATGCGCTGCTGTGATTCGCCCGTCACCATGCGCACGATGGGCAGGTGAGCCGGCAGGTCGCCGTCGGCCAGGATATGGTCCACGCCGGCCGCCGAGCTGAAGATGGCCTTGAGCTGCGGAAAGCTGGCCAGCACGCCGGTATCGGGCTCCCAGACCATCGCAAAATCCACCAGGCTGCGGTCGGCGGGGGGCGTGTTCCAGTCATGCACAACCACATGGGGCGCCAACTCGGCAAACAGCGCCGTCCATTCCGGAATGGCGGCGCTGCCGCCGCTTTTGATGATGAGGTGCAAGGGGGTGCTGGGGGGCATGGCGTGGGATGCGTTGAAGTGCAGAAAGACGGAAGGTGGCAGGGCCGGGCTCACATCGAGCGGGTGCGGTCCCCGGTGGAGATCGCATGCATTGGGTGGCGCAGGGTCGGGTCAAAGGGGTTGATCTGCGCGCTCAAGGTCTTGGCTTCGCGCAGCAGCATGTCGCGCACGATGGGCAGGCGCTCGTCACTCAGGCGCGCGGTGTGCGTGCCGATCGACAGCGCGGCCACCACCTGGCCATTGCGGTCAAACACCGGCACCGCCAGGCCGGCCATGCCTTCGAGCAGGCCGGAGTTCTTCGCGGTATAGCCCTGGCGGTGCGCCTTGTCGATCTCGGTGCGCATGTAGACCTCGTCATAGACGTTGTAGTGCTGCATGCGCGGCAGGTTGAAGCGCAGCACCTCCTCGCGCTCGGCCTCGGGCAGGTTGGCCAGGATGACCAGCGAGCCCTGGCCCACGCCCAGCGCCACACGGCCGCCGATATCGCCGGTAAAGGTGCGGATGGGGAACTGGCCTTCGATGCGGTCCAGGCAGACCGCGTCGAAGCCCGAGCGCACCATCAGGATCACCGTGTCATTGAGGCTGGCGCACAGGCGCAGCAGCACCGGGCGCGCCAGGCTGCGCAGGTCGCTCACCGCACCGGCCTGGGCGGCCAGCGAGAACAGATCCAGGCTCAGCCGGTAGAGCTTGTGCACCTGGTCCTGCTCGACCATGCCCTCCTGGATCAGGCCCTGCAGCAGCCGGTGGGTGGTGGCCTGGGTCAGGCCGATTTCCTTGGCCAGGTGGGTGACCCGCACACCTTCGTTCTGGTGCGCGGCCAGCGCGCGCATCACCAGGAAGCTGCGATGCAGGGTGCCGCGCTGGTGGCTGTTGTCCTCAGAGGTGTCTGTGCTCATGGTTTTCCGGAATAAAAATTCTGCGACACTCATTTTTATTCCATTTATCGGAATAAATCAAATTTATCTTCCATTATCAGTGTTTACACCGTGTATGGATTCAAACCACATTCCGAAAATAGATAAATAGTTGCAAATGTCGTTCATCCCAGCGACATGGCCGACGGGCCCTGCAACCCTGTGCCACCGAGGTGATTTCCATGAGTTTTCTGCGTCTCCACAACGTCTCCAAACAGTACGGCCCCAACCGGGTGGTCAGCCAGTTCAACCTGGATGTGCAAAAGGGCGAGTTCGTCTCCTTGCTCGGCCCCTCGGGCTGCGGCAAGACCACGAGCCTTCAGATGATTGCCGGCTTTGTGGATGTGACCGAAGGCCGCATCGAGCTGGACGGCAAGGACATCACCCGCGCCAAGGCCAATGAGCGCGGCCTGGGCATCGTGTTCCAGACCTATGCGCTGTTTCCGCACATGACCGTGCGCGAGAACGTCGAGTTCGGTCTGGAGATGCGCAAGGTGGCGCAGCCCGAGCGCAGCGAGCGCGCCACCGAGGCACTGGCCCTGGTGCACCTGGGCCCCTATGCCGACCGTTACCCGCGTGAACTGTCGGGTGGCCAGCGCCAGCGCGTGGCGCTGGCCCGGGCGTTGGTCATCAAGCCGCCGGTGCTGCTGCTCGACGAACCGCTGTCCAACCTGGATGCCAAGCTGCGCGAGGAGATGCAGTTCGAGCTGCGCGAGATCCAGCGCAAGGTGGGTACGACCACCATCATGGTGACCCATGACCAGAGCGAAGCCATGTCGATCAGCGACCGCGTGGTGGTGATGGAGGCTGGCCGCATCACCCAGGTGGATACGCCGCACACGGTGTACGAGCACCCGCACAACGCCTTTATCTCCACCTTTGTCGGCAAGGCCAACCTGCTGCAGGCCACCGTGCATGCCCAGGGCGGCCAGTGGCTGGCGCATGTGGGCGATGTGCAGATGGCGGTGCAGGATGTGCCGGCCGCCGCGGCCAGCCAGGGCACGCGTTTGCTGCTGGGCCTGCGCCCCGAGAAAATCCAGCTCTCGGCCACCTCGGCCGGCCGCACCCAGGGCACCGTGCGCGAGCGCTTCTTCCTGGGCAACCTCTGGCTCTACACGGTGGAATGCCCGCTGGGCAGCATCACCGTGACGGCAGCCAACGATGGCGAGGCGCCCCACCAGGTGGGCAGCCAGGTGGGCATCGACTGGTCCGACCGCAATGTGCGCCTGATCGCCGGTGACGGGGTGGCCGCATGAGCGAGCGCCGCACCTGGGCCCCCTGGGCCATGAGCGCGCCGGCGCTGCTGCTGTTTGCGGTGATGCTGGCGGTGCCGCTGCTGCTGACGACCATCCTGTCCTTCAATGCCTACAACGTGGACACCGGTCCGGTCGCGGGCAGCTTCACGATCGAGCACTATGTGCACATCGTCACCGACAGCTACTACTACGAGATCTTCTGGCGCACCCTGTGGATTTCGGGCCTGGTCACCCTGATCTGCATCGCCATCGGCGCGCCCGAGGCCTACATCCTGAGCAAGATGCGCGCGCCGTGGCGCTCCATCTTCTTGCTGATCATCCTGGCGCCGCTGCTGATCTCGGTGGTGGTGCGGGCCTTTGGCTGGAGCATGCTGCTCGGCCCCGAGGGGCTGATCAACGACATCTTCCGCCTCGTGGGCATTGGCCCGGTCAAGCTGCTCTACAACGAGACGGCCATCGTCATTGCACTGGTGCATGTGATGCTGCCCTTCATGGTGATCCCCGTCTGGACCTCGCTGCAAAAGCTCGATCCGTCGGTCGAGAGCGCCTCGCTGTCGCTGGGTGCCTCGCACTTCACCACCCTGCGCCGCGTGGTGTTTCCGCAGGTGCTGCCCGGCATTCTGTCGGGCAGCCTGATCGTGTTCGGCCTGGCTGCCAGCTCGTTTGCGATTCCCGGCCTGCTGGGCGGGCGCCGGGTCAAGATGGTTGCCACCCTGATCTATGACGAGTACCTGCACGAGCTGAACTGGCCGCTGGGCGCGGCCATCGCCTTTGTGCTGCTGGCCGCCAATCTGGTGATCATGCTGGGCTGGAACCGCATGGTTGAAGGCCGCTATAAGAAGACCCTGGGCTGAGAGGCGAGGTGACTGACATGCAAAAAAACGGACCCCTTGCCCTCATCTTCAACGCGCTGGTCATCATCTTCATGCTGGCGCCGCTGGTCATCGTCTGCCTGGTGGCCTTCACCCCGGCTGAAACCTTGACCCTGCCGACCACCAGCTTCTCGCTGCGCTGGTTCGAGCAGGTGCTGCACCATGCCGACTTTGTCCAGTCGTTCTGGAACAGCCTGGGCCTGGCGGTGGCAGCCGCCTCCATCTCGACCGCGCTGGCCGTGCCCGCCGCCATTGCGCTGGTGCGCTATGAGATCCCCGGCCGTGGCGCGCTGCAGGCGCTGTTCCTGTCGCCGCTGATCATTCCCCACCTGGTGCTGGGTGTGGCCATGCTGCGCATGTTCTCGCTCGTGGGCGGCCAGGGCAGCTTTGGCTGGCTGATCTTTGCCCATGCGCTGGTGGTGATGCCCTACACCATGCGCCTGGTGATGGCCGCGCTGATCGGCTTTGACCGCAGCGCCGAGCAGGCCGCCTACTCGCTGGGCGCCAGCAATGCCACGGTGTTCAAGCGCATCACCTTGCCGATGATCCTGCCCGGCATCACCGGCGGCTGGCTGCTGGCCTTCATCAACAGCTTTGACGAGCTGACCATGTCGATCTTTGTGGTCTCGCCCAGCACGGTGACCTTGCCGGTGCGCATGTACATGTATGCCACCGAGTCGCTGGACCCGATGATGGCAGCGGTGTCGGCGCTGATCGTGTTCATCACCCTGGGGTTGATGCTGCTGCTCGACAAGGTCTATGGTCTGGACCGCATCCTGATTGGCAAGCACTGATGGCACACGCAATCCCTCTTTTGCCGGCCGGCCAGCTGCAGCGCCTCAAGGAGCAGGGCCGCCAGCCGCTGCAGTTTGTGCTCAACGGCCAGCCTGCCCAGGCGCTGCAGGGCGACACGGTGCTGACGGCGGTGCTGACCCAGTCGGCCCAGCTGCGCAGCCATGAGTTTGCCCATAGCCCGCGCGCCGGCTTTTGCATGATGGGCGCCTGCCAGGACTGCTGGGTCACCCTCGGCGGCGAGCAGGCCGGCCGCAAGCTGCGCGCCTGCTCCACCTTGCTGCAGCCGGGCATGCAGATCTGCACCACGGCAGAGGCCGTGGCCCAAGCTACCGCCACCCAGGTGCAACCATGATTGCCAGCGATTTCTACCTGGACGACCCCCGGCCCGCAGACGGCCCGCCCGTCATCGTGGGCGCCGGGCCTGCCGGCATCCGTGCCGCACAAACCCTGCTGGCCCACGGCCTGCGCCCGGTTGTCATTGACGAGGCGCCCAAGGCCGGTGGCCAGATCTACCGCCGCCAGCCCGATGGCTTCAGCCGCAAGCCCAAGGACCTGTATGGCTTTGAGCACGGCCGCGCCAGCGACCTGCACCAGACCTTTGACCGCCTGCGCCCGCAGCTGGACTACCGGCCCGACACCCTGGTCTGGAACGCCCAGGGCCACAGCCTGGACCTGCTGCACACCGCGCAGCGCACGGCAGACAGCCTGCGCTGGCGCGATCTGATCGTGGCCACCGGTGCCACTGACCGTGTATTGCCGTTGCCAGGCTGGACCCTGCCCGGTGTCTACACCTTGGGCGGCGCGCAGGTGGCCCTCAAGTACCAGGGCTGTGCGATTGGCGACGCGGTGGTGTTTGCCGGCACCGGCCCCTTGCTCTACCTGGTGGCCTACCAATATGCCAAGGCGGGCGGCCGGGTGCTGGCGGTGCTGGACACCGCCCCGGCCGTGCAGCGCTACAAGGCTGCGCCCGCGATGCTGGCCCAGCCGGCGGTAACTGCCAAGGGTGTGTACTTTTTGAGCTGGCTGATGTTCCACGATGTGCCGGTGCACCATGGCGTGCAGCTGCTGCGCGCCGAAGGCGCCGACCGCGTGCAGGCGCTGGTGTGGAAGGATGCACAGGGCGCCGAGCAGCGCACTGCCTGCAGCGCCATCGGCCTGGGCTATGCGCTGCGGCCCGAGACGCAGCTGGCCGACCTGCTGGGCTGCGAATTCGCCTTTGCACCGCTGCACCGCTGTTATGTGCCGCAGATCGATGCCGACCGGCGCAGCAGTGTGCCCGGTGTCTATTTGGCGGGTGATGGCGCCGGCATCATGGGCGCCGATGCGGCCGAGCTGTCGGGCGAGCTGGCTGCGCTGGCTTTGCTGCAGGACCGGGGCATTGCGACCGATGCAGCGCGCCAGGCCAGGCTGCGCCAGCAGCTGGACAAGACGCAGCAGTTCCGCCAGGCGCTGGAGGTGGCGTTTCCCTTTCCCGACGACTGGGCCGCGCGTGCACCGGACGAGCTGGTGGTCTGCCGCTGCGAAAACATCACCGCTGGCGAGCTGCGCGCCACTGCGGCGACCCAGCCGCAGGGTGATATCAACCGCATCAAGGCGCTGTGCCGGGTGGGCATGGGCCGCTGCCAGGGCCGCATGTGCGGCGTGGCGGCAACCGAGATCCTGGCCGACACCTTGAAGGTGCCGGTGGCGCAGATCGGCCGCATCCGGGGCCAGGCGCCGATCAAGCCGCTGCCGCTGGACATGACGGTGCTGCCGCAGGACCAGGAGGCCTCCCATGGTTAAGCAACTGGCCACCGAGGTGGTGGTGATCGGCGGCGGCATCATGGGTGCGAGCACGGCGCTGTTCCTGCGCCAGCGCGGCATCCAGGTAGTGGTGCTGGAGCGCGATCTTTGCGGCTCCCGCTCCAGCGGCGTCAACTTTGGCGGTGTGCGCCGCCAGGGCCGCTCGTTGGCGATGCTGCCGCTGTCCCAGCGCGCCCACCAGCACTGGGGGCGGCTGACCGAACTGATCGGCACCGAGGCCGAGTACGAGCGCTCGGGCCACTTCAAGATTGCGCGCTCGCAGGCGGACATGGAGTCCCTCGTGCGCTATGCCGAGAAGACGCGCGACTGCGGGCTGGACCTGCAGCTGCTCGACGGCGCGGCGCTGCACAAGCGCTTTCCGGTCGGCGGCGCCAAGGTGGTGGGCGGCTCCTTCTGCCCGGATGACGGCCAGGCCAATCCGCGCCTGCTGTCCCCGGCCTTTGCCACGGCGGCCGCGCGGGCCGGTGCCCAGGTGTTGGAGCACTCGCCGGTGCTGGAAGTGGCGCACAATGGCCAGCGCTTTGTGGTGCGCACGCCGGAGATGGAGATCCGCGCGAATGTGGTGGTCAACGCTGCAGGTGCCTGGGCCGGCCAGTTTGCCGAGCAGTGTGGCGAGCCGGTGCCCATGCGCATCCGGCCACCGGCGATGGGGGTGACCGAGCCCTTGCCGTTCTTCTTGCACTGGAGCCTGGGCGTGGAAGGCGGCAGCATCTACTGCCGCCAGGTGCGCCGGGGCAATGTGGTGTTTGGCGGCGGGCCCGGCCTGGTGCTGGACGACACCCGCGCCCGCAACCGTCACACCACCGTCTGGGCACAGCTGCCGCAGCTGGTGGAGCTGCTGCCCCAGTTGAAGAACGCCCAGTTGATCCGCACCTGGAGCGGCAATGAGGGCGCCTTGCCCGACCACGAGCCCATCATCAGTGCCAGCAGCCGCCAGGCTGGCCTCTACCATGCCTTTGGTTTTGCCGGCGGCGGCTTCCAGCTGGGGCCGGGCGTGGGCGATGTGATGGCCGAGCTGATCGCCGAGGGCCGCAGCAGCACGCCGATTGACGCTTTCCGCATAGACCGATTTACCGACCCCGCATGTTCTACCTGAAAGGAATCCACATGTCTTCTTGGACGACGACCCTCAAAACCCCTGTGCGCGCCATCGCCCTGTTGGCCTCTGTGGTGGCTGCGGCCAGCGCGGTGCAGGCGCAGACCAAAACCATTTACATCGGCATGAATGGCGGCAACATGGAGCGCACCTATTCGCAGTTCGTGTTCCCCGCATTCGAGAAGGCCAACAACGTCAAGGTGGTGGTGGTGCCGGGCACCTCGACCGACATCCTGGCCAAGGCCCAGGCCTCCAAGGACAAGGCCCAGATGCAGGTCATGACCCTGGATGACGGCGTGATGTACCGCGCCATCAGCATGGGCCTGTGCGAGAAGCTCAAGCCCGCTGCCAGCTACGGCGACATTCCGGCCATCGCCAAGATCAAGGACAGCGCGATTGGCCTGTCGATGGGCCTGACCGGCCTGGCCTACAACACCAAGATGTTTGCCGACAAGGGCTGGGCGGCGCCCACTTCCTGGAACGACCTGGCGGACCCCAAGCTCAAGGGCAAGGTGGTCGTGCAATCAATGCCGGCATCGTCGTTTGGCCTGCATGCCTTCCTGATGTTCAACCGCCTGAAGGGCGGCACCGAGAAGAATGTGGACCCGGCCTTCAAGGCCTGGCCGACGACGATCGGCCCGAACGTGGTGGAGTACATCCCCAATTCGTCCAAGGTGGTGGAGATGATGCAGGCCGGTGATGCGGCCATCTTCCCCTACACGCTGACGCAGGCCGAGCTGATGAAGTCCAAGGGCATCCCGATGGAATATGTGGCGCCCAAGGAAGGCGCGGTGGTGCTGATGACCGCCATGTGCGTGCTCAACAACAACCCCGAGTCCGATCTGGCGCAAAAGCTGGTGGAATACCTGGTGAGCCCTGAAGCCCAGGCGCTGGCGATGGAAAATGGCAGCTACAACCCGGTGAACCCCAAGACCAAGCTGCAAGGCAAGCCGGCCGAAGAGCAGAACAAGATGAACGCCATCCTGAAGAACGCCGTGGCTGTGGACTGGGATGTGGTCAACGCCGACCGCCCCGAATGGAACAAACGCTGGAACCGCACGGTGGAGCGCTGATAGCTGGCAGGTGCCTGGCGGCATAGCGCCAAGCATCTGGTGGGACCGATAGCAAAGCTGCCAACGCATGCCCTTCACCGGATCGGCGTTGGTAGCTTTTTATTTTGTGCCCTGGCCCAGTTGCTGGCCGTTGACGGTCTGGCCGTAGAGCGAGAACGCGCTGTCGTGGAAGCGCTTGCGCGTGTCTGCGATGTTGCCGGTGAAGCGCGGATCCTGCGGGCGCTCGTGGCTGTTGATGTAGGTGGCCACATCCCAGGCATCCTGGTCGCTGAGCGTATGGCCCTTGCCCAGCGGCATATTGGCCTGGATGAAGCCGGCCGCCTTGTCCACCTCATGCATGCCGGCGCCCCAGTTGTACGACTGCTTGCCCCACAGCGGCGGGAAGACCTGCACATCGCCGCTGCGCTGGCCCTGGCCGTCATCGCCATGGCACAGCGCGCACTGGGCGTTGAACACCTTCTGGCCGCGTGCATAGTCAGGCGCCTGGGCGGGTTTGGCCAGCTTGGGGTAGCTGGCGCCGGGCAGCTTCTCGCCCACCGGCGCGCCCTTGGACATCCAATAGGCATAGGCCTCCAGGGCCACCAGCACCTCATCACCAGGGGGCGGGGCCTTGCCGTTCATGCTGTACATGAAGCAGCCGCGCAGCCGCTCGGAGAAGGTATCGACGCTCTTGGTCTTGCTGCGGTAGGCGGGGTATTGCGTGTAGGCGCCCCACAGCGGCGCGGAGTCGGCAGCGCGCCCTGCATCCAGGTGGCAGTTGACGCAGTTGAGCGTATTGCCGACAAAGGCCTTGGCCTGGGTGCTGGTGTGAAGAAAGATCTGCTCGCCCCGGCGGATCACATCGCCCATCGGGCCTTCGGGAATCGCATCGGCAGCGGGTGGGGCGAAGGCGGCAGTGCTGGCTGCAGTTGGCGCTTTGGCTGCGCTGGCGGCGGGCGTGGCAGCTGCAGCGGCTGGTTTGGGTGCATCCGCTGCGGCAGTAGCGGGTGCCGGGTTGAGGCTGGCGGGAGCTGCTGCTGGTTTTTGCGCGGTCTGGGCGGGTGCTGCGGCGGGCCGCTCATCGGCCAGCTCGCCCATACTTTTGTTCACCTGCACCCCAAAGCTGATGGCGGCCACGAGCACGATGGCGACGACGACCACCACAAAGATCTTGAGGTACTGCCACTCGCTGTGCTGGACGCGGGCCTGCTCCTCGGGCGTTTCCAGATGGTTGGGGCGCTGGTAATCCATGCTGTTCTCCGCTCAAGGCTTGGCGGCGCCCGAGGCGCCGGCGTAGTACTGGGCGATGGCGTTGACATCATCGCTGCTGAGCTTTTGGGCAATGCCTTCCATGAGGCCCAGCGGCCCGGGAGGGCGGCTGCCTTTTTTCCAGGCATCGATCTGCGCTTGCATATAACCGGCGCTGAGCTTGGCAATGGCGGGGAAATGCGCACCCACGCCAGCCCCACCGGGCCCGTGGCAGCTGTTGCAGGCGGGGATGCCCTCTTGCATGCGGCCACGCTCCACCAGCCAGGCGCCCTTGTCTTTGGCACCGGCCTGGCCGGCTGTGGCGGCGATGCCCGAAGGCAGGCTGGCAAAGTAAGCGGCGACATCGGCGCGCTGCTGCGGCGTCAAACCCTTGGCAATGGGCGCCATGATGGGGTTGCCGCGCGAGCCATCGGCAAAGGCATCCAACTGGCTGCGCAGATAGCTGCTGCCCTGGCCGGCCAGCGGCGGGAAGGCGGCCATGCCCTGGCCTTTGGCGCCATGGCAGCTGGCGCAGGAGGCCACGCTGGGCGGCAAGCCGTTGTTGGCGATCTGCTCGCCTTGCTGGGGGTTGGCGGTTTGGGCCTGGGCTGCGGCGCACAGCAGCAGCGCCCAGGGCCAGACTGCGCCAAGCCGGCGCATAGGGCGTGTGGGGGTGTGTCTCATCGTGTTATGGCTGTAGTTTGGACAGATGGTAGGCAGGGAATGCCTGGGGCAGTGTCGGCCAATGCCGATGGTGTTGCCCACCTTGCGCACATGAAAAAAGCCGCTGGCAAGCGGCTTGGTGGGGGGGAGCGGTCTGGGAACTCAGAGGCCCAGCATCAGCTTGAGGTTTTGCACCGCTGCGCCGCTGGCGCCCTTGCCCAGGTTGTCCAGGCGGGCGATGACAACGGCCTGGCGCAGCTGTTCATTGCCGAACACGCGGATTTCCAGCTTGTTGGTGCCCGCCAGGGTATCGGCGGCCAGCTTGTTGTCGTCGGTAGGCGGCAGCACCTGCACCCATTGCTCGTCCTGGTTGGTTTGGGCGTAGTGGGCGGCCAGGGCGTTGTGCAGGTCGCTCAGCAGCGGCTTGCCGGGGAGGTCATCCAGGTGCAGCGGCAGTTGCACCAGCATGCCCTGGGCAAAGTTGCCGACCGCAGGGATGAACACCGGGCGGCGGGTCAGTCCGGTGTATTTCAGGATTTCGGGGATGTGCTTGTGCGTCAGGCCCAGCGCATAGGCCTCATAGGGCGCGGCACCACCGGCCTCGTAGGCTTCCATCATCTGGCGGCCGCCACCGGAGTAGCCGGACACCGAAGGCAGTGCCAGCGCGGCATCGGCAGGGACGAGGCCGGCATCGATCAACGGGCGCAGGATGGCGATGGCACCGGTGGCATAGCAGCCAGGGTTGGAGACGCGCTTGGCCGCTTGCACGGCGCTTTTCTGGCCGGCGCTCAGCTCGGGAAAGCCATAGACCCACTGGTCGTTGACGCGGTGGGCGGTGGAGGCATCGATGATGCGGATGCTGCGGCCGGTTTCCTGCTCGATGGCATCGACCATGGCTGTGGTGTCCTTGGCTGCATCGTCGTGCAGGCACAGGATGACCAGATCCACGCCCGCGATCAGCGCGCGCTTGGCGGCAGGGTCCTTGCGCAGCTCGGGGGCAATGCTTACCAACTCCACGCCGGGCATATCCACCAGGCGTTCGCGAATCTGCAGACCGGTGGTGCCAGCTTCGCCGTCGATAAACACTTTTGCCATTGCCATCACTCCTGCTGTGCGTTGGCCCCCTGCACGGGCAGCGGGCACTTGGGTTCGGGAAAGTGCTTATTGTCATACAAAGCTGCGCAAGACGTGCAGGACGATGGCAAATTTGCCTGTGCGCAAGGCCGGGGCGCGAGTTGCGCTGGGTATGCCGTTGTGGCGTCTGCGATGGCCAGATGCCGGGCTCCAGCGCAGTGCGCACTAGCGCAAAAAGGGGTAAGCGCTGGGCGGTTGTGCCAAAAATCCTGCACTGCCGAGGTTTTTACAGACAAGTTTTGCGCCCGCCTCCGACATGCGTTGACTGCAGTGGCTGACAGACGCATTGGACGGAGATGGCTGCTGAATCTGGCTGGTTAGCTATACAAATAATAGCTATAAGCATTCCAACGGCTGCCAAACCCCGGAAGCGCGTTAGGGCTCCTGCAGGCGCTGCCGCCCATGGCGCAGTGCAGCATGGTAAATTCGCGGACTGCCAGGCCTTCTGCCTTGTTTGCGAGTTCTTTGTTCTGCGCGCTCGGCCGCCGGGTTTTTTCCCATTTTGTTTTACTGAGAGACATCATGAAAATTCATGAATACCAAGGCAAGGAAATCTTGCGTCAGTTCGGCGTGCCCGTTCCGCGCGGTATCCCCGCCTTCACTGTGCAAGAAGCAGTGGAAGCAGCACAGAAGCTGGGCGGCCCCGTGTGGGTGGTGAAGGCCCAGATTCACGCAGGTGGCCGCGGTAAGGGCGGTGGCGTGAAGGTTGCCAAGACCATTGACGACGTGAAGGCGTTGTCCGAGCAAATCCTCGGCATGCAGCTGGTGACCCACCAGACGGGCCCTGAAGGCCAGAAGGTGCGCCGCCTGTACATCGAAGACGGTGCCGACATCCAGCAGGAATACTACCTGTCTGCCGTGACCGACCGTGGCACGCAGAAGGTGGCCTTCATCGCTTCGAGCGAAGGCGGCATGGACATCGAGGAAGTGGCGCACAGCACCCCTGAAAAGATCATCACCGTGCTGGTCGATCCCATTGCTGGCTTCACGCAAGCCAATGGTGAAGAGCTGGCCAAGGGCATCGGCATGCCTGCTGATTCGGTGGCCCAGTTCATCGATATCTGCCAAAAGCTGTACAAGTGCTACATGGACACGGACGCTTCGCTGGTGGAAATCAACCCGCTGAACCGTGACTCCAAGGGCAACGTGATTGCACTGGACTCCAAGTTCAACTTCGATCCCAACGCGCTGTTCCGTCACCCAGAACTGGTGGCCCTGCGCGATCTGGACGAAGAAGATCCTGCTGAAGTGGAAGCTTCGAAGTTCGACCTGGCCTACATCAGCCTGGATGGCAACATCGGCTGCCTGGTGAACGGCGCTGGCCTGGCCATGGCCACGATGGACACCATCAAGCTGTTCGGCGGCGAGCCTGCCAACTTCCTGGACGTGGGCGGCGGTGCCACCCCCGAGAAGGTCACCGAAGCCTTCAAGATCATGCTCAAGAACCCCAAGGTCAAGGGCATTCTGGTCAACATCTTCGGCGGCATCATGAAGTGCGACACCATCGCTACCGGCGTGATCACCGCTTGCAAGGCGGTGAACCTGAGCGTGCCACTGGTTGTGCGCATGAAGGGTACCAACGAAGAGCTGGGCAAGAAGATGCTGGCCGAATCGGGCCTGCCCATCATCTCGGCCGACACCATGGCCGAAGCCGCCACCAAGATCGTTGCCGCAGTGAAGTAAGCCCTGGAGAACACACATGTCTATCTATATCAATAAAGACACCAAAGTCATTACCCAAGGCATCACCGGCAAGACCGGCCAGTTCCACACTGAAAAGTGCCAGGAATACGCGAACGGCAAGAACTGCTTCGTCGCTGGCGTGAACCCCAAGAAGGCTGGCGAAAAGATTTTCGACATCCCCATCTACGGTTCGGTCAAGGATGCTGCCAAGGACACCGGTGCCACCGTGTCCGTGATCTATGTGCCACCTGCAGGCGCTGCTGCTGCCATTTGGGAAGCGGTGGAAGCCGATCTGGATCTGGCCATCTGCATCACCGAAGGCATCCCAGTGCGCGACATGTTGGAAGTGCGCAACAAGATGAAGGCCAAGGAAGCGGCTGGCGGCAAGAAGACCTTGCTGCTGGGCCCTAACTGCCCTGGTCTGATTACCCCCGGTGAAATCAAGATCGGCATCATGCCCGGTCACATCCACAAGCCAGGCCGCATCGGCGTGGTGAGCCGTTCGGGCACCTTGACCTATGAAGCCGTGGCGCAGCTGACCGAGCTGGGCATTGGCCAGTCGTCGGCAGTCGGTATCGGTGGTGACCCCATCAACGGTCTGAAGCACATCGACGTGATGAAGGCGTTCAACGACGACCCGAACACCGACGCGGTGATCATGATCGGCGAAATCGGCGGTCCAGACGAAGCGGAAGCCGCGCTCTGGTGCAAGGCCAACATGAAGAAGCCTGTGGTGGGCTTCATCGCTGGTGTGACTGCCCCTCCCGGCAAGCGCATGGGCCACGCTGGCGCACTGATCTCCGGCGGCGCCGACACGGCAGATGCCAAGCTGGCCATCATGGAAGAGTGCGGTTTCACCATCACCCGCAACCCATCCGAAATGGGCCGCCTGCTGCAAGGCCTGCTGAAGTAAGCAAAATTACGCATGCCAGGGGCTGCGTGCCCCGCTAAACTGCGTACTCCATAAAAAGAAGACGCCAGATCGTTCAGGTCTGGCGTCTTTATTCATAACTACGGAGCGCAACATGGATTACGTCAATCATCCCGACTTCTGGATCGGGCTGGTCAAGATCATCTGGATCAACATCATTCTCTCGGGCGACAACGCCGTCGTCATCGCGCTTGCAGCGCGCTCCCTGCCCCCTGAACAACAAAGAAAAGCCATCATGTTCGGCTCCGGTGCCGCCGTGGTGCTGCGCATCGTGCTGACCGTGGTGGCGGCCAAGCTGCTGGAGCTGTCCTTCCTGCAGATCGTTGGCGGCTGCCTGCTGCTGTGGATTGGCCTGCAACTGCTGACCAGCCACGACGAAGAAGAGGGCGCGGGCAAGGGCACCGGCACGATGATGGCCGCCATTCGCACCATCCTGATCGCCGATCTGGTGATGAGCCTGGACAATGTGATTGCCGTGGCGGCTGCTGCGGGCGGCAATATGCTGCTGCTGATCCTGGGCCTGGCGATCTCGATCCCGCTGGTGATCTTTGGCTCCACGTTGATGATCAAGCTGATGGAGCGCTTCCCGGTCATCGTGATTCTGGGTGCCGGCCTCATCGGCTGGGTGGGTGGCGAGACCATCATGAACGACAAGCTGCTGCACGGCTTTGTCGAAGCGAATCCTGCACTGCACTACCTGGCTGCCGCTGCTGGCGCCGCGCTGGTGGTGGGCTTGGGCCTGTGGCTGCAAAAGCGCAATACAGCGCCTGCACACTGACCGGGTCTGCATTTCTCTCTCGCTAAAGCGCCTTAGGGCGCTTTTTGCTTTTCAGGGCTTCGGTTTTGCACGGGCCACGTGTACCGCCCCGGTGCGCCCCTGCGGCAGCTACGGCGTGAGCAGCGCAACGCCCGCGAACCCATTGCAGGCATCAAGATAAACCGCTGCTGCGCTTGGCGATGTGCTTCAGGGGGCGCATCGATCAAGGGTATTTATAGGGTTAACCATTAGCTAAATCACGGGAGTCCGCAACACATCGTGATCCTTTGTCAACAGCGTATCGCCAACGTCATTTGTATAGCTTATTTGCATATAATCGCGCTGAGGTTTATCAATATGCCAAGACTCATAGTTTCGCTAGATGGTGTGGTGATACAGGACTACGTGCTGACCGAGTCCAGGGTCACCTTGGGGCGCCGTTCCACCAATGACATCGTGCTGACCGACATGGCGGTCAGCGGCGAGCATGTGGCGTTCACCTATGAGAAGAAGATCGGCATCGTCGTCGTCGAAGATCTGGGCAGCACCAACGGTACCAAGGTCAACGGCTTGAAAGTGCGCCGCCAGGTACTGCAAAGCGGCGACCTGCTGGACGTCGGCAAATGCCGCATCCGCTTTTTGATGAACTCTTTGGTGCCCGAGAGCCATTACCTGCATGCCAGCGAAGCCGGCAGCCTGACCGCCAAGCCCGCGCATGCCGATGACGGCGAAGACAGCCCCACCGTCCCCGCAGACTTCCCCCCCGCCGAAGGGCAGCCCTACACCCCCAGCCCCTACCTGCGCGCCGTCAGCGGCGAGCGAAGACATCATTTTGTCCAAGGTCGTCACCACGGTCGGCCGCCCCGGCATCGCCGTCGCTGCACTGACCAAGCGCGGCAAGGGATACGTTGCTACCAAGGTCGATGGTTCGGCTGATGTGGTGCTCAACGGCCAGGCGCTCAATGGCGTGGCTTTGTCGATGCACAAGGGGGACAGGATTGAGCTGGCGGGGATGGCTTATGAGTTTTGGGGTTAGGACTCTGAACCTTGGGCTTATATAGTCAAGTCCTCAAGAGACGCAGCGGCACTTTCGGGTGCCGTTTCTGTTTCTGCCGCCCATGCGCATAGCTTGCACAGGCGTTCAGAAGGTGACAAAAATGGCAGACATCTTGGCTTGCTGACATTTATGAACGTCTTGCACAATAAGTTAACAAAACGCCGCATTTTTGTCAGTCAACGCCGCGAGATGTATGGGCGCTAGAAGTTGGCACAGCACTTGCAGTAAGTGAAGCACGCCAAGTCGTTCGACAAGGCTACCTAATCACTGGTTACATAGAGAGGATTCAAAATGTTGCGTAAGATGCAAAAGGGTTTCACCCTGATCGAACTGATGATCGTTGTGGCGATTATCGGTATTTTGGCTGCTGTGGCTTTGCCTGCTTATAACGATTACGTCACCCGCGCCCAGGTGGCGGAACCAACAGAACTGCTGGGCGGGCTGAAGGCTCCGTTGTCTGAATACGGTGCTAATGAAAATGCATGGCCACGCCTGGTCCAATCTGATGGAACAAATAACCAATCAGTTGCTGCTGGATCGATCGCAGTGAATTTGACCGGTAAATATTCATCGTTAGGCGGCACTGTTGCCGGCACCTATCCGAATGGCACTATAACTGGGACGATGGGCTCTAATTCCCGCGCATCGGGCCAAACTATCACTTTTGCAACAACGAATGGTGGTCAATTGTGGGACTGCACAGGCGGTACTGTAAATCAAAAATTCCGTCCACAAGCCTGCCGTGCAGCAGCGGCGGCTCCTAACCCTTAATAAATAAAGATATATCTATTAAAAGAGGCTTCGGCCTCTTTTTTTTAATTATTATAAGGAGGGGAGATGAGAGGTTACTCCAAGGCGGCAATGGGTGGCTACTCACTCTTGGTATTGATCGCAGTTTTTATAGGATTAAATGAGGCTTGGATCGCGCCTTTTGGTGTTTTGATGATGATTTTTTCGAATTTCATGAATCATCCTCATTTTATGGCCTCTTATAAACTTTTTTTTGAAATGTATCCAAAAATTAAAACAAGTGAGTTTCAAAAAACGTTTCAAATCCGTTGGTGGGTCGCTGCTATCATAGTTCCACTAGGGTTGTCGATATTATTAGTTATTGGTATTGTAAAGTATTTGCATGGCGATGATTTCGTGCTTACCTTAGTCATTTTTCTCTACGGGATCAGTGTGGGGTGGCACTATGTTAAACAGGGTTTTGGCATGGCAATGTCGGAGGCGGCTCTGAAAAGATGCTATTGGCAGCCGAAAGTACGGCGCTGGATGCTATGGAATGCCTATGCGTGCTGGGTATTTAGTATGTGCTTGTTGTTTTCTGCTGAAGGCGGGGTTGGTTTTTTAGGCTGGTATTTCCCATTGGAGAGAAGCTCCTTGCAGCAATGGTTATTGCCCGCTGCAATTTTTTTTGGTATTACTAGTGTTGGTGTAATAATTGGTATTCGGAGGAATATTGGTTACTGGCGTCAAATAGGCAAACATCAAAAGGATTGGCCGAGTGCAGGGTTAATGGGATATCTGGTGTCTTTGTATGTTTGGGTCGCGATTGGTGTCTCTTTTCCGTTGTTAATGCTTGTGATTCCATTTTTTCACTCTATGCAATACATGCATGTGGTAGAAAAATTTTACGACAATAAAGAAAAAAAACAATCTAAACAAGAAAAAACTCGCCGTTGGTTGTATTTGATTGGATGGGGATTTGTTTTATTTTGGTTAATTCCAGGTGTGTTGGATTATATAAATTCGGGGAAGGTTAACTTAATGTCGCAGGTGGGGATGCTTTTTACAGCCGCATTTTGGTTGTTCATAAATATCCATCACTACTTCATTGATAATGTAATATGGCGTAAGGAGAATAAATATATCTGGGAGAGTTTAAATGCTTGCTGAATTTATTAATAATCTGTGGGCTCGTTACAAAATCCTGCGGTTTGGTGTGCGGATTATTGTTGTGGCTTTGTTATTCAATTTCTGTTTGCAGGCTTTTGAGGTGTACAGCCAAACAAAAAAAATAAATTATTTTCTCCTCCTGATTGCTGAATTGTTTACGGTAGGGTTGGTTATTTTTTCTAGAGATACGAAGAAGGTTAATTTGTCAATTCTGGCAATTTTTTCTACAATCGGTGGTAGCTTTTATTATATTTTTTTTGATTTTTTTCAATATCCACATGTCTCATTGATCCCTTTGTCTTATGGCGTCTCGCTCCAGTGCCTGGGAATAGTGATGCAGATTTTTTCTAAGGCTTCGCTGGGCTTCAGTTTTGGCCTGGCTCCAGCCAATCGAGGTATTCAGCAAAGGGGAGCTTACCGCTTTGTGCGGCATCCTATTTATGCTAGTTACTTGGTGGCACATATCGGATTCATTCTGTCATTCTTCAGTTTTTTCAATTTGCTAGTGTTGTGTTTCAACTGGATGTGCCAATTCATTCGCATTTTTGAAGAGGAGAAAATTTTAAGGAAAGACCCTGGCTATATAATCTACGCTAGAAAAGTGCGCTGGCGGTTGGTGCCTGGGATCTTTTAAGAGAAACCAATTAATTTTATGAGTTTTACGATCAAGTATGTTAAGGTGATTAAGGCTTGTGGCATTCACTTGTTAGTAAGCGCGGGCATTGCAGCGCTGGCAGCAATATTGGTGTTTAAGGCATGGTTTCCATTTCCCTTTCGCGAACTTGCCGGAGGAACCTTTCTTTTTTTGGTTGTGATAGGGGTAGATCTGGTGTGTGGGCCTCTCCTAACACTGGTCCTGTTCAAGACCACTAAATCCAGACGTGAGCTGATCTGGGATCTATCCCTTGTAGGCGCTGTGCAGTTAAGCGCACTGTTTTATGGTCTATATAGTATTAGTCTAGCGCGTCCGGTGGCAGTTGTATATGAGGTGGATCGTTTTGTGATGGTAACTGCGGCGGAGATTGAATCGAAGTCCTTGATGCAAGCGGACAAGGCTTATCAATGCATGCCATGGTGGGGGGGGCCATGGTTGCTCAGTATTCGATCGCCTCGTAGTAATAAAGAGGTGAGTCAGAACCTGTCACTTTCCTTGCAAGGCCATGAACCTAGTACTCGGCCAGACTGGTGGTGGCCTTATGAGCCAAACCGGGCGTTTGCTCAAGTGAATATGCAGCCGCTGATCCAACTTTACCAACGCTTGTCCCCATTACATCGCTCAATGATAGACGATGCTGTTCAGAAAACAAATTTGACGATCAATAAGCTCTCTTATTTGCCGCTGGTCAGTCAGAAATCACTGGATGGCTGGATTGTGCTATTGGATGGGCAGGCATATATTGTAGGATATGCACCGATAAGCGGGTGGGAGTAATGATATTTAGATTTGGGTGTACGCTCGAAACAATGAAGTTCGCAAATTTATTGCAGGGATTCTGAGTATTGCGAATATTAATACTTTGCTAAATGCTATATGGATTTGATATATATTTTTAAGATTTTTAAAAATTGTGCTAGTGCGGTCATAAATAAATGATTCTGTTCTGATGCGGCATCTGCCAATGTGCGTCGGTGTTTTCTCAGTCTGTCGCGGTGTAAGTTGGGGGTAATTAAGTAAAATGGAATTGGGGTTTGTATAAGTCTAATAAACCTTATCCGCATATTCAGTCAACTGCGCCCCTAAATTGTCACCTTGCGATTTATAAAATACAAGCAGCTTTACTTGGGAGTAAATTTGCCTAATCGATTAAGATTGATATTTCTGCCCCCGTGCTTTTCAAGTAAGCGTGTGCCATTTATTACCATCTCCCTTTCCACCGCCTTGCACATATCATATATAGTTAATAGCGCAATCTGCACTGCAGCCAGCGCCTCCATCTCCACCCCCGTCTGCCCTACCGTCTCTGTCCGCGCTTCGCATCGCACAGCATTTTTCTCCGGCAGCACCTCAAACTCCACCGCCACCTTGGTCAACGCAATCGGGTGGCACAGCGGTATCAGCTCACTGGTCTTCTTCGCCGCCATGATTCCGGCGATGCGGGCAATGCCCAGCACGTCCCCTTTTTTGGCAGTGCCCGCAGCAATGATGTCCAAGGTGGCCGGCTGCATGGTGATGAAGCCCTCCGCGATTGCAATGCGGTGGGTGTTAGGCTTGGCGCCGACGTCGACCATATGGGCCTGGCCCTGGGCGTCGAAATGGGTGAGTTCAGTCATAGTGCTTCCGTGTTCAATGCGTCACAAGCTGCAATACAGGGTGCAACTTGTGCAGTGGTGCTTCATCATACGTGTTGGCGTTCATGCATGATGGCGGGGAGCGCGCCCCGGGCTGGCTCTCGCCTTGATGCAGATTCAGCCTCTGTTGCAGCACGGATTATTGATGAATACATGGTTTTTTAAACGCACAGCATGTGCCTTGCTCGCGGCCCATATGGCGGCAGTGACCGCCCTGGCCCCCCTGCAGGTGCGGGCGGATACCAGCTTGCCGGCGATGGGCGAGGGCGCCGAGATGACCACCAGCGAGGAGCGGCGCCTGGGGGATGACATTGCGCGCGAGATTTATCGCGATCCGCAGTTTCTGGATGATGCGATTCTGTATGAGTACGTCAACGGCATCTGGCAGGAGTTGATGCTGGCGGCGCGCCAGCGCGGCACCTTGACGTCTGAACTGCAGGAACGCTTTGCCTGGCAGGTGATGCTGATCCAGGATGCGACCGTGAACGCCTTTGCGCTGCCAGGCGGTTTTATGGGGGTGCAGACTGGTCTGGTGGGCGTGGTCGGGAGCCGCGACGAGCTGGCCTCGGTGCTGGCCCACGAGATGAGCCATATCACCCAGCGCCATATTGCGCGCATGCTGGCCCGCCAGTCGCGCATGACGCCGGTGATGATTGCCGGCATGATTTTGGGCGCCTTGGCGGCTAGCAAGAACCCGGCTGCCGCCCAGGCGCTGATGGTGGGCAGTTCGGCCGCCGCCATCCAGTCGCAGCTGAACTTCTCACGCGATATGGAGCGCGAGGCGGATCGCACCGGCATGAGCCTGATGCCGCCTGCCGGCTACTCGCAAGCGGGTTTTGTCAGCATGTTTGAAAAGCTGCAGCAAGCCAACCGCATGAACGACAACGGCAGCTGGCCCTACCTGCGCACCCACCCGCTGACGACCGAGCGCATTGCCGACATGCAGTCACGCTTGCCGGCCGGTGCTGCACGCAAACCACAGGACACGGGCATGGTGGCGCAGATGATGTCGGCCCGGGCCCGCATACTGTCAAAGCCTGAGCCCCAGGTATTGCACCAATGGGTGCAATTGACCACGGCGGCCGATTTTGCCAACCGCTCTTTGGAGCAGCGGGCAGGTGTCTGGTATCTGGCCGCCATGTCCCAAAACCAACTCGGGCGCCATGCTGAAGCGCTGGCCGCATTGGACCAGCTGGATGCCACCGTGCAGGCCCACCCCGATGCGATGCGCCAGGCGCAGCTGTTGCGCGCCGATCTGGCATTGCGCAACCGCCAGCCGCAGGATGCGTTGGCGGCGCTGGCCAAGATCCAGCCACTCAAGCCCCCGCCCAGCAAGGCGGGTAGCACCTCGGTGACCGTCAGCAATGCGATGTCTGGCCTGGTCAATGAGGCGGTGATCACGCAGGGCTCGGACAAATCGCTGAGCATCCAGGACAGCAGCCGCGATGTGCTGCTGCCGGAGGTCAAAGCGGTGGTGGGCGACGATGCAGGCCAGAGCAGTGACCGGCCCGAGCTGGTGCTGGCTGCACAGGCACTGGCGCAGCTGCCTGCCACAGGTTTGGCGGCCTATGACGGAGTGTTGCGCCAGACCAGCAGCCGCCTGCAGACCCTGGTGGTGCAGTGGCCCAAGGATGCGGGGGCCTGGCTTGCATTGTCATGGGTGCTGCGCCAGCAGAACCAGCCGCTGCGCTCCATCCGTGCGGAGGCCGAGAGCCGGGCTGCACAGTATGACTATCCAGCAGCGGTAGACCGCCTGCGCGCCGGGCAGGACATGGCGCGCAACAGCCCCAACCGCAACGACTACTACGAGGCCTCGATCATCGACACCCGCTTGCGCGAGATGCAATCACTTGCCAAGGAGCAGGCGGCCCGTAAGTGATTCGATGACGAGGCTGATGATGGAGTAGAGCACCGAGCCGATCAGCGCAGCCCAAAATCCGTGCGCCACAAAGCCGCTGCCTGCGATGCCGGACGCGGCCCAGAACATCAGCGCGTTGATGACAAAGATGAACAGACCCAAGGTCAGGATGGTGACGGGCAGGGTCAGCACGATCAGCACGGGCCGCACTATCGCATTGCACAGCCCTATCAGCAGCGCTGCAATCAGCGCCGCGCCAAAGCTGCGGACTTCCACGCCACTGTAAAGGTAGGCGACACAGAGCAGGGCGACTGCGGAGAGCAGCCATTTGAGTATGAGTTTCATGGCTCCAGCATAGCGGATGGCAGGCGCGCTGTGTATAGGCCGGCATCCAACGATAGCTGGCTTGGCAAACCCCGCCATGAAAAAAGCGCCCGAAGGCGCTTTATGTGGGGTGGTGCGGCTGATGGCTTACGCGCCGTCGAGTACCAGGCTGAAACAGATACCCAGAATGCCCAGCAGCGAACCTGCCAGCTTGGCAGGGCGCGGCACAAAGTCGGCCGATGGCGGCTCGGAGATGGCCTTGGGGCGGCGCCAGTCCAGCACTTCGGCCTCGGGGTACTCGGCATGCAGTTGGGCGGTCATTTGCTGAACGCTCACTTCCGAGATATGGGTCGAGACGCGGGCGCGCTGCAGCTGGGTGCTTTGCGGGATCAGGCCCTCAAACAGGTTCTTGGCCCACTTGTTGCGCCACTTTTCGAGGGTGCTGCGATTGCCCCAGCGGCTGGCCCTGCGGGTGATCTTGGGGGCACAAGCCACCAGCACCCAGTGCTCGTCGTTGATGGTTGCGCGCTCGTTCAAGCGCTGCAGGGCAAAGGCGGCATCATCTACAAAGACTATTTTTACGTTCATCCAAGTGGCCTAAGTGGGGCTGGCAGCGCGGGGCTGCCAGCGGTGGTGATAGAGGGCGGGTATAGGCTTAGTGTACGTTGGCCGCCGGGAGTTCCTTGGCTTTTTTGCCGGCCAGCCATTTGCCCAGCACCAGCACGATCAGTGCGCCAGCGGCAGCGGCTGCATAGTGCAGCGTCTTGCTCTGGTCGATCTTGAACATCCAGGTCCACTTGTCAGGGTTGGCAAACACGGGGTCGGACACCAGCATGCCACCTGCAATCCAGCCCAGCAGCATGCCGCCGGCGGTGATGACCATCGGGAAGCGCTCCATCAGCTTGATGACCAGCTGGCTGCCCCAGACGATGATTGGGATCGAGATCAGCAGGCCCAGGATGATGAGCAGCATGTGGTGCTCGTCACCGGCGTTCTGTGCGGCGCCGGCAATGGCGATCACGTTGTCCACGCTCATCACCAGGTCGGCAACGATGATGGTCTTGATGGCGGCAAACAGGCGGTCGCTGCCCTGGATGTTGCCGTGGTCTTCGTCTTCAGGCACCAGCAGCTTGATGCCGATCCAGAACAGCAGGACGGCGCCGACAAACTTCAGGAACGGCAGGGCCAGCAGGAACATCGCGAACGCGATCAGGATGACGCGCAAGATGATCGCGCCAGCGGTACCGAAGATGATGCCTTTGCGGCGCAGGTCAGGGGGCAGCTTGCGGCAAGCCAGTGCAATCACCACCGCGTTGTCCCCGCCGAGCAGGATGTCGATGATGATGATTTGGCCCAGTGCAATCCAGAAGGGCGCGTGCGTCAGAAAATCCAAGTCCATGTAAGCACCTAATTTTTGAAAAAGCGGCCCATGCACCATGCACAGACCAGCCAGTAGGGTGTCGTTACAAGTCAGGGAGGCGACGTGGTTCGGCGTTGACGCTAGAAATGGCCAACAGCCGGGGCAGTAGCTTCGAAAGACCTGTGGTGCGGCACCATGGTTTTCAAAGGTCTTGCTCAGATCATGTGGGCCATGAACCTAACGCGCCGGAAGCCGTGAGGCTTCGTACTGACGACGCATTACATGTCGCTGCGCTTGCCGCAGGCAAGGCATCGACGGGAGCTACTCCCCTTCGTCAGCGCGTATTGGAACACAAACACGGCGCTTTGGGGTGACAAAGACCGGGCCAGCGCACAGAGTATTCCCGCATGTTTGTGTTTGCCCACACCTGTGGATAACAAGCTGTGAACAAGTGGATGCGGGCTGGCGTTTGGTGATTTGGTTGCTGCAGAGCTATCATCCCCGCAGCTATGGAATCCATCCACCTGACTGATCTGGAAGCGGCCATCAACCACTGGCGCCAGCGCGCGCCCAGTGGCCCGGGTGCGTCGCTGTCACCCCAGGTTGCTGCGCTGGCCGAGGTGTATGCGCGGATGGTCTACCAGCGCCAGGATGCGGTGGAGGCCCGCGAGCTGGGGGATGCCGCGATGCGGGCCTGGCTGGATTGGTGGGAGACCACCCCGGACACGCCCTGCATCGCCATCTGCTCCACCAGCCAGGGCGATGAGGTCTGCACGGGCTGCGGCCGCAGCTTCGACGAGGTGCAGCACTGGCTGGCCTACACGCCTGTGCAAAAGCGGGCGGTGTGGCGGCGCATCACCGCGCAGGGCACGGCCTGGCGCTTCAACCGCTATGCGGAACGTGCGCATTCCGCAGGCGGCATCACTTCCAGCGAATAGGTTCTACAAAGACGGTGCCCTTGTCGCTGGACAAGGTCAGCTGGCCTTCCTGGATGGTGGCCTGCAGCTGCATGCTGCGCTCGGCCAGGTCGGCCAGCGATTGCGACACCTCCGTCGGCAGGCGGAACACTTCGAGCTTTTCCTGGCGCGCGAGCTTGCCTTCCAGGCCCTTCCACCAGATCTCGGCGGCATGGTTGAAGCAGTAGACCAGCATATGGTCCGACTTGTTGCAGGCCTTGGTGATCGGCTTTTCTTCGGGCTGGCCCACTTCGATCCAGATGCGCTTGGCGCCGGTGAAATCGGTCAGGTGCACATCGGGGTTGTCCGGGTCGGACAGGCCGGCGCCAAAGCCCAGGGTGCCGTCGCCGTTGCACAGGTCCTGCAGCTGGTGCGCGTTCAGGGCCAGCGCCACCAGGCGCACCATCATGCGCTCGTCGGTTTCGCTGGGGTGGCGCGCCAGGGTCAGGTTGTGGTCGGCGTAGTAGTTGTGGTCGATATCGGCAATCGACAGATTGGCCTTGTAGATCGTGGATTTGATAGCCATGGGGCAGGGTCTGGTGACGAAGCCTGGGCTTCGGGGGTGAATCCGGCGCGCCCGGCAGCCGCATTGCTGTCCGCCGGGCGGTGAGAGAAAAGGCAAGAGGCCAGGGGGTACCTGGCCTCTGGGGGCGCACGGGCTTAAACGCGCTGGGCCAGCTCGGTGGCCTTGCCGATGTAGCTGGCCGGGGTCATCGCCAGCAGGCGTTCCTTGTCGGCCTGCGGGATCTCCAGGCTGTTGATCAGCTGGTGCAGGTCTTCGGCGCGCACCGTCTTGCCACGGGTGACTTCCTTGAGCTTTTCGTAAGCGCCTTGCACGCCATAGCGGCGCATGACGGTCTGGATCGGCTCGGCCAGCACTTCCCAGGCATTGTCCAGGTCTTCGGCCAGGCGCTCTTCGTTCAGCTCCAGCTTGTTCAGGCCGGTCATCAGCGAGGTGTAGGCCAGCGCGGCATAACCGGTGGCCACGCCGATGTTGCGCAGCACGGTGGAGTCGGTCAGGTCACGCTGCCAGCGGCTGATCGGCAGCTTTTCCGACAGGTGGCGCAGCAGTGCATTGGCCAGGCCCAGGTTGCCTTCGGCGTTTTCGAAGTCGATGGGGTTGACCTTGTGCGGCATCGTGGACGAGCCGATCTCTCCGGCCTTCAGGCGCTGCTTGAAGTAGCCCACCGAGACATAGCCCCAGATGTCGCGCGACAGGTCGATCAGGATGGTGTTGGCGCGGGCAATGCCGTCAAACAGTTCGGCCATGTAGTCATGCGGCTCGATCTGGATCGAGTAGGGCTGGAAGGTCAGGCCCAGGCCCTGGGGTTCGTGCTTTTCCACGACGTTCTTGCTGAAGCTTTCCCAGTCGAAGTCGGGCCAGGCCGACAGGTGGGCGTTGTAGTTGCCCACCGCGCCGTTCATCTTGGCCAGCAGCTTGACGTTGGCAATGCGGTCCATCGCGCCTTGCAGGCGCACCACCACATTGGCCAGTTCCTTGCCCACGGTCGTGGGGCTTGCGGTCTGGCCGTGGGTGCGGCTGAGCATGGGCACCGCAGCGTACTGGTGCGCCATCTCGCGCAGCTTGAGCACCACGCGGTCCAGGCCAGGCAGGATCACCTGGTCGCGGCCGGCGCGGATCTGCAGCGCATGGCTGGTGTTGTTGATGTCTTCACTGGTGCAGGCAAAGTGCACGAACTCGGCCGCCTTGAGCAGCTCTGGGCGCGCCTCGAACTTGCTCTTGATCCAGTATTCCACCGCCTTGACATCGTGGTTGGTGGTCTTTTCGATGTCCTTGATCGCCTGCGCGTCGGCTTCGCTGAAGTTGTTCACCAGGCCGTGCAGGTAGCTGCGGGCACCTTCGGACAGCGGCGAGAACTCGGCAAAACCGGCATCGGACAGCGCGATGAACCAGGTGATTTCCACCTGTACGCGGCGATGCATGTAGCCGAATTCGCTCATGATCGGGCGCAGGGTGGAGAGTTTGGAGGCGTAGCGGCCATCCAGCGGAGAAAGGGCGGTAAGGGAAGACAGGCTCATGGGCCGCTATTGTAGGAGCGGGGCGTTTGCCGCATCTACAGTCTGGATTTGCCTATTTACAATCTGCGGGTCCGGATACCCGCAAGGCCCTCCACGCCGTCTGCCGGCTGGAGGTCACCTGGTGACCGAAAGGACACCGCCAGCATGGGTTTTACTGCTATGAAATTGCTAGGAAGTCTGACCAGCCCATTTGTGCGCAAGGTGCGCGTGGTACTGGCCGAGAAAAAACTCGATTACCGTCTGGAGACGGTGGATGTCTGGGGCGACAGGGCGACGATTGCCCTGGTCAACCCACTGGGCAAGGTGCCTTGCCTGGTGCTCGACGATGGCTCGGCGCTGGTGGATTCGCGCGTGATCGTCGAGTACCTCGATACCCTGTCCCCCGTAGGCCGTCTGATTCCCAGCCTGGGCCGCGAGCGCGCTGAAGTGCGCAGCTGGGAGGCGATGGCCGATGGCGTGCTCGATGCCGCCGTGCTGGCCCGTATGGAATATGCCTTTGCAGGCCGCACTGAGCTGCAGCGCAGCCCTGCCTGGGTGGAGCGCCAACTGGGCAAAGTCTGGGCCGGGCTGGACGCGATGAGCCTGGGCTTGGGCGAGAAGACCTATTTTGCCGGCAACGGCGTACATATCAGCCTGGCCGACATCGCCGTCGGTTGCTGCCTGGCATGGTTGCGGTTCCGCTTCCCGGAGCTGGACTGGGCAGGCCGCTACCCCCAGCTGGCCCAGCTGCTCGATCGCCTGGAGGCCCGGCCCAGCTTTGCGGCGACCCAGCCCCAGGGCTGATCCACAGCGCTTCTCTGCGCAATGCTCTGCCGGGCTCTGCATGCCGGCTTGCCCGGACCGCGCCCGCCCGTTTGGCGGCGGTCCGGCAACCTATTGCTGAATATTCTCCGGGCCTGCGGACGGTGGCTGGCAGCGCGCAGCCAAAAAAAGGCCCAGCCGTTGAGGGCTGGGCCTGGGTATAAAAAAAGTTGCGAAGCGTCCCGAAGTGAATGATAGAGAGGGAGGGAGGAGAAGCACTTCAGGTTTGCAGTCATGCCGTTAGGGCCTGAAAGACTTCGCAACATTAAAACCGGTATGAAAAACTATGCCTATCGCTTTCCCTCAGTACAGAGATGGATCGCCGGTTTAAGTTTCCAGCGCTGATGCTAAATGTATTGTAAACAAATAAATAATTTGTTTCTTTCTGTTATCATTTGTCGAATTAATCGCTGCCTGAGGCCTGATAGTGCATTGTTTTGGTGGCGCTTGCACGTAAGTGAATGCTAGCGAATGGCAGCGTCACAGTATAAACCCTTATGAAAACCCGAGTTCCATCGGTCTTTCTACAGGGTTTATGTGCTCTGCAACACCGCCTTCCATAGCGTTCTTACCGTCTGTTGTTCCTCCAGCAACGCAGTCTCCGGCACCTGGGTGGGCGCCTCGTTCAAGCGGGCCAGATGCTGCACACGCCGCAGTGCGCGGTAGGCATTGGCCGCCGCCTCACCCATACCGGCAGGCAGCAGGCCTGCGTTCTCGGCGCGGCGCAGCAGACTGATGTTCCCCAAGTTGGGCCGCAATTGGGGATTGCAAGCGGAATGCAGCAAAACCAGGTACTGCACGACAAATTCCACATCCATCATGCCGCCGACGCTGTGCTTGACATCGAACAGGCCCGCCGGCACCTTGTGGGCGCTGCGCACGCGCTCACGCATCGTCGCGATTTCACTGCCCAGCGCCACCGCATCACGGGGCGCCGTGATCACTGCCTCGCGTACCGCGTCAAAGCGCGCTGCCAGCTCTGCACTGCCCATCACAAAGCGGGCGCGGGTCATCGCCTGGTGCTCCCAGGTCCAGGCGGTGTTGCTGCCCCGCTGCTGCTGGTAGTTGGCGTAGGACTCAAAGCTGGTGACCAGCAAGCCGGAGTTGCCGTTGGGACGCAGCGCGGTGTCGATCTCGAACAGATCGCCCTCGCCGGTCTTGACGGTGAGCCAGCTGATCAGCTTGCGCACGAAAGCCGAGTAGACCTCGGGTGCGCGTTCGTCATCGTCATCGAACACAAAGACGATGTCCAGATCGCTGCCGTAGCCCAGCTCTTTGCCGCCAAGCTTGCCGTAGCCGATGATGCCGAACTGCGGCTCTTCGCGGTGGGCGCTCTTGAGCCGGCCCCAGCACCAGCGGGTCGTCACGCGCAGCACGGCGTCAGCCAGTGCCGAGAGGTCATCGGCCACCTGCTCGACGGTGATCTGCTGCTCGATGTCGCGCGCCAGGGTGCGGAAGGTCTCTGCATGGTGGGCGCGGCGCAGCAGGTTCAGCAGGTTTTCGTCATCATCTTCGGCAGTCGATTGCAGCGCGGCGCGGCGCCGCTCCAGATCCGCTTCGAACTCCTGCGGATTGAAGCGCTCATGCATCAGCGCATCGCTGGCCAGCTCGTCGATCACGCCGGGATGCTGCAGCATGTAGCGGGCAGGCCATTTGGCGGCGCCCAGCATGTGCATCAGCTTCTCGTGCACGGCCGGGCGTTCCTGCAGCATCGCCAGATAGCTTTCGCGGCGCAGCAGTGATTCCATCCAGTCGGCCAGCCGCACTGCGGCGATCTCGCTCACCTGGCCCTGGCCCAACCACTGGGCGGTGCGCTGCAGCAGCAAGACCAGGCGGCCCCGGCCGGCATCGCTCAGGTAGCTGTAGCGGGGGTTGCGCTGCCACTGCAGCACGCGATCGCGCACCGCCTCGGGCAGCTTGGGCAGCACCGTTTCCAGCTCCGGGGCGCTGGCCGCTGCGCCCTTGGCGCCGCCGCACTGGCCGCTCTTGCAGGCCTCGTTGCCGCCCAGCAGCTTGTCAAACTCCTGGGCGACCAGCTCGCGGTGGGCATCGAGCTGGTGCAGAAAGCGGCACTCGTCGTCATAGCCCAGGGTCTGCGCCATCCACCGCAGGTCGTCATCGCGGGTCGGCAGCACGTGGGTCTGTTGGTCGTCCAGGTACTGGATGCGGTGCTCCACCTTGCGTAGGAAAACATAGGCATCGGCCAGCGCCTGCGCTGTCTCGGGTGCCATCAGGCTGGCGCGCTCGAGCCGCTGCAATGCCTCCAAGGTGGCGCGGCAGCGCAGCTCGGGGAACTGGCCGCCCCGCACCACCTGCAGCAGTTGCACGATGAATTCGATCTCGCGGATGCCGCCACGCGAGAGCTTGACGTCGTTGGCGCGCTCGGGATGGCCCGCGCTGCGCTTGGCCGCATGCTCGCGGATCTGGCGGTGCAGGCTGCGCAGCGAGTCGAACACGGCGTAATCCAGGTAGCGCCGAAACACAAAGGGCAGCACCGCGCCGCGCAGCGCCTGCACATTGGGGGTGCGGATATCGGCCAGCGGTGCCACGATGCGGCTCTTGAGCCAGGCAAAGCGCTCCCATTCGCGGCCATGGGTCTGCAGGTAGTCCTCCAGCGCTGCCACCGAGATGGCGGCCGGGCCCGAGTTGCCATTGGGCCGCAGCATCAGATCGACGCGGAACACAAAGCCGTGCTCGGTGGTCTCTCCAATCAGCTGGTAGATCAGCTTGACCGCACGGATGAAGTACTCGTGGTTGCTGATCTTGCCCCGGCCATCGGGCTGGCCCTGGGTCTCGCCTTCTTGCTCATAGATATAGATCAGGTCGATATCGCTGGACACATTGAGCTCGCGCGCGCCCAGTTTGCCCATGCCGATCACCCACAGTTGCACCGGGTTGCCCTCGGCGTCGCGCGGTGCGCCATGGCGGCCGTCAAGCTCTGCGCGTGCTGCGGTGCAGGCGGCGTCCAGTGCCAGCTCGGCCAGCTCGGTCACCCCTTGCGTGATGGTCTGCAGATCAGCCTGCGAGTCGCAGTCAAGATGCACCAGCCGCTCCATGACCAGCTGCCGAAGAATGCGCAGCGCAGCCCCCAGCGCATACCCCTGGGCCTGCAGCGCCGCCAAGGTGGCGGCCATCGTTGCATGGCTGGGGGCACCACTGGGCAGCAGATCCAGCAAACCCTCGTAGCGGCGGTGCAGGCGCTGGATGAAGCGCGAATGCTCAGACAGAGGCAGGCTGGCCTGCGGGGGCGTGATATCCGTGTGTGCCATAGCGCTTTATCGACAATGTCCTGCGGCAGAACTGTTCAAATGCTCACATATGCGACGCGAGCGAGGGACTTGCCGCGGGTCATAATTTCGCTTTCCCCTAACTGATTGGACTCGATTGACTGTGCGCGCGCCCCGATTGCTCAAGCTCGCTGCCAAGCTGGTGCAATGGTCTGTGGGCTTATTGCTGGGCTTGGCGCTGCTGCTGGCACTGGCCGTGGCGGCGCTGCATTGGTGGATTGTGCCCCGTATCAATGACTTTCGCCCGCAAGTGGAATCTCGGCTGTCGCAGGCGCTCGGCGTGCCGGTGCGCATTGACCATTTGCAGGCCGAAGGCCATAACAGCCTGGTGCCGGCGATCGCGGTCAAAGGGCTGCGCATCGAGCAGCCCGATGGATCCACAGGGTTTACCCTGGATACGATCAAGGTGGCGTTGTCGGTGCCGTCGCTGCTGCGGCTGCGGACCGAGCAGATCGTCATCGACGCGCCGCAGCTGACGGTGCAACGCGCTGCCGATGGCAGTGTGCGCGTGGCCGGCGTGCTGGTCGATACCTCGCAGGACAGCAACAGCGGCAGTGCTGGCGACTGGTTGTTCCGCCAGCGCGAGGTGCTGCTGCAAGGCGGCAGCATCGTCTGGGATGACCAGCTGCGCGGCCTGCCCCCCATCACTTTCAGCGATGTGCATCTGCTGCTGCGCAACCCGGGCCTGCGCCACGAATGGCAACTGCGCGTGCGCCCTCCCGAAGACTGGGGGGATACGCTGGAGCTGCGCGGCCGCATGCACCAGCCGCTGTGGGCGCTGCACGATGGCAACTGGAAGCACTGGAGCGGTCAGGTCTACCTCGAAGCGCTCCAGCTCAACGCTGCGGCGATGGCGCCCTATCTGCCGCCTGCGGTGGGTCTGCAGCAGGGCCAGGGCTCGGCAAGGCTGTGGCTGGATGTGACGCGTGGCAAGCTTGCGAACGGCACCGCCGATGTCGCCTTGCGCGATGTGGGCGTGCGCCGCCCAGCCGCCGCTGCCGGTGATGACAAAGCGGCGCAGGGCTCGGTGCTGCTGCTGCGCTCGGTGCAGGGCCGCATCGGCGGCGCTGCCGATGACAGCGGCTTTCGCTTGCTGACGGAGAACCTGGCGGTCGAATCGGCCAACGGCGAGCAATGGCCCGGCGGCAGCGCCCGCATCAACCACGTCTATGCGCAGGGCAAGCAGCCCAGCGAGACCGAGGCCAGTGCCCAGTCGCTCGATATCGCCTCCCTGGCCCAGCTGGCGCGGCTGCTGCCCATCCCCGACAACGCACGCCAGTGGCTGCAGAGCAACCGGCCGGCCGGTCTGATCCGCAGTGCATCGGCCCACTGGCGCGGTGATATCGACCGCTGGCAGGACTGGCAGGTCAAGGCCGATGTGGGCCAGCTGGCCTTTGGCATGCCGGCTGCGGCACCCAAGGCCAATGCCGCGCGTGACAGCCATGGCGGCCTGGTGCTGGCCGCCGGGCAGCCGCACGCCGGCCTGCGCGGGCTGGATCTGGCCATCGAGGCGCGCGCTGGCGGGGGGCAGGCCAAACTGCGCTTTGCCGATGGCGCGCTCTACCTGCCTTCGGTCTTTGAAGAGCCGTTGCTGCCAATCACCTCGGCCAACACCGAGCTGCAGTGGACGGTGCAGGGCGATCGCATCCAGATGCAGTCCGAACGGCTGGAATTCGCCAATCCGCATGCGGCGGGCCATGCGCGCTGGAGCTGGCACACGGCAGACCCGCAGAAGTCCGGCTCGCAATCGCGCTTTCCCGGCATTCTGGAACTCAAGGGCGTGCTTGACCGGGCCGATGGCACGCAGGTGCACCGTTATCTGCCACTGCATATTCCGCCCGATGCGCGCCACTATGTGCGCGATGCCGTGCTGGCCGGCCAGGCCAGCAATGTGCAGTTCGAGATCCAGGGCGACCTCTGGGAAGTGCCTTTTCCCGATTCGCGCCATGGCCTGTTCCGTATCGTCGCGCCGGTGCGCGATGTGCGCTATGCCTATGTGCCCAACTCGCACCTGCACCCGGGCGACAAGCCCTGGCCCGAACTCCATCGCCTCTCGGGCGAGCTGGTGTTTGAAGGCAACGGCATGCAGGTCAACAAGGCCAAGGGCATTCTGGACGGCAACGCGCGCATCGTCGTCGACCAGACCAGCGCGCAGATTCCCAATTTCCACGAGACCCGCGTGCTTGTCAATGCGCAGGCCCGTGGGCCGCTGGCGGACATGCTCTCGACCGTGCGCGGCAGTGCCATTGATGCGCTGACCCAGCATGCGCTGGCGCAGACCCAGGCTGATGGCGATACCCAGTTGCAGCTCAAGCTGGACCTGCCGGTGCATGAGATGGCCCAGTCCAAGGTCGAAGGCAAGGTACTGCTGCCGGGCAACCGCATCCAGTTCCACGATGACTCACCGGTGGTGGAGAAGGTCACCGGCGAGGTACAGTTTTCCGAGCACGGCTTTGCGCTGCAGGATCTGCAGGGCCAGGCCTTTGGGGGGCCGGTGAAGTTTTCCGGCGGCATGGATGTCAGTGGCATGCCCGCAGGTGCGGACCATGGCCCCCGGCTCAAGGTGCGGGCCCAGGGCGTCGCTACGGCGGACGGTCTGCTGCGCGCCAAGGAGCTGGGGCCGGTGGTGCAGCTGGCGCAGTGGGCCCAGGGCCAGGCCGCCTACCAGCTGGACATCGGCATGGCCCAGGGCGTGCCGCTGGTGGAGGTGCGCAGCGATCTGGCCGGCATGGCGCTGGCGCTGCCGCCACCGCTGAAAAAAGCCGCCGACGAGGTCTGGCCGACCCAGTTTGCCAGCACCGTGCCCGATGCCCCGCGCGCCGCGCTGGTGCGCCAGAACATGCAGCTGGATGTGGGTGGCCGCCTGCAGCTGCGCTATGTGCGGGATATCAGTGCCGACGACAACATCCCTGACAAGGTCGTCAGCGGTGTGCTGCGCCTGGGCGCCGGTGCGCTGACCTTGCCCGCCAAGGGGGTGATTGCGGAAGTGCAACTGCCCCAGGTCGATGTGCAGGAATGGCAGGCGCTGGCCCAGCGCATCAAGGCCATGGCGCCGCCTGCGCGGGCCCCCGCTGCCGAGGGCGCCGCGGCCTCGCCGCCCGCCAGCGACGCGTACCAGGCTTTCCTGCCAGACCATTGGGATATTCGCCTGGGCACCGTGCAGGTGCGCGGGATCGACATCCATAACCTGCACCTGAGCGGCTCGCGCACGGGGCAGCGCTGGCGCAGCCAGGTCAGCTCCAGCCTGCTCGATGGCCAGCTGGAATACGAGCAAGAGGCCAAAGGCCCGGGCACCATCCGTGCGCGCCTGAGCCAGTTGCGCGTGGGCCAGGACGGCGCCGACAGCAAGCCCGGTGCCAGCCACGATGACGCGCCCGAGCAGGAGCCGGGGCAGTTGCCGGCGCTGGATGTCGTGGTCGAGGACTTGCGCTGGCGCCAGCATTCGGTGGGGCGGCTGGAGGTGCAGGCGGTCAACCAGCGCCAGTCCGACAGCTCCTGGTGGCAGCTGAAAAACATGGTGCTCTCGAACGATGCCGCCAGCCTGCAGGCCAGCGGTGATTGGGGCGCCAAGCGCAGCAGCTCCGGCGGGCGCCGCACCGAGCTGGAAATGCGGCTGGACCTGAAGGACACCGGCGCGCTGCTGGCCCGCCTGGGCATGGCTGGCGTGGTGCGCCAGGGCAAGGGTGCGGTACAGGGCCGCATCGGCTGGACAGGCAGCCCGGTGAGCCCCGACTACAACAGCATGGATGGCAAACTGCATGTCGATGTGGGCCAGGGCCAGTTCCTCAAGGTGGAGCCTGGTGCCGCCAAGCTGCTGGGCGTGCTCAATCTGCAGGCCTTGCCGCGCCGCCTGACCTTGGATTTCAAGGATGTGTTCAGTGCCGGTTTTGGTTTTGACTTTGTGCGCGGCGATGTGCTGGTGAGCGACGGCGTGGCCTCGACCACCAACTTGCAGATGAAGGGCGTCACCGCCGCCGTGCTGCTCGAAGGCAGTGCCAATCTGCGCGACGAGACGCAGGACCTGCATGTAGTCGTCATTCCCGAGTTGAACACCACGACGATGGCGCTGGTGACCACAGCCATCAATCCGGTCATCGGCATCGGCACCTTTTTGGCACAGGCGCTGTTCAAGGGGCCGTTGACGCAGGCAGTGACCCAGGAGTTCGAGGTCAGTGGCTCCTGGTCGGAGCCCGAGGTCAAGCGCCTCAACCGCCGCCAAGAAGCCGACCCCAACGCCATCGGCACGCCGCATTGAACGCCCGGCCCCTGCTGCGCTGAGTCACCTTCGATATCCGCAAGTGCCGCCCCAGGTCGGAGCTTACGGATAATAGCTGCCAGTTTCTCTTGCAGGATGCATCGATGAAAGTAGCCGCACTCCAAATGGTGACCAGCACGCGCTGGGAGCACAACCGCGCACAGGCCTGGCAGTTGCTGCAGCAGGCCGCCGCCGCCGGCGCGGAGCTGGCGGTGCTGCCCGAGTACTTCTGTCTGATGGGCCAGCGCGATACCGACAAGCTGGCACTGGCCGAGGCTTTTGGCGAAGGCCCGATGCAGCAGTTTCTGGCTGACAGCGCCCGCAGCCTGGGCCTGTGGATCGTCGGCGGCACCCTGCCTTTGCAGGGGCCCGATGCCGACCATGTCTACAACAGCAGCTGCGTCTACAACCCGCAAGGCGACTGTGTGCTGCGCTACGACAAGATGCACTTGTTTTGCTATGCCAACGAGCGCGAGTCCTATGACGAGCACCGGGTCATCGCGCCGGGCAGCACGCCGGTGCAGTTTGACCTGCCCAGCCGCGATGGCCAGCGCTGGCGCATTGGTTTGAGCATCTGCTACGACCTGCGCTTTCCCGAGCTGTACCGCCTGCATGCGCAGGCCGGCGCGCAGCTGATGCTGGTGCCCAGCGCCTTTACCTACACCACCGGCCAGGCCCACTGGGAGCTGCTGCTGCGCGCGCGGGCCGTGGAAAACCTGGCCTATGTGCTGGCAGCAGCCCAGGGCGGCCAGCATGAGAACGGCCGCCGCACCTGGGGCCACAGCATGGCCATCAACCCTTGGGGTGAGGTGATGGCGCTGCAGGCCAGCGAGCCTGGCGTGGTGCTGGCCGAACTGGATTGGGCGCAGCTGCAGCGCTGGCGCCAGCAACTGCCGGCCTTGCAGCACCGCGTATGCTGATGGCGCATTGGGCGCAGGCACTGGCGCAGCGCTGGCACCAGAGCTGGCGCCGCTGGTCATTGTGGTCGGCGCTGGTACTGCTGGTGGCAGGCACCCTGGTCACCCAGGTCTGGCTGGCGGGGCGCTATGAGATCTCCGAAGTGCAGCAGCGCCTGGACCGGGAGGCCCAGGATGCCGTCAGCGACATCCGCAGCCTGTTCAACGACAACGTCAACCGCCTGCGCAGCATGCCACGCTATGACAGCGATGTGATGGCCTGGCAGTCGGCGGCCGCGACCATCCTGCGCAACCAGCGCGATCTCGCCCATATCGAGTGGCGCAACCCGCAGTTGCAGATCGAGGCCAGTGAGGAGTCGCCTTATCTGAGCCTGCAATGGTCGGCGATTGACCGCACCGGCATGAACACCGAAAGCCATACCGCCTGCCTGCGCGCCCGCAATACGGGCGCCGCCTCGTATGCGGGCAGCTATTTCCTGTCGCAGGGCAATGGCACCGGGCTGGAGCTGCTCGAGCTGTGCGTGCCGGTGATCACCGGCGACCAGCTGCACGGCTTTGCCGTGGCCACCTACATCCTGCAGAACGTGCTGTCGGACCTGGTCAACGAGAGCCTGCGCCGCAACCATGAGCTGTCCTTCACCGAGACCGATGGCACGCGCCTGGCGATCGTCAGCACCCCGCGGCGCGGCACGCGGGTGTTCACCTCCAACCAGCTGCTCGATCTGCCCGGCGTGGCGCTGATGCTGCGGGTGGACAGCTGGCATGCGGCGCCGAACGTCTTCCCGAACGTGCTCACCGCGCTGGTCACCGGCATGTCGATCGCGCTGATCACCGTGCTGGTGGTGCTGGTGCGGGACAACCGCCGCCGCTTGAAGGCTGAGCGCGACCTGGGCGACGCGTTGGCTTTTCGCAAGGCGATGGAGGACTCGCTGGTAACGGGGCTGCGCGCGCGCGATCTGCATGGCAAGGTCACCTATGTGAACCCGGCGTTTTGCGAGATGGTTGGGTTCTCGGCCGAGGAGATTCTGGATCCGAGCAAGGCCACGCCTTATTGGCCGCCCGAGATGGCGCCTGAATACGCGCGCCGCCAGCAGATCCGCCTGTCGGGCCATCTGCCACCGCCGCGCGAGGGCTATGAGTCCACCTTCATGCACAAGGATGGCCGGCGCTTTCCGGTGCTGATTTTCGAGGCACCGCTGATCAATGCCGCCGGTCTGCATACCGGCTGGATGAGCGCCTTTGTCGACATGAGCGAGCAGCGCCGGGTCGAGGAACTCTCGCGTGCCTCGCAGGAGCGCCTGCAGGCCACCGCGCGCCTGGCGACGGTGGGCGAGATGGCCTCGCTGCTGAGCCACGAGCTCAACCAGCCGCTGGCCGCCATCTCCAGCTATGCGACGGGCATCATGAACCTGCTGCCCGAGGGCGCCTCGCCCGATGAGGTACAGGAGCACCTGCCCGATGTACGCATGGCCGTGCAGCGCATGGCCTTCCAGGCCGAGCGCGCGGGCAAGGTCATCAAGAGCGTGCACGGCTTCGTGCGCCGGCGCGACCAGTCGCGCGAGTTTGTGCAGGCCTCCGAGCTGATGGATGCGGTATTGCCCTTGGTGCGGCTGCAGGCGCGTAAACTCTATGTCGATGTGGCCACCGAGCTGGCGCCCGGCTTGCCGGCCGTCTTCTGTGACCGGACCATGGTCGAGCAGGTGCTGCTCAACCTCAGCCGCAACGGCATGCAGGCCATGGACTATGGCGGCACGCACCCCCGGGTGCTGCAGATGCTGGTGCGGCTGGCGCCCAGCGACGATGGCCGGGCCTGGGTGGAGTTTGTCGTGGCCGATGTGGGGGAGGGCATCTCCGAGGAGGTGGCCGCGCGTCTGTATACGCCGTTCTTCACCACCAAGGACGAAGGCATGGGGCTGGGTCTGAGCCTGTGCCGCACCGTCGTGGAGCAGCATGGCAGCCATTTGCGCTACCTGCCCAACCAGCCCCGTGGAACCATCTTCAGTTTTACCCTGCCAACCTGGCGCAACGATTGAAAGTTCAGAGATGCAGCCGCTAGTGAATGCGACCGTGTATATCGTCGATGATGATGCCGAGGTGCGCGATGCGCTGGCCTGGATGCTGCGCTCGCGCCGCTTGCTGAGCGAGAGCTTTGCGTCGGCCGAGGCCTTTGAAGCCATGCTGCGCAGCCGCCCGCCGCAGGTGGACCCGGCCTGCGCTCTGTTGGATGTGCGCATGCCCGGCATGAGCGGGCTGGCGCTGTTTGATCGCCTGGTCGAGATGGATGTGATTGCCGCCTTGCCGGTGATCTTCCTGACTGGCCATGCGGATGTGCCGACAGCCGTGGCCACCGTCAAGCGCGGAGCCTTTGATTTCTGCGAAAAGCCGTTCTCCGACAATGTGCTGGTCGACCGCATCGAGCATGCGCTTCAGGCATCGAGCGCTTACCTGGAAACCTTGCGCTCGCAGCAAGGCGTGCGCGAGCGCGTGGCCGAGTTGACGGACCGCGAGCAGGCGGTCATGCGGCTGGTGATCGATGGCCTGCCCAACAAGCTGATTGCCGATGAATTGACCATCAGCGTGCGCACGGTCGAGGTGCACCGCGCCCGGGTGTTTGACAAGATGCAGGTCAAATCAGCGGTGGAGCTGGCCAACCTGCTGCGCGACCTGGCCTGAGACGGCCGCCAGCGCAAGGCCCGCAAAAAAGGGCGCCAGTCCCACTGGCGCCCTTTGTGCGTTCCGCACAGCCTGGTGTTAGCGGCCTTGCTGCACCTCACCCACATAGATCTCGACGCGGCGGTTGTGCGCGCGGCCGGCCGGCGTGTCATTGCTGGCCACGGGCTGGCGCGAGCCCATGCCCTGTACCTGGATACGCGCGCCGTTCACGCCGCGCTGCGTCAGGTAGTTGCGTGCGCTCTCGGCACGGGCCAGCGACAGCGGGTCGTTGATGCCGTCGTTGCCGGTGCTGTCGGTGTGGCCGATGATGCGCACCTGGGCGTTGGGGTTGTTGCGCAGGCCTTCGGCAAAGCGGTCCAGGATGGGGGCGAAGTTGCCCTGGATGTCCGAGCGGTTGGTCTGGAACGAGATGTCGCTGGGGATGTCGAGCTTGAGCTGGTTGTCCGGCGTCTGGGTCACCACCACACCGGTACCCTGGGTGGCTTGCTCCATCTCCTGCTTTTGCTTTTGCATGTGCTGCGACCAGATGTAGGTGCCCAGCGCGCCGATGCCCGCGCCGATGACGGCGCCCGAGCCTGCATGGCCGCCAGCAATCGCACCGACGGCAGCGCCGCCCAGGGCGCCCACGCCGGCGCCGGTGGCCGTCTGGCGTTGCGTGTCGGACATGTTGGCGCAGCCGCTCAGAATGGCCAGGCTGGCAACGGCAGAGACTAGAATTTGTTTACGCATGCTTGAACTCCTCTGATGCAAGGGCATCCCCGGAAATGGGGACGGCCGTGGATGCAAATTGTGGGCAGTAGAACTGCCAAATGCCAGAGACAAAGTTCAAAAATGGTAAAAATGACGGCAATGAGCGGCCATGTCCTACGATTTGCGCAAGCTAGTCGCGAGGAGGCTGCTCATCTTTGCTTACGATTTCCCCTTTTTTGCGACCGGCAAACATCGTCCACCAGACGATCGCCACCAGTATGACCAACGCCAATAGCGCTTCCAGCAATATCAGTCCCATCGGTACCCGCTCCTTACGTACGCTGTCGATGGCTGCGATTGTAGGAATTCTGGCCGCCTGCTCCAGCCAAGTCCCTTTGGACCAGCCGTCTTCGCCGACCACCCGCCCGCCGGTATCGGGCAGCATCGAGGTGCTGCCACCCGATGCGAATGAGCCGCTGCCCCCGGCGATCCAGCAAGCCAAGAGCCGCTGGGTGCCGGTGCACTGGTCGTCGGTGCCCGGTCTGGAGCAGGACAACCTGGCCGATGCCTGGAATGCCTGGATCAAGAGCTGCAGCCGCCCGCCCGCGCCGTTTGCGCAGTTCTGCTCCGAGGTGCGCCGCATGAGCCTGGCTTCGACCGAGGAGCAGCGCGCCTGGATGGTGTCGCGCTTTCAGCCCTACCGGGTCGAATCGCTCGACGGCAACCCCGACGGGATGCTGACCAGCTATTTCGAGCCCATGCTCGATGGCACGCGCCAGCCGGGCAACGGCTATTCGATCCCGCTGTACCGGTCGCCGGCCACGCTGGGCTCGCGCAAGCCCTGGTTCAGCCGCCAGCAGATCGAGACCCTGCCGCAGGTGCAGGCCGAGCTGCAGGACAAGGTCATTGCCTGGGTCAACGACCCGGTCGATGCGATGGTGCTGCACATCCAGGGCTCGGGGCGGGTGCGCATCCAGGAAGCCGATGGCTCGGTGCGCCTGATCCGCGTGGCCTATGCTGCCACCAATGACCACCCCTACAAGAGCATCGGCAAGTGGCTGCTGGACCAGGGCCTGGTGCGCGATGCCACCTGGCCGGGCATCAAGGCCTGGATTGCCGCCAACCCGACCCGTGTCAATGAGCTGCTCTGGAGCAACCCGCGCTATGTGTTCTTCAGGGAAGAGCCGCTGTCGCCGCTGGATGCCGAGTTTGGCCCCAATGGCGCCCAGGGTGTGCCGCTGACCCCGGGCCGGTCGATTGCGGTGGACCGGGGCAGCATTCCCTACGGCACGCCCGTCTGGCTGTCGTCCACCGGGCCCACCGTGCAGCTCAACCGCCTGGTGATGGCGCAGGACACGGGCAGCGCCATCCTGGGTGCCGTGCGCGCCGACTACTTTGCCGGCTGGGGCCACGAGGCGGGCGATTTTGCCGGCCGGGTCAAGCAGCCGCTGCGCCTGTGGGTGCTGTGGCCCAGGGGCGTGGCCAAGCGCTGATCTCCGCAGATGGTGCCACCCAGGCCAGCCCCAGGCTGGCCTTTTGCATGGTGGCGGCTCGGATAGGAAAGGGGATCAACGCGAAGGCGTGCCCTTGGGGTTGGCCGTCATCGGCAGCGGCAGGGCGCTGCTGGATTTGACCTCGCCCAGCGAGAAGGTGGTGTGCACGTCTTTCACGTTGGGCAGGTGCAGCAGCACGTTGCGGATAAATCTGGAGAAGCTCTCCAGGTCCTTGGCGACCACCTGCAGCTCGAACGTGCCCGCGCCGCTGATGTAGTGGCAGGACGTGACCTCGGGCAGCAGACGGATCGATTCCTCCATGCGCAAGGTGATGTCGGCGGTGTTCTGCGCGGCATCGACGCGCACAAAGGCCAGTACACCGAGGCCGAGCTTGTGGCGGTCCAGGGTTGCGTGGTAGCCGGTGATGTAGCCGGCCTCTTCGAGCGCACGCACCCGGCGCCAGCAGGGCGCGGCCGACAGGCCCACACGCTGGGCCAGTTCGGCATTCGTCAAACGGGCGTTTTTTTGCAGCTCGTAGAGGATGGCCCAGTCGAATTTGTCAATTTGGTTCATTTATTGCCATTATTGAGCAAGATTCTTTCAAATACTAGGTAAACCCCGGCAAGGAAAAGAATACTTTATTCTCGCTGCCCGTCATACACTGCAGCGATGAAGGCTGGGGTGTTTTGCCCTGCCTGCTGGACTTGGTTCCAGCTTCTTATAACGCCCCACAATCCCGGACCTGCCACAAGCGGCTACCGGGGGCTCTCCCCAGGAGACAAGACGATGAATGCCTCACTCCCCGAGTCCGTCCGCAAAGCGCTGGAAACCGTCACGCTTGAGGATAAGTACGCACTGGCCCATGGCCGTGCCTTCATGAGCGGGGTGCAAGCCCTTGTTCGCCTGCCGATGCTGCAGCGCCAGCGCGATGCATTGGAAGGTCTCAACACCGCAGGCTTTATCAGCGGCTACCGTGGATCGCCTCTGGGCGGCTACGACCAGGCGCTGTGGGCGGCCAAGAAGCACCTCAAGGACAACAACATCGAGTTCCAGCCCGGCGTCAACGAAGAGCTGGGCGCCACCGCCGTCTGGGGCACGCAGCAGCTCGACCTGTATCCGCAGAGCAAGAAGTTCGATGGTGTCTTCGGCATCTGGTACGGCAAGGGTCCGGGCGTGGACCGCAGCGTGGACGTGTTCAAGCATGCCAACATGGCCGGCACGGCCAAGCACGGCGGCGTGATTGCGCTGGCCGGCGATGACCACATCAGCAAGTCCTCGACGGCGGCGCACCAGAGTGACCACATCTTCAAGGCCGTGGGCTCGCCGGTGTTCTTCCCCTCCAGCGTGCAGGACATCCTGGACATGGGCCTGCATGCCTTTGCGCTGAGCCGTTTCTCCGGCGTCTGGTCGGGCATGAAGACGATCCAGGAGATCGTGGAGTCGTCGGCCAGCGTCTCGGTGGACCCGGACCGGGTCAACATCATCACCCCCGATGACTTTGTGATGCCGCCTGGCGGCCTGCACATCCGCTGGCCCGATGCGCCACTGGAGCAGGAAGCGCGTCTGATGGACTACAAGTGGTATGCGGCGCTGGCCTATATCCGCGCCAACAAGCTGAACTACAACGTCATCTCCACGCCGAATGACCGCTTTGGCATCATCGCCAGCGGCAAGGCCTTCAATGACACGCGCCAGGCGCTGATCGACCTGGGGCTGGACGATGACACCTGCCGCCAGTTGGGCATCCGGCTGCACAAGGTCAACGTCGTCTGGCCGCTGGAGGCCTCCATCACCCGCGACTTTGCGATGGGTCTGCAGGAGATTCTGGTGGTCGAGGAAAAGCGCCAGATGATCGAGTACCAGCTCAAGGAAGAGCTGTACAACTGGCGCTCCGATGTGCGCCCCCATGTGCTGGGCAAGTTCGACGAGATCGAGGGCGACCACTCGGGCGGCGAGTGGTCGGTGCCCAACCCCAGCAACCACTGGTTGCTTCGCCCGAAGGCCGACCTGACCCCGGCGCTGATTGCGCAGGCGCTGGCCAAGCGCCTGAAGAAGCTCGGCGTGCCCGACGACATCGTGCGCCGCATGGATGCGCGCCTGCAGGTGATTGCCGCGCGTGAACAGGGTCTGAAGGACAGCAAGCAGGAGTCGGTGGACCGCCTGCCCTGGTTCTGCAGCGGCTGCCCGCACAACACCAGCACCCGCGTGCCTGAAGGCAGCCGCGCGGTAGCCGGCATCGGCTGCCACTACATGGTCAACTGGATGCCCGACCGCAACACCAGCACCTTCACGCAGATGGGCGGCGAAGGCGTGACCTGGGTCGGCCAGGCGCCGTTCACCACCGACCAGCATATTTTCTCGAACCTGGGCGATGGCACCTACTTCCACAGCGGTTTGCTGGCCATCCGCCAGAGCATTGCCTCGGGCGTGAATATCACCTACAAGGTGCTCTACAACGACGCGGTGGCGATGACCGGTGGCCAGCGCGTGGGCGAGCGCCCCGAGGGCCACTCGGTGCTGCAGATCATGACCAGCCTGTTGTCCGAAGGGGTCAAGAAGCTGGTCATCGTCAGCGACGAGCCGGAAAAGTATGACGGCGTGCAGCTGGGCGCCGGTGTGACCGTGCACCACCGCGACGAGCTCGAGCGCATCCAGCGCGAGTTCCGTGAGCTCAAGGGCACGACGGCCATCATCTACGACCAGACCTGCGCGACCGAAAAGCGCCGCCGCCGCAAACGCGGCACGCTGGCCACGCCGGCCAAGACCGTCATCATCAACGAGGCGGTCTGCGAAGGCTGCGGTGACTGCTCGGTGCAGTCCAACTGCCTGTCGGTGGAGCCGGTCGAGACCGATTTTGGCCGCAAGCGCAAGATCAACCAAAGCACCTGCAACAAGGACTTCTCCTGCGTCAAGGGCTTCTGCCCGAGCTTTGTCACCATCGAAGGCGGCCAGCTCAAAAAGGCCAAGAAGGAGAAAAAGGGCGATATGGCCAAGCTGCCTGCGTTGCCCGATCCCGTCCTGCCCGTGGCCACCCAGGCCTGGGGCATTGTGGTGGCGGGTGTGGGCGGCACGGGTGTGATCACCATTGGCTCGCTACTGGGCATGGCCGCCCACCTGGAAGGCAAGGGCGTGGTCACGCAGGATGCGGCCGGTCTGGCGCAAAAGGGCGGCTCGACCTGGAGCCATATCCAGATCGCCAACTCGCCCGACGCGATCTACACCACCAAGGTGGACACCGCCAAGGCCGACCTGGTCATCGGCTGCGACCCCATCGTCGCGGCCAACAAGACCACGTTGGCTGCCATGCAGCAGGGCCGTACCTTTGTCGCGCTCAACACCCATGGCGCGCCCACAGCGGCCTTCGTGCACAACCCGAACTGGCAGTTCCCCGAGGCGGGTTGCGAATCGGCGATTCTGGCGGCCGTGGGCCAAGAGGGCGTGGGCATGTTCGATGCCGAGCACATTGCGACCCAGGCGCTGGGCGACAGCATCTACACCAACCCGCTGATCCTGGGCTATGCCTGGCAAAAGGGCCGGGTGCCGCTGTCCCATGCCGCGCTGATGCGGGCGATGGAGCTGAACGGCGTGCAGGTGGACAACAACAAGGCTGCGTTTGAATGGGGCCGCCAGTGCGCCGCCAACCTGCCCCAGGTGCAGGCCATGTTTGCCGCCCAGCAGGTGATCCAGCTGGTCAAGAAGCCCTCGTTGCAGGAGCTGGTGGCCAAGCGCGTGGCTTTCCTGACCGATTACCAGGACAGCGCCTATGCCGCCGACTACGAAGCCTTCGTGAACAAGGTGCATGCGGCCGAAGCCAGGCTGGGCAGCAGCACGCGCCTGTCGCAAGCGGTGGCGCGCTACCTGTTCAAGCTGATGGCCTACAAGGACGAGTACGAGGTGGCGCGCCTGCACACCACGGCCGAGTTCAGCGAGAAGATTGCCAGCATGTTCGAGGGCGACTACAAGATCGTGCACCACCTGGCGCCGCCCACCACGGCCAAGCGCAATGACAAGGGCGAGCTGGTCAAGAAGGCCTATGGCGGCTGGATGCGCAAGGCTTTTGGTGTGATGGCGGGGCTCAAGGGCCTGCGCGGCGGTGCGCTCGATATCTTTGGCCGCACCGAAGAGCGCCGCACCGAGCGTGCACTGATCCAGGAGTACCGCGCTTGCATTGAGGAGCTGCTGCAGCGCCTGAGCGCCGAGCGCCTGGCGCTGGCGGTGGAAATCGCCAGCATTCCCGAAGACATCCGTGGTTACGGCCATGTCAAGGAACGCCACCTGGCCGCCGCCCGCAGCAAATGGCAGCAGCTGATGGCACGCTGGCGTGCGCCTGCCGATGACGCAGCGGCAGCCGCGGCTGCTGCCAAGCCCGAACCGGCACAGGTATGAAGCCCGGTTGACGGGTGAAAGCGAGTGGATCGAGCCGCCTGCGCGCCAAGCCAGGCGGCTTTTTTGTCAGCGGCTGCAGCAAACGGGCGTGACAAATTTGTCACAGCGCGTGGAGCAGGGCGGTGCTCGCGGCGACTTTGGCGCGTAAATACCACTTAAGCGGCAGTATCTGCCATAGTGGCTTCTACCAATGCGCTGGCATGAAAGCTGCTTAATTCCATGAAAACAACCGGAAAAACCAGAGGCATCCAAGGTATTGCCTGGGTGTTCGCAGAGGGGCACGCATACAATGCTTCTCTTTGGGTCTTGGTTTTGGTCATCCAGGCAAGGCCTGCATCCACGTTGGGAGCTTCATTTGTTTATCTCTTCTGCTTTTGCCCAGACCGCACCGGCTGCTGCTGCCTCCGGCGGCATGACCTCCACCCTCACCAGCATGCTGCCCTTGGTGCTGATGTTTGTGGTGCTGTATTTCCTGATGATCCGTCCTCAGATGAAGCGCCAAAAGGAAGCCCGTGCCATGATCGATGCGCTGGTCAAGGGCGACGAAGTGGCCACCAATGGGGGCCTCGTGGGCCGCGTGGTGGGCCTGGACGAACAGTTCCTGCAAGTAGAGTTGGCCCAGGGCGTGGTCGTGCAACTGCAGCGTGGTGCTGTGGTGCAGGTGCTGCCCAAGGGTACGCTGAAGTAATCCATCGTTGAAACAGCAATTGGCGCAGCATGGCTGCGCCTTCTATTTTGCGTAAGGTAAGAGCGCGATCATGAACCGTTATCCGGTCTGGAAGTACGCGATCATTGTGATCGCGCTTCTGGTAGGGGTTGTTTACACCCTGCCCAACTTTTTTGGTGAGGCGCCTGCTGTCCAGGTGGCCTCGGTCAAGGCCACTGTCACCGTGGATTCTGCATTGCAGCAGCGCGTGGAGTCGGCGCTGGCCGATGCCGACGTCAAGCCGCTGAGCATTGCGCTGGAAAACGGTTCGATCCGCGCCCGCTTCGACAAGGAAGACGAGCAGCTCAAGGCCAAGGGCGTGCTCGAGCGCGTGCTGATCCCTGACAGCAGCGACCCCTCCTATGTGGTGGCGCTGAACCTGATCTCCCGCTCGCCCGCCTGGCTTACCGCCCTGCATGCCAAGCCCATGTACCTGGGTCTGGACTTGCGTGGTGGCGTGCACTTCACCTTGCAGGTGGACATGCAGGCGGCGCTGACCAAGCGCACCGAAGCGCTGACCAGCGATGTGCGTCTGGCGCTGCGCGACAAGAAGATTCGCCACGGTGGTGTGAACCGCGAAGGCCAGTCGCTGGAAGTGCGCCTGCAAGACGAGGCCACGGCCACGACGGTGCGCAACCTGATTGTGGACACCATGCCGGACCTGCAGGCCAATGTGGTCAGCACCGGCGGCGCCTATGTGGTGCGGGCCAACATCAAGCCTGAATCGCTGCGCAGCGTGCAAGAGCAAGCGCTCAAGCAGAACATCACGACCTTGCACAACCGTATCAATGAGCTGGGCGTGGCCGAGCCGGTGATCCAGCAGCAAGGCTCCGACCGCATCGTGGTGCAGCTGCCCGGTGTGCAGGATCCGGCACAGGCCAAGGACATCCTGGGCCGTACCGCTACCTTGGAAGTGCGCATGGTCGACGACAGCTCGGACGCGCGCGCCGCCGAAATGGGCACGGGCCCCGTGCCATTTGGCTCTGAAAAATACAGCGACCCGCATGGCCAGTCCATCGTCGTGAAAAAGCAGGTCATCCTGACCGGCGAGAACCTGAACGACGCGCAGCCCGGCTTTGACAGCCAGACCCATGAGGCGACCGTCAACCTGACCCTGGATGGCAAGGGCGCGAACATCTTCAAGGACGTCACGCGCGAGAACATTGGCAAGCGCATGGCCATCCTGCTGTTTGAAAAGGGCAAGGGCCAAGTGGTGACCGCCCCGGTGATCCGCTCCGAAATCGGTGGCGGCCGCGTGCAGATCTCGGGCAGCATGACGACCAAGGAAGCCAGCGATACCTCGCTGCTGCTGCGCGCCGGCTCGCTGGCCGCGCCGATGGAAATCATCGAGGAATACACGATCGGCCCGAGCATGGGCAAAGAGAACGTGGAAGCCGGTATCAAGAGCATCGTGGGGGGCTTCATCGCGATTGCCGTCTTCATGTGCATCTACTACATGGTCTTTGGCGTGGTCTCGACCATTGCGCTGGGCGTGAACGTGTTGCTGCTGCTGGCCATCCTGTCGATGCTGCAGGCTACGTTGACCCTGCCGGGCATTGCCGCCATGGCGCTGGCCATCGGTGTGGCCATTGACTCGAACGTGCTGATCAATGAACGGGTGCGCGAAGAACTGCGCGCCGGTGCGTCACCGCAGGCGGCCATCCATGCCGGTTATGAACATGCCTGGCACACGATTCTCGACTCCAACGTCACCACCCTGATCGTGGGCCTGGCGCTGCTGGCCTTCGGCTCCGGCCCGGTGCGCGGCTTTGCCGTGGTGCACTGCATCGGCATTTTGACCAGCATGTTCTCGGCCGTGTTCTTCTCGCGTGGCCTGGTCAACCTCTGGTATGGCCGCCGCAAGAAGCTCAAGAGCGTGTCGATTGGCCAGGTCTGGAAGCCCGAGGGCGAAGACCACCGCTCCGTGGCATCTGCTAAACGTTAAGGAGGAAGACCATGGAATTCTTCCGTATCAAAAAAGACATCCCTTTCATGAAATACGCGTTGGTGCTCAACGCGATTTCGGTCATCACCTTCGTGCTGGCGGTGTTCTTCCTGACCACCCGTGGCCTGCACCTGTCGGTGGAGTTCACCGGCGGTACCGTCATGCAGGTGGCCTACGAGCAGCCTGCCGATGTGGGCAAGATCCGCGAACAGGTCGCCTCGCTCGGCTACCAGGACATCCTGGTGCAGAACGTGGGCAGCGCCGACCGCGTGATGATTCGCCTGCCGATTGAAAAAGGCGTGACCACGGCCCAGCAGGGCGAGAAGGTCATGGGCGCGCTGAAGGCGGCCGACCCCGGCGTGACCTTGCTGCGCAGCGAGTTCGTGGGCCCCTCTGTGGGTGAGGAGCTGGTGCACGGCGGCCTGATGGCGCTGGCTGCGGTGGTGCTGGGCATCGTGATCTACCTGGCGATGCGCTTCGAGTGGAAGTTCGGTGTCGCCGCGGCCATTGCCAACTTGCATGACGTGGTGATCATCCTGGGCTTCTTCGCCTTCTTCCAGTGGGAGTTCTCGCTGGCCGTGCTTGCCGGTGTACTGGCGGTGCTGGGGTACTCGGTCAATGAATCGGTGGTGATTTTCGACCGGATCCGCGAGGCGTTCCGCAAGTTCCGCAAGCTCAGCACGCCCGAAGTGATCGACCACGCCATCACCTCGACGATGAGCCGCACCATCATCACCCACGCTTCGACCGAGGCAATGGTGCTGTCGATGTTTCTTTTTGGCGGCGCCAGCTTGCATTACTTTGCATTGGCGCTGACCATTGGTATTCTTTTTGGTATCTACTCGTCGGTATTCGTGGCCGCGGCCATCGCGATGTGGCTGGGCGTCAAGCGGGAAGACCTGGTCAAGGTCAGCCAGAAGGACCTGGACCCGAACGACCCCAATGCCGGGGCCACGGTATAAAGATCGATAAAGGGATGGGATTTCTGTGGCTGTTGCACCTTCGCACCATCGCAGCTGGCAAAAAAAGCTCGCCCGTGAAGCGCGGCTGAGATTTGTCGGTGGTTTGTGCGCGGGTCTGCCCGGGGTGGCGGCGCGCTTGCGCGCCGAGCTTCTCCAGATCATCGCGCGGCCCAGCACCGATCCCTCCCGCTCGCATGTGGCGCTGTCTGCCGCGATTGCCGAGTTTGACAGCCGCCAGCAAGCCTGGCTGGACAGCGCCAACAAGCTGCTGCGCCAGAGCCTGCTGGCTGGCGAGCCGGCCCCCGAGCCGGTGGCTGCGCCCCCGACCATCACCAGCTTGGAGCTGGTCAGCAACGAAGCCATCGAGGGGCGCATCATCGCCTCGCGCCTGGCAGCCCAGCTGCTGGAGCTGGTCGCAGCCGAGCTCAACAGCGTGCGCCGCGTGACCCAGTTTTTGGAAGACCAGGAGCTGGGCCCCGCCGACGCCCTGCGGCCCGAGACCTGGTGCCTGCGCCTGATCGAGGCCTGGGAGGCGGCCGGCCTCAGCCGCAAGACACTGGAGCTGCTGTGGACGCCGATGCTGGAAATCCTGGCACCGCTGGGCATCAGCGTCTACACGGCGGTCCGGCGCTTCTACGACGAGCAAGGCGCTGCCACCGAAGACGAGCTGCGCAGCTACCGCATCAAACGCACGGAAACCGAACGCCCCGCAGCCGCTGCCGCCGCCATGGCTGCCGCTGCTGCCCAGCAGTTGGCGGGTGTGGCGGCAGCACAAGCGGGTGCGGTCTCCGGTGTCGCCAGCATGCCCTCGGGCTTGATGCCGGCAGGCGGTGCCGGTTGGGCCGCGATCGGCGCAGCGCGCCAAAAGAGCCAGGGCGTGCTCGCGCAGCTGCGCGGGTTCTTGCAGGGCGTTGCCGGTAGCCGCTCCAATGGTGGCCCCACCTCGGTGCGCGCATCGCTGGGGGCAGCGGGTGGCTATGTGATCTCGCCGGCGCTGCAGCACGCACTGGTGTCGCCGCCCACGGCGATCCAGTCGGCCTGGTTCCATACCGCGCCGGCCGATGACGATATGGACGCTGTCCAGGTGGTGGCACCGGTGGCGTTGGCGGTGCGCCAGCAGTCCTCGGCGCTCAAGAGCGTGGCCTCGTCCGACGAGGAAAAGGCGATCATCGAGATCATCGCCTTGATGTTCCAGAGCATTCTGAACGAGGACCGCATTCCGGCCGGTATCCGCATCTGGTTTGCGCGCCTGCAGGTGCCGGTGCTGCGCGTGGCGCTGGCCGAGCCGGCGTTCTTCAACGACACCGAACACCCGGCGCGCCAGCTGATCGACCGCATGGGCGCTTGCGTGCTGGGCTTTGAGGCGGCCGCGCTCAATGGCACGACATTGGAGGCCGAGGTCAAACGGGTCGTGCAGGTCATCGAGCAGTACCCGGACACCGGCAGCCGCGTGTTCCAGCTGGTGCTCAAGGAATTCCAGAAATTCCTCGAAAAGAACCTGACCGGCCAGACCGCGACCGCGCGCGAGCTGGTCAGCTTGGCCCAGCAGATCGAGCAAAAGGAGACGCTCGCCATCCAGTACACCATCCAGCTGCGCGACATGCTGCTGGAGATGCCGGTCGACAGCGATGTGCGGGAGTTCCTGTTCAAGCAGTGGTCCGATGTGCTGGCGATGTCGGCGATCCGCTTCGGTGCCGAGCACGAGAACACACAGAAATTCAAGAAGGCGGCGCTGGACCTGGTCTGGTCGGCATCGGCCAAGCCCAGCAAGGAAGAGCGCGCCCGGGTGATCCGCCAGCTGCCGCTGTTGCAGACCGTGCTGCGCCAGGGCCTGACCCTGTCGAACATCATCGGCGAGCGCCAGGACGAAATCATCAAGAGCCTGATGGATATCGTGGCCGAGGCCTTCTTGGCCAAGACCAATGAGATCCCGCAGGAGCGCATCATTGCGCTGGCAGAGCGCCTGGCCCATCTGGAAGACGCACTCGACGAGGTGGTGACCGAAGAGTATCCGCTCAGCGCCGAGAGCATCGAGCTGATGCTGGGCATCGACACTAGCAGCATCCAGGTGATTGCCGATGATGGCGCGCTGGTGCAGCCCGAGGTACTGGAGTGGGCGAAGAATCTGTCGCTGGGCAACTGGTTCCTGCTGGACCACAATGCCAGCCCGCTGCAGGTGCAGTACGTCTGGCACAGCCAGCACAAGCAGCTGCATCTGTTTGCAGCGCTGAGCGGCTCCTGCTTTCTCTTCCAGATGCGGCGCATGGGCCATTACCTGCAGGCCGGCCTGCTGCTGCCGCGCGATGCCGAAGGCATCACGGCCCGTGCCGCACGCGATGCGCTGGCCAAGATCGAGGCCAACCCCGAACGGCTGTTGCAGTAAGCGGCTGCGGGTCTAGCCTGCCTCCAGGCGCTGGAACAAGCCGCCCGGCAGGCGCGCCACCCGGCCTTGCAGCTCCAGCTCCAGCAACTGAATCTGCAGGCGGGCGATATCGATGCCGGTACGGCTGCACAGGCTGTCCAGATCGACCGTGTCAAAACCCATTGCCTGCAGCAAGCCCTCGTCTTCATGCCTATCGTTGCTGGCCGCTGCGCCAGAGGTATCCACCGGCGCAGGTTCTGCGGCTGGCACCCGGGCCGCAGCGCCCAACGCAGGCAGTTCTTCCAGAATATCTTCCACCGATTCCACCAGCTTGGCGCCCTGGCGGATCAGCGCATGGCAGCCTTTGCTTTGTGGCGCATGGATGGAGCCGGGGATCGCAAAAACCTCGCGCCCCTGCTCGCTGGCGAGGCGGGCGGTGACCAGCGATCCCGAGGCGGTCGCGGCCTCGACCACCAAGGTGCCGCTGGCCAGACCCGCTATCAGGCGGTTGCGTTTGGGAAAGTTCTGCGCCAGCGGGGGCGTGCCCAGGTGGTATTCGCTGACGATCCAGCCCTGCTCGGCAATCTGTGCAGCCAGCGCATGGTTGGCGCGGGGATAGACCCGGTCAATGCCGGTGCCGATCACGGCGATGGTGGCGGGCTGCTGGCCGGTTGCGGCTTCCAGCGCACCGGCATGGGCAGCGGCATCGATGCCCAGCGCCATGCCGGAGATGACGGTGATGCCCTGGCGCACGAGGGTCTGGGCAAAAGCACGGGCATTCTGCACGCCCTGCGGCGTGGGGTTGCGGCTGCCGACCATCGCCAGCGCCTTGTGCGGCCATGCAAGACCTGGCCCCTCGAACCAGCGGGCATGGCCGGTGATGTACAGCAACACGGGCGGGTCGGCGGTTTCGAGCAGCGCGGACGGGTAGCCGGCGTCGCCCAGGGTCAGCACATGCCGCACCAAAGGTGCTGGCGCGCTGGCCAGCCAGCTCCAGGTGGTGGCCTGCAGCGCCTGCAGCTCAGCGCTGGGGTTCAGCAGCGCCCGCGCTTGCGCAGGTGTGATGCAGCTCTCCAACTGTGCCGCAGTCTGGGCCAGTACCGCACCTGGTAAGCCAAAGCGCGCCAGCAAACGCCGGATGCCGGTGTTCCCCAGGCCAGGGGTCGCTGCCAGGCGTATCCAGTCGTGCAGCTCTTGTTCGGTCATGGGCCAGCGCTGCGGTGCCGTCTACTGCGTCAGGGGCGGTAGTCGGGCGAGATCAGCGCGTCGCCGACCTTCACCCCTTCCTTGGCTTCGAGGATCAGCGCGTAGGACACCTTGTCGAAGGTGCGGAAGACCATGGCCAGGCCATTGGCCTCGTTGGGCAGCTTGATGACGGTCTGGTCGCTGTCGGTCTTGTCCTTGATGCGCGCGCCGCGTGTCATCAGGCGGAAGACATGGCCGAGCTCGACACCGTCGGCCTGGCCCCGGTTGATCGCGATCACATTGTTGCGCGATGCATAGGCCACGCTGTTGCTGCCGTAGATCGACATCACGCTGCCCTGCAGATGCTCATCGGGCGCATGCGGCACATAGCTGGTGACCTGGATGCGCGGCATCGGCAGCAGCTTGTCGCCGACGCGGATTTCCTCCTTCACTGCGGTGATATCGAGCGATGCGGGCACCGGATCGGTGTGCGCATTGCCCTTGGCGTCCAGGGTCGTCTCCTGGCGCTCGCCCGCCATCAGCTGCACCTTGCCGAGGTACTGCGCTTCATAGCCCAGGATGGCATTGGTTTCCGGGTCGGTCATCGGCACCGCATTGCGGAACACGCGGTAGTACTGGCGCTCCTGCCCCATCTCCAGCGACTGGTCGGCCGAGCGGCCATAGACACGGTCGCCGGGCGACAGCAGTGCGCGCTCTTGCGCGGCACCGACCAGGCGCGGGGCTTTTTCGCTCTCGCCGGCGGACAGCACCTCGGGCTCCACCAGGAAGGCCTCGATCAGGCGCTGGTTGACAGCCGGCAGCGCGGTGCCCGACAGGCTTTCACTGCGCACGCGCGGCGAGATGCGGATGACTTCCTCCTCGCCCGAGCGCGACGTGACCAGACGCGCCATGCCATTGCGGCGTTCCAGGTACAGGGTCTGGCCGGGGTAGATCAGGTGCGGGTTGGCAATGGTCTGCAGGTTCATGCCCCACAGCGCGGGCCAGCGCCAGGGTTGCTGCAGGTAGACGCGCGAGATGTCCCACAGCGTGTCGCCACGCTTGACGACATAGGTATCGGGTGCATTAGCGGCCAGCTCGGCCTCGGGGATGCCCTGCGCCGCCACTTGCTGGGCGGTGCTGCGTTGCTGCGCGGTGATCGGCAGCTGCGCAGCCGGCGTGGCGGCCCAGGCACTCAGGCCGGCGCAGGCCATGCAGGCGGCTGCAATGGCGCTGCTGCGCAGCTGGTGGAACAGGGGCGTGGTGGATGCTCGCATGGCCGGGTGACTCCCTCTCAGTCGCTGGCAGGCCACAGTGGGCCTACTGTCAATGTTTGTAATTGCCTCTGATTCTCGGGCCAAGCCCTTGATCGATCAATGATTATTGCAAGGCATCCGGGCATTGAAGCGCAAAAGTGGCGAAAATAACGACATTCACAAGTGAAAACTATGTCTATCCTCCCGATTCTCTGCTACCCCGATCCCCGTCTGCACAAGGTCGCCAAGCCCGTGGCCGTGGTCGATGACCGCATCCGTACCCTGGTCCAGGACATGCTGGCCACCATGTACGACGCCAGCGGTATCGGCCTGGCAGCCACGCAGATCGACGTGCATGAGCGCGTGGTGGTGATCGATGTCTCCGAAGAGCGCAACGAGCCCATGGCCCTCATCAACCCGGAAATCATCTGGGCCAGCGACGAGAAGCAGGTCGGCGATGAGGGCTGTCTGTCGGTGCCCGGCATCTACGACGGCGTGGAGCGTTCGGTAGCGGTCAAGATCAAGGCGCTCGACGAGCACGGCAACAGCCGCGAGATCGACGCCGAAGGTCTGCTGGCCATCTGCATCCAGCATGAGATGGACCACCTGCTGGGCAAGGTGTTTGTCGAGTACCTGTCGCCGCTCAAGCGCAACCGCATCAAGTCCAAGCTGGTCAAGCAGCAAAAGCGCGAACTGGCCGACGCCAAGGGCTGATATGGGCACCACGCGATCTTCACGGAGCTGGCTGCCTGGCCGCGCGTGGGGCGCAATGGCCTTGCTCATCCTGTGCGCGGCCCTGGCTGGCTGCGCCTATCCGACCCAGTTCAAGCCCGGCACCCCGCAGCAGGAGGTGCTGAGCAAGCTGGGGCCTGCCAATACCGTCAAAAAGCTCGATGGCGGCGGTGAGCGCTGGCTCTACACCACCCAGCCGATGGGGCGCGAGGCCTACCAGCTGCAATTTGGTGCCGATGGCCAATTGCAGACGACCTCCCAGGTGCTGACGGCCGGCAACTTTGGCGCGATCCCGCTGGGCCAGTTCACGCAGCAGCAGCTGCTGCAGGATTTTGGCCCGCCGATGGAAATCACCCGGGTCTGGAGCTTCACGGGACAGGTCTGGACCTACCGATTCTGGGACAATGGCATCAAGCGATTCGCGCATGTGCACGTCGATCCGCAAGGTGTGGTGCAAAAGCTGATGTTCATCGATGAGCCCCTGCCCGAGCCCCGCCAGCGTGACTGAGTGCCGCTGTGCCTGGGCGGATCGCCGCTTGCCCCTTACTCCCCCTGAAAAGACATGAAAGTAGTTTTCGCCGGCACGCCGGAATTCGCCCGTGTGGCGCTGGAGCAGCTGCTGGCCGCCGGTCATGAGGTGCCGCTGGTGTTGACCCAACCGGACCGGCCTGCCGGCCGAGGCATGAAGCTGCAGGCCTCCCCAGTCAAGCAGTGCGCGCTGGCGCACGGCATTGCCGTCAGCCAGCCGCTCAGCCTGCGCCTGGATGGCAAATACCCCGAAGAAGCGGCCGCCGCGCGCGCAGCGCTGCTGGCCGCCCAGCCCGATGTGATGGTGGTGGCGGCTTACGGATTGATCCTGCCGCAATGGGTGCTGGACTTGCCTGCCAAGGGCTGTCTCAACATCCACGCCAGCCTGCTGCCGCGCTGGCGCGGTGCCGCACCCATTCACCGTGCGATCGAGGCCGGTGACGCGCAGACCGGCGTCACCATCATGCAGATGGACGCGGGTCTGGATACCGGCGATATGTGCCTGGTCGAGGCGCTGGACATTGCCCCCCAGGACACCACCGCCAGCCTGCACGACAAGCTGGCAGCGCTGGGCGGCCGCATGCTGGTGCAGGCGCTGGCCTTGAGCGACGAAGGCCGCCTGCAGCGCGAGCCGCAGCCGGCAGAAGGCATCACCTACGCGCACAAGATCGAAAAGACCGAAAGCGCGATCGACTGGTCAATGGGAGCGGAACAGATCGATCGCCGCGTGCGCGCCTTCAACCCCTTCCCGGCAGCCTCCACCCACGTCGGGGACGAGGTGGTCAAGATCTGGGCGGCGCAGCCCGAGCGGCATTCGCCCGCCGAGGCCGTCCCCGGCCAGGTGCTGGTGGCGGATGACCAAGGCATCGTGGTGGCCTGCGGCGAAGGTGCGTTGCGCATCAGCGAACTGCAGCGGCCCGGTGGCAAGCGCTTGCAGGCCGCAGATTTTCTGCGCGGCCATGCGCTGCAACCCGGCCAGGTTCTGGGCGACGGCAGGCCATCCGTGGCGGCTCCATGAGCCTGCACCACCGGCGCCGCGCGATCGACCATCCCAGTTTCCGTGCCGGCGTGGTCGACATGTCGGGCACGGCCGTGGGCATTGCGGCCTGGGCGCTGGTCACTGGCGTGGCGATGGTCAAGGCGGGTATCTCCGCGCCCATGGCCATCTTCATGTCCCTGGTGGTCTATGCCGGCAGCGCCCAGCTGGCGGTGCTGCCGCTGATGGCGATGGGCTCGCCGATGTGGGTGGTCTGGTTCACGGCGGCCTGCGTGAACCTGCGCTTTGTCATTCTGTCGAGCATGTGGCGCAGCTATTTTGCGCACCTGCCGCTGTGGCACCGCCTGTGCATTGGCTATTTCAGCGGTGATGTGATCTTTGTGGCCTTCATGCGCCGCTACACCGCGCCGGTGGCCAAGCCCCAGCAGGTGTACTACTTCTGGGGTGCCTCGTCGCTCAACTTCATTACCTGGCAGGGCTTCTCGATTGCCGGCATCCTGCTGGCCAATGTGGTGCCGCTGGAGTGGGGCCTGGGCTTTGCCGGCGTGCTGGCGCTGCTGGGCGTGCTGTACTCGATGCTGATCGACCGCGCCACCAAGGTGGCGGCGCTGGTGGCCGCGACAGCGGCGATTGCGGCCTACGGCATTCCGCTCAAGCTCAACATCCTGGTGGCGATTGCCTGCGCCGTCACCATCGGCCTCCTGGTCGAGGCGGTGGACCAGCGCGGCCGCAAGCCCAAGATCGTGGTCGTCGCCAAGAACAAGCCGCTGCCGTCGCCCGGGCCCGAGCAGCCCGACGATGGCACGACAGCCGTGCCCGTGCGTGAGGAGCATGTGCGATGAGCCAGGACGACTGGGATCTGCTGTACCAGCTGACCGCCATTGTGGGCCTGACCGTCATCACCGTGGTCACCCGTGCGTTCTTCATGATCCCGAAAAACGAGCTGCCGTTGCCCGACTGGCTCAAGCGCGGCCTCAAATACGCCCCGCTGGCGGCCCTGATGGCCGTCATTGCGCCCGAGCTCTTGATGGTCAAGGGCGAGCTGACCGACACCTTGCTCGACGCCCGCATTCCGGCGGTGATCTGCGCGACCATGTATTACTTCAAAAAGCGCGGCATCCTGGGCACGATTGTGGTGGGCATGGCGGTCTACCTGCCTTTGCATATCGGCCTGGGCTGGTAAACCTGCGAAGAGACGCCGGCGCGACCGCCAGCTTGGGAGAGGCTGGGCAGGCCTCTACAATGGCGGCCATGCTCGGCCGCTCCCAAGGCCTGTGCCCCAGTTTCTAGACTCTTTGGTAGCCATTCCCATGAACATCCTTCGTTTCTCCGACCTGTGTGCCCAAGGCAAGGTGCAAGGCCAACGCGTTTTCATCCGCTCCGATCTGAATGTGCCGCTCAACGACGCGGGCGAGATCACCGAAGACACGCGCGTGCGTGCGTCGGTCCCTGCGATCGAGATGGCGCTGAAGGCCGGCGCCGCCGTGATGGTGACCAGCCACCTGGGCCGCCCCACCGAAGGCGCCTTCAAGCCCGAGGACTCGCTCGCCCCCGTCGCCCAGCGCCTGGGCCAGCTGCTGGGCCGCGAGGTGCCGCTGATCGCCGACTGGGTCGATGGCGTCAACGTGGCACCCGGCCAAGTCGTGATGCTGGAGAACTGCCGCACCAATGTCGGCGAAAAGAAAAACCTGCCCGCGCTGGCGCAAAAGCTGGCCCGGCTGTGCGACATCTATGTGAATGACGCCTTTGGCACGGCCCACCGCGCCGAAGGCACGACCTACGGTATTGCCGAGTACGCGAAGACCGCCTGCGCCGGCCCGCTGCTGTCGGCCGAGATCGATGCCATCACCAAGGCACTGGCAGCGCCAGCGCGTCCGCTGGTGGCCATCGTCGCGGGCTCCAAGGTGTCGACCAAGCTGACCATCCTGCAATCGCTGTCCAGCAACGTGGACCAGCTGATCGTCGGCGGCGGCATCGCCAACACCTTCATGCTGGCTGCCGGCCTGAACATCGGCAAGTCGCTGGCCGAAGCCGACCTGGTCGGCGATGCCAAGGCGGTGATCGATGCGATGGCCGCTCGCGGTGCTGATGTGCCGATTCCGACCGATGTGGTCGTCGCCAAGACCTTTGCTGCCGATGCCGAGGCGACCATCAAGCGCGCCACCGACGTGGCCGATGACGACCTGATCCTGGATATCGGCCCGGAGACGGCCGCCCGCCTGGCCGAGCAGCTCAAGAAGGCCGGCACCATCGTCTGGAACGGCCCGGTGGGTGTGTTCGAGTTCGATGCGTTTGCGCACGGCACCGAAACCTTGGCACAGGCCATTGCCCAGTCGCCCGCGTTCAGCATTGCCGGCGGTGGTGACACCTTGGCCGCCATTGCCAAGTACGGCATCGAAGGCAAGATTGGTTATATCTCCACCGGAGGTGGTGCGTTTTTGGAAGTATTGGAAGGCAAGACCTTGCCAGCTTTCGAAATTCTGCAAAAGCGCGCCGCAGGCTGAGCTTTCAGGGCGGGCAAATGACCGTTCCAAAGTGTGAGCAAAAACAACAAAATGCATGGCTCTGTTCGCACTTTGGATCGTTTCTCTTGTCTTGGCACCACCACATCTACAACAATGGATGCAAGCCTGGGCGGGTGTTGGCCCGTCGGCTATCTAATTCCGAGGAGGGAAACATGGCTTTGAAAAAGACCATCGGAGCGGCGGCGCTGGCAAGCGCCGTGCTTGCGTTGACGGGTTGCGCGGTAGAGGCGCCCGTTCCATACGGCGCCAACTATGCGCAGCCAACCCAGATGAAGGTGCGTGCCGCAGGCCACTGGGACCTGATGGCCAGCGAAGTGGTCGCTGACACCCTGGCGACGCTGGAGCGCAATGGTCTGAACGCCAAGACGCCCTTGTATGTGGCCCTGCCACAGAACGCCAGCGCCTTTGACAGCGTGTTCCACGACCTGGTCGTGACCAAGCTGGTGCAGCATGGCGCATCGGTCTACACCACCCCCGGCCAGCAACTGGAGGTGAGCTACGACGCCAAAATCGTGCACCACAACCTGCAGCAGGCCGGCAACTGGGCCTATGAAGGCGACAACGGCCAGGTCATCGCTGGCGTGAGCCCGACCATCGGCACCGACTACCAGGCCGCCACCATCGCTGGCGCTCCGGCTTACTCCGAAGTGCTGCTGACCACCACGGTGCTGCGCCAGGGCCAGTACGTCGCGCGCAAGTCCAACGTCTACTATGTTGACAACGCCACGGTTGGCCAGTTCGCGAAGACGCAAGCCTACCGCGCCGTCAACATGAAGGTGGTGAACCAATGATGCGGCGACTGACCACCCTTGCTGCTGTGGCCTGTGCCACTGTGCTGGCGGGTTGCGCCAGCTGGACCGAGCCTGCCCAGCCCGTGAGCACGGTGCGCAGCGAGCCTACCTACCAGTCCGCCGATGCCAGCATCTTCCTGGCCAACAGCCAGGATGCGATCAACAAGCTGACCGCCTCGGTCGCGCCGCAGTCGACCGGAACCGGTCCGGTGCTGGTGGCCACAGTGGTCAACGTGAACAACATGGGCGCCTCGTCGCCCCTGGGCCGCACCTTGTCCGAGATCTATGCCAACCAGATGGCTGCCCGGGGCTTCTACGTCAAGGAAGTCAAGCTGCGCACCGATCTGTATGTGCGCGAAGGCACCGGCGAGCTGCTGCTGTCGCGCGAGATGCGCGACATCGCCCGCAGCCAGAACGCCTCGATGGTGCTGGTCGGCACCTTCTCGCCGGCGGCCAACTTCACCTACGTCAGTCTCAAGCTGGTGCGTACCGAAGACAGCCGCATCCTGTCGGGCTACGACTATGCCTTGCCCAACGACCGCGATGTGACCCGTCTGCTGAACGCGCCTCGCTGATCCCCGGCCGGGCCCGCGCCCGGCTGCAACAAAGAACGCACTCCCCTTGGGCAGTGCGTTTTTTTATGGCCGGAACGGCCGGCGTTGACAGCCGCCATCACAGGCTGGCAGAATCCAGCCTCCCTCCTGGCGCGACATTCGATCCCGTCGGCCTGCGTGTTTCCCAGACCCGCTGCCGGCTTCAGGTTTTCCAGTCCCGATCTGCGCGCCTGCGTGCTTCTTGCACACCTCCCCGCCAACGCTGCGTTGGCACATCTTTGATGGATCAGGTGCCGAACCTTGTCGTTCGGCGCCACGGCATCCGTCTGTCTTTTTCCTATCCCTTTGTCACTCTCTCACGTCTGGAGCTTCGAATGATGATTCGTCTGTCCAAGTCCGCCATGGTGCTGGCCATGGCTTTCTTCGCCACCCTGGTGGCTTTTGGCAATATCACCGACTACGCCACCAACTTTGCCTTTGTGCACCATGTGTTCCTGATGGACACCACCTTCCCCGGCAACGGCATCATGTACCGCGCCATCGAGGCGCAATGGCTCCACCACCTGGGCTATGCCGGCATCATTGCGCTGGAAACGCTGACGGCCGTGCTGTGCTGGATCGGGGGCAGCAAGCTCTTGCGGGCCCGCCATGCCGATGCCGCCGGCTTTCGCGCCGCCAAAAAATGGGCGATTGCAGGGCTCACCCTGGGCTTTCTCACCTGGCAGGTGGGCTTCATGTCGGTGGGCGGCGAGTGGTTTGGCATGTGGATGTCCAAGGAGTGGAACGGCGTGCCCGATGCCTTCCGCTTCTTCATCACCTTGCTGCTGGTGCTGGTCTACCTGACGATGGACAACGACAGCCTGGCCGAACCCGTGCCACCTGCAGCCCGCTGATACCAGCGGCCCAGGACGGCCTCATGCAGGCTCAGCCGCGTGCCCGGCTGGGCCAGAGCACCGAGGCAATGGCCAGCACCATCAAGGCCACCGCGGTGCAGTCCTGCCAGTGCAGGATCTCACCCAGCCACCAGGCGCCGCTGAAGACGCCGAGCACGGGGATCAGCATCACGCTCAACGTGGACGCCAGCGGTGGCAAGGTGCGCACCAGAAAGAACCAGGCCACCTGGGCAAAGCCGATCACCAGCACGGCATTGAACAGGATGGTGCCCCAGGCCACCGGGTCAGGCGCATGCCAGCGTGGACGCTCGAGCACCGTGGCCAGCAGGCACAGGCAGGCGGTGGTCATCACCGTCATCCAGAAGGCCAGGGTCAACGTGGCGGCCGGGATGCGGGTGCGGCGCAGCAGCTGGGTGCCCAGCGCCCAGCTGGCCGCCGCCAGCAGCATCAGTGCCACGCCGGTGGGCTTGCCGCCGAGCTTGTCCATCTCATTCCACAGCAGCAGCAACACGCCGCCCGCGGCAGCGGCCACACCCATCCAGGCGCGCGGGGGCAGCCGGTCGCTGAAGAACAGTGCGCCCAGCGCTGCTGAAAAAATAGGCATGGTGTAGCCGAGGATGGCCGCCCGGCCGCTGGGCAACAGCGGGATGGCCACGATGATCAGCGTGTGCCACATCACCATGTTGAAAAAACCCAGCACCAGCAGCGGGCCCCAGTAACGGCGCTCCAGCCGGAACGGCACCTTCAGCGCCACCAGGCCCAGTGCCAGCAACGGCAGACCGATCAGCATCGACAGCGCGCGAAAGCTCAGCGGCGGGAAGTGCTGAACCCCTGTTTTCATCACCGGCCAGTTCAGGCCCCAGACCAGGGTCAGCAGGCCCAGGGTCACCAGTTGTTGTCTCGACAGCGTAGGCATGGGCTGCGATTGTGCCTGCAATCCCCGTGTGACGCAGTCAGCCCTGCGCAGAGCGGGGCCCCTGGCCAGCTTTTACAATAGCGGCCATGCCTTTCATCGACCAGCTGCGCGCCGCAGCCACCCAAAACAACTCCATGCTGTGCGTGGGCCTGGATCCGGAACCGAGCCGCTTTCCCGCCACGATGCGCGGCGATGCCAGCAAGATCTATGATTTTTGCGCAGCCATCGTCGATGCCACCCATGACCTGGTCAACAGCTTCAAACCGCAGATCGCCTATTTTGCAGCGCACCGCGCCGAGGGCCAGCTGGAAAAGCTGATGGCCCATATGCGCCGCGTGGCCCCGCAGGTGCCGGTGATTCTCGATGCCAAGCGCGGCGATATCGGCTCGACCGCCGAGCAGTACGCCAAGGAGGCCTTTGAGCGCTACGGCGCCGATGCGGTGACCTTGTCGCCGTTCATGGGCTTTGACTCCATCACGCCCTATCTGCAGTACGAAGGCAAGGGCGCCTTCCTGCTGTGCCGCACCTCCAACCCCGGCGGTGACGACTTGCAGGCCCAGACCTTGGCCGATGTGCCCGGCCAGCCGCCGATGTTCGAACATGTGGCGCGCCTGGCCCAAGGCCCCTGGAACACCAATGGCCAGCTCGGCCTGGTCGTCGGCGCTACCCGCCCGCAAGAGATCGAGCGTGTGCGCGCCGTCGCCCCGCACCTGCCGCTGCTGATTCCCGGCGTTGGCGCACAGGGCGGCGATGCGGTGGCCACCGTCAAGGCGGCCCGCATTGGCGGCGGCCCGATCATCATCAACTCCTCGCGCGCCATCCTGTACGCGAGCAGCGGCGAAGACTTTGCCAGCGCCGCGCGCGCCGCTGCGATCAAGACCCGCGATCTGCTGAACGCCGTGGAATAAACACACCCCAGGCCCAGGACAACAAGGTCCGTGCTGCACGCTGGCACGGACCCTGCTTCTTTTCCGGGACAGTGCGCGGGCCTCTTGCGCCAAGACACAATGCGGCCTGCCGCTTTTCCTCTGACGACGCTCCTACCCGCCACAAGGATTCCCGATGCTCCCAGCGCTTTTTTCTCGCCCCCGCCTTGCGGCCACCGTCGGTCTGATGGCATGGGCGGCCAGCATGGCGGCAGGCGCCCAAGCAGCTGCGCACTACCCGAGCAAGCCCATCACCTTGGTGATTGCCTACCCGCCCGGGGGCAGCACCGATGCGGTGGGCCGCCTGGTCGGCACCGAGCTGGCGCAGCGGCTCAAGCAGCCGGTGGTGATCGAGAACCTCGGCGGTGCCGGCGGTGCGATCGGCGCGCAGAAGGTGGCCCGGGCACCCGCCGATGGCTACACCCTGCTGCTGGCGGCCAACAACGAGATGGCGATTGCACCGCTGATCAACAAGGCCATCAAGTACCGCGTGTTTCAGGATTTCACGCCCATCAGCCTGGTGGCGACGCAGCCGATGGTGCTGGTCGCATCGCAAGCCAGCGGGGTCAAGAACACGCAGGCGTTCCTCAGCCTGCTGCGGCAGAACCCCGGCAAGTACAGCTATGGCAGCTCGGGCGTGGGCACAGCGCTGCATATCGCCGGTGAGATGGTGCAGCAGGCCGGCGATGTGACGATGGCCCATGTGCCGTACAAAGGCGTGGCTCCGCTGACCAATGACCTGCTGGGCGGCAGCCTCGAATTTGGCGTGTTTGTGCTGTCCTCGGGCCTGCCGCACATCCGTGCCGGCAAGGTGGTGGCGCTGGGCACGACCGAGGCCAGGCGCTCCCCCGTGACGCCCGATATCCCTGCGTTAGCCGAGACTTCGGCGTTTGCCAAGGTCGATATCAACAGCTGGTTTGCGCTGATGGGCCCGGCCAAGCTGCCACCCCACGTGCTGGCTGCGTTGCGCGGGGCGCTGGCCGACACGCTGCAATCGCCAGGTTTTCGGGCCAAGCTCGAAGCCAGTGGCAACGTGGTGGCCGCACCGAGCCAGGACATGGGCGCTTTCTTGAAAGCCCAGGTGGGCAAGTACCAGCAGATCGTCGAGGCTGCGAAGATCGACGACCGCTGAGCTAGCGCCGCGCCGCCTGCAGCCAGCGGCCGCCCCAGACCACGACCACCAGGGCCAGCACGACAAACACCGCGCCGGCCCATTGCCAGGCCGTCACCGTCTCGCCCAGCACCAGCATGCCGGTGGTCAACCCGATCACTGGCACGCAGAGGCTGAAGGGCGCCACGCGGTTGGCAGAGTAGCGCTGGATCAGTTTGGTCCACAGCCCGTAGCCGACGATGGTGGCCACCCAGCCCAGGTAGGCGATGGAGGCCCAGGCCAGCCACGGGATCTGCTGCCAGGTCTCGGCCTGCAGCCACTTGCCGACGCTGCCATCGTCCAACCAGGCGCTCAGCCCGATGAAGGGAATGATCGGCATCAGGCTGCTCCAGGCGATAAAGCTCACCGGGTCGTAGCGCGCGTTTTCCTTTTGCGCCAGGCGCACCACCACGTTGGAGCAGGCCCAGGAGGTGGCCGCGCACAGCACCAGCAGCAGGCCAGCCAAGGTGGTGCCACCGGCGCCATTGCTGCGCAGCTCATTGATCAGCAGGCAGGCCAGGCCCAGCGCCGCAATGCCCATGCCCGCCACCAGCGGGCGGCCGGGCCGCTCGCGCAGCAGCACCCAGGTCCAGACGGCGGTAAGAAACACCTGGGTCTGCAGCACCACGCTGGCGAGCGACGCCGTCATGCCCACCTTGAGCGCGGTGAACAGAAAGCCGAACTGGCCCACGCCTTGCAGCAGGCCAAACAGCACCACCCAGCGCCAGTGCACGCGCGGCGGCTTGATGAACAGCACCAGCGGAAAGGCTGCGCACAGGTAGCGCAGGGCGCCCAGCTCGAACGGGGTCAGGCTTTGCAACCCCCATTTCATGATGACGAAGTTGATGCCCCAGACGACGACCACGACCAGCGCCAACGCGAGGTCAGTAGGGCGGAACGGGGCGGGGGAGCTGGAAGCAGACATGGCTGGAGGCGCTGGTGTGCGCAGCGCCGGATGTTATTCAAGGTTTTCCAGCAGTGTGCCAGCAAGCGCGGCCGCGTGCTGTCACTGCGCCATTCAGCGCAAGGCTCTGGTGGGCGACAGTGCCTGGGGCTGCACGCCCTGGCAGGCAAGGGCCGGGTCCAGCGGCTCATGCAAGGCGAGGTTGCGCGCCAGCAGTCCGTAGCCGTAGGCGCTCTGGATGCCGTAGCCGCCCTGCGCGGCCACCCACAGAAACTGCGGCGCCTGGCCATCCCAGCCGATCACCATCTCGCCATCGGCGACAAAGGAGCGCAGGCCCGCCCAGCTGTGGCCGGGGCGGCGGATCTCGAAGTGGCTGGCCTGCATGATGCGGTCAATGCCTTCGGCAATGTCGAGCATCTCGGGCTGCACATCATGCGGGTGGGTGGCATCGGCATTGGCGGGCGAGCCCAGCAGCTGGCCGGCATCGGGCTTGAAATACCACTGCTCTCCAATATCGATGACGGCCGGCCAGTGCTGGCCGTCCATGCCTTCGGGCATCGCAAAGGTGAAGGCGCTGCGGCGCTTGGGTGTGAGGCCAATCGCAGCGGCACCGGCCATCTGGCCCAGTTCATCGGCCCAGGCACCGGCGGCATTGACGACATGGCGGGCCTGCAGCTGGCGGCCATCGGTCAGGCCGATCTGCCAGCGGCTGGCGCCGGCATCCCAGTGCAGGCTCTGCACCCGTGCATCGTTCCACAGCTGGCCGCCGCGCCGGCGCATGCCCTTCAAAAAGCCCTGGTGCAGCGCATGCACATCGATATCGCGGGCGCCATCGTCGGTAAAACCGGCTTCGAGCACGTCGGTGTTCAAGGCCGGCAAGAAGGCTTTCAGTTCGGTCTTGTCCAGCCAGCGGGCGCCGGGCGAATGCTGGCGCGCCTCGTCGTAGGCGGCTTGCAATGCGGGCAATTGCTCGGGTGTCGCCACATACAGCACACCCCGGGGGCTGACCAGCGCCTGCTCGGCAAAATCGGCCGGCGGCTGCTCGTAAAACGCGCGGCTGGCCCGGGTGAGCGCTTGCACCTGGGCTGGGCCATAGTGCTCTTCGAACAGCGCGGCCGAGCGGCCGGTGGTGTGGTAGCCGGGTTGGGATTCCTGCTCCAGCACCAGCACCTGGGCGCTGCTGGCCAGGTGCCAGGCGGTGGCGCTGCCGGCCATGCCGGCGCCGATGACGACAAAATCCCAGACGGCCGGGCGGGCGGCGGCAGAGGCTGACGGGGTGGGGGTGGCCGAAGGGGAACTGTTGGGGGTATCCATGGTCAGCATGGTAAGGTCAGTGACACTTCGCAAAGGGCAAACATGAGACAGAAACAGGCACGCAAGGGTTTTCATTCATGGGCGCTGGGTGCCTGCGGGCTGCTGGCCGTCTGTGCGGCCAGCACTGCGCAAGCACAATCGGCGGCGCCCGCGCTGCCCCAACCCACGGTGGTGGGCAGCGGCTACCTCAACCCCTGGGCCATTGCGCCGTTGCCGGACAAACGCTTTTTGCTGACCGAGCGCGGCGGCAAGCTCTGGCTGCTCGATGCCGATGGCCGCAAGCAGTCCGAGCTGCAGGGCGTACCCAAGGTGGTCGATGCCGGCCAGGGCGGCCTGCTGGATGTGGTGGCCGACAGCCAGTTCGCCAGCAACCGCCGCATCTATTTCTGCTTCAGCGAAGCCGGGCCCCAGGCGGGCACCAACAGCACGGCGCTGGCCACGGCGCGCATTGCGGCCGATGAGCGCCAGCTCGACGAGGTCAAGGTTCTGTTCAGCCAGCGCCCCAAGGCCAAGAGCAATGCCCACTTTGGCTGCCGCATTGCCGAGACGCCTGACGGCAACCTGTTCCTCAGCCTGGGCGACCGCTTCTCGTTGCGCAACGATGCGCAGACCCTGAACAACCACCACGGCAAGCTGGTGCGCATCGCCAAGGATGGCAGCGTGCCCAAGGACAACCCCTATGTGGGCCGCCAGGATGCGCTGCCGGAAATCTACAGCTATGGCCACCGCAACAGCCAGGGCCTGGCCGTGGCCGCCGATGGCAGCCTGTGGCAGCACGAGCACGGCCCCCAGGGCGGCGACGAGATCAATCGGCCCCAGCCCGGCAAGAACTATGGCTGGCCGGTGATCACCTATGGCGAGGAATACGGCGGCGGCAAGATCGGCGAAGGCACGCAGAAGGCCGGCATGGAGCAGCCCTTGCACTACTGGGTGCCCAGCATTGCACCGTCGGGCATGGCCTTTGTCACGAGCGACCGCTATGGCCCGGCCTGGAAAGGCGGCCTGCTGGTCGGCGGCCTCAAGTCGCGCAGCGTCGCCCAGCTGACGGTCAAGGACGGCAAGGTGACGGGCGAGAAGCGGCTCTATGAATCCCTCGGTGAGCGCATCCGCGATGTGCGCCAGGGTGCCGATGGCCTGGTCTACCTGCTGACCGATGGGCCCGATGGCAAGCTCATCCGCCTCACGCCCTCGGGCACTTAAAGCTTGCGCTTGAAACCCAGATGGCTGGGCACAAAGCCCAGCTTTTCATAGAAACGGTGGGCATCGGCCCGGCTTTTGTCGGTGGTCAGCTGCACCACCGAGCAGCCCCGCTCCCGGCACTGCGCCACCGCCCATTCCAGCATCTGCTGGCCCGCGCCGGCGCCACGCAGTTCTGCCGCAATGCGCACCGATTCGATCTGGCCACGCCAGGCGCCCGTGTGCGACAAGCCGGGCACAAAAGACAGCTGCAGGGTGCCGACCACCTTCCCGTTCAACTCCGCCACCACCAGGCGCTGGTTCGCATCGGCGCAGATCGCATCAAAGGCTGCGGTATAGCGCGCATCGGGCGGGTCGGTCAGCACCTCGCGCTCGCGGCCCAGCGCATCATCGGCCAGCAAGGCGATGATGGCGGGCAGGTCGGCAAGGGCTGCGGTGCGGAACATCAGGTGGGTCGGCATCGCTGTGGCGCTCCAGGTCGTGGTGGTTGCATCGCCCAATAGGGTCAGCGCTTCAGGTAGGGCGCCAGATAGCGGCCGGTATGGCTGGCCGGGTTGGCCGCCACCTGCTCGGGCGTGCCCTGGGCCACCAGTTGCCCGCCACCGGCGCCGCCTTCCGGCCCCATGTCGATGACCCAGTCTGCCGTCTTGATGACGTCGAGGTTGTGCTCGATGACGACAATCGTGTTTCCTGCATCGCGCAGCTGGTGCAGCACCTTGAGCAGCAGGTCGATATCGGCGAAGTGCAGGCCGGTGGTCGGCTCATCGAGGATGTAGAGCGTGCGGCCGGTGTCGCGCTTGGACAGCTCCTGCGCCAGCTTGACGCGCTGGGCCTCGCCCCCCGACAAGGTGGTGGCGCTCTGGCCCAGGCGGATATAGCTCAGGCCCACATCCAGCAGGGTTTGCAGCTTGCGGGCAATGGTGGGTACATCGCGGAAGAAGTCGTGCGCATCCTCCACCGTCATCTCCAGGATCTGCGCAATGTTGCGGCCCTTCCACTGCACCTGCAGGGTTTCGCGGTTGTAGCGCTGGCCGTGGCAGATGTCGCAGGGCACATAGACATCGGGCAGAAAATGCATCTCCACCTTCACCATGCCATCGCCCTGGCAGGCCTCGCAGCGGCCGCCGGCCACATTGAAGCTGAAACGCCCCGGGCCATAGCCGCGCTCCTTGGCGGTGTTGGTTTCGGCCATCAGCTCGCGGATGGGGGTGAACAGGCCCGTGTAGGTTGCCGGGTTGCTGCGGGGCGTGCGGCCAATCGGGCTCTGGTCCACATTGATGACCTTGTCGAAATAGTCCAGGCCTTCGATCTCCCGGTAGGGCGCAACATCGCCCTGGGCGCGGTTGATCTTGTGGGCCGCTGCGGCATACAAGGTGTCGTTGACCAGGGTCGACTTGCCCGAGCCCGAGACGCCGGTCACGCAGGTGAACAGGCCGACGGGGAAATCCACCGTCACATCGCGCAGGTTGTGGCCGCTGGCGCCCACCAGGCGCAGGCTTTGCACCGCATGCGGGTCCACCGGGGCGGGCGCTGCTTCCTGCGCGCTGCGGCCCTTGGCGCTGCTGGTGCTGCTGGCCTTGCCGCTGGGCTTTTTCTCCAGCGAGGTGCGCACCGTGGGGAACTGCGAGCCGCTCTTGTCCGCCACGGCCTTGCCCACGGGCGCACCCACGGTGCTGGCCAGCACCGGCAGCCAGGGCGTGCGGCGCGCAGGCACGGCAATCGATTTCTGGCCGCTCAGGTACTGGCCGGTGAGCGACTGCGGGTGGGCGCAGATGTCGGCATAGCGGCCCTGGGCCATGATCTGGCCGCCGTGCACGCCGGCGCCCGGGCCCATGTCGATGATCTGGTCGGCCGCGCGCATCATGTCCTCGTCGTGCTCGACGACGATCACGCTGTTGCCGATGTCGCGCAGGTGCTGCAAGGTAGCGATCAGGCGGTCGTTGTCGCGCTGGTGCAGGCCGATCGAGGGCTCGTCGAGCACATACATCACGCCGGTCAGGCCCGAGCCGATCTGCGAGGCCAGGCGAATGCGCTGCGCCTCGCCGCCCGAGAGGGTCTCGGCGCTGCGTGCCAGGCTCAGGTAGGTCAGGCCCACATCGTTGAGGAACTGCAGCCGCGTGCTGATCTCCTGGATCACCCGGGCGGCAATATCGGCCTTGGCGCCCGTCAGCTGCACCGTGGTGAACCAGGCGTGGGCCTCGCTCAGGGTGACCTGGCTGATGTCCTGGATTGCACGGGCCTGGTCGCCGTCGCCCACGCGCACAAAGCGCGCCTCGCGGCGCAGGCGCGCGCCGTGGCAATCCGGGCAGGGCTGCACGCTCTGGTAGCGCGCCAGCTCGTCGCGCACGATGCTCGAATCGGTCTCGCGGTAGCGCCGCGTCATGTTCGGCAGAATGCCTTCAAACGGGTGCTTCTTCGTGACCATCTTGCCGGCGTTCTCGCCGCTGGCCAGCTCGTACTTGAAGGCAATTTCTTCGTCGCCCGAGCCATGGAGCACCACCTGGCGCACCGCCTCGGGCAGGCTCTCGAAAGGCTGCTCGATGTCGAACTTGTAGTGGCGGCCCAGGCTTTCGAGCATCGCAAAATAGTAGCCATTGCGCCGGTCCCAGCCCTTGATGGCGCCGCTGGCCAGGCTGAGCGTGGGGAAGGCCACCACACGCTCGACGTCGAACACCTCATGCAGGCCCAGGCCGTCGCAGGACGGGCAGGCGCCCTGGGGCGAGTTGAAGGAGAACAGGCGCGGCTCCAGCTCGGCCAGCGCATAGCTGCAGACCGGGCAGGAGAACTTGCTGCTGAACAAATGCTCCTTGCCGGTGTCCATCTCCAGCGCCAGCACCCGGCCATTGCCTTCGTTGCCGCCCACGCGCAGCGCGGCCTCAATGCTTTCGGCTAGGCGCTGCTGCAGCCCGGCGCGTACCTTGACCCGGTCGATAACCACGTCGATGTCGTGCTTCTCGTTCTTGGCCAGCGCGGGCAGGGTCTCGTGCTCGTACATCTGGCCATCGACCCGAAAGCGCACATAGCCCAGCGCCTGCATCTGGGCAAACAGCTCGACGAACTCGCCCTTCTTGCCGCGCGCCACTGGCGCCAGGACCATCAGCCTGGTGTCCTCGGGCAGGGCCAGCACGGCATCCACCATCTGGCTGACGGTCTGGGCCGCCAGCGGCAGGTTGTGGTCGGGGCAGAAGGGCGTGCCTGCGCGGGCGTACAGCAGGCGCAGGTAGTCATGGATTTCGGTGACCGTGCCCACGGTCGAGCGCGGGTTGTGGCTGGTCGCCTTCTGCTCGATCGAGATGGCCGGCGACAGGCCCTCGATCAGGTCGACATCGGGTTTGTCCAGCCGGCCCAGAAACTGGCGCGCATAGGCCGAGAGGCTCTCGACATAGCGGCGCTGGCCTTCGGCATACAAGGTGTCAAAGGCCAGGCTGGATTTGCCCGAGCCGGACAGCCCGGTGATCACCACCAGCTGGTGGCGGGGGATGTCCAGGTCGATGTTCTTGAGGTTGTGCGTGCGCGCGCCACGGATGGCGATGCGGCTGTGTGCCAGCCGCGCACCCAGGTAGCGGCTGTCGTCCTGGCGCGCCTCGGACACGCCGAGTTCGTGGTGCAGGTCGATGGCAGCGGATGGGTCGGTGGGGGTGCGTGGTGGCATGTGGGCGTCAGGATCCAAAACCCCTCATGATAGCCAGCCTGCCCGTTCGTTGTGCAATCTGCCGGGTATCGCTGCACATGCTTTGCGGATAAACCGGGCGCCGCCCCAGGGGAGCGGCCTACAACTTGCCGCCAAAACCGAGGTAAGGGCTTGCTGCAGCTTTGCGCCCAGCTATCGTTTCTGAAGGGCCTGCAGCCGCGGAGATTCCGTCTGCCAGCAGGGCTTGCGGCTGCGCTCTACACTTGCCGCTGGCGATCGTCGCCATCCGTCCCTTGTTTGCCAGCGTATCGCCCTTGTCTCTCACTTCTGTTTCTTCATCCACGGCCATGCTGCCGGCCGAGCGGCGCGCCAGCTTCAGCCTGGCGCTGATCTTTGCATTGCGCATGCTGGGCCTGTTCCTGGTGCTGCCGGTGTTCGCGCTGGAGGCCCACAAATACCCTGGTGGTGATGACCCGGCGCTGGTCGGGCTGGCCATGGGCGTCTATGGCCTGACCCAGGCCGTCTGCCAACTGCCGCTGGGCATGGCGTCTGACCGCTATGGGCGCAAGAAGGTCATCGTGCTGGGCCTGCTGGTGTTCGCCGCCGGCAGTCTGATCGCCGGCATGGCCGGCAACCTCCATACCTTGCTGCTGGGCCGGGCGCTGCAAGGCGCGGGCGCCGTGTCCGCCGCCGTCACGGCGCTGCTGGCCGACCAGACCCGCGATGTGGTGCGCACCAAGGCCATGGCGCTGGTGGGCGCGAGCATTGGGCTGATGTTTGCGCTGGCGCTGGTGCTCAGCCCGCTGCTGGTCGTGCATATCGGCCTGAGCGGCCTGTTCTTGATGACCTGCGGCCTGGCGCTGGGCGGCATTGCCGTGGTGCTGTGGGTGGTGCCGCCGGAGCCGCTGGAGCACCGGGGCGGCGCACGCGGCGGCCTGCGTGAGGTGTTTCGCCATGCCGATCTGGTGCGGCTCAACGCCGGGGTGTTTGTGTTGCACACGGTGCAGATGTCGATGTGGGTGGCCGTGCCCGCGATGCTGGTGGCCGCGGGTCTGCCCAAGGCCGAGCACTGGCAGGTCTACCTGCCGGCCGTGGTGCTGTCCTTTGTGCTGATGGGCGGGCTGTTTGCGCTGGAGCGGCGCGGTTACCTGCGCGGCGCGCTGCTGGGCTCGATCGGGCTGGTGGCCCTGGTGCAAATAGCCTTGGGACTGGTGGCGACCTCCGGCCAGGCGCCCACGCTGTGGCTGATGGGGGTGCTGCTGTTCGTGTTTTTCTGCGGCTTCAATGCGCTGGAGGCGACGCAGCCGAGCCTGGTGTCGCGCATGGCGCCAGCCTCCCTGCGTGGTGCGGCGCTGGGCAGTTACAACACTTTGCAATCGCTGGGCTTGTTCGCCGGCGGCGCGTTGGGTGGGGTGCTGACCCGCTGGGGCAGTGTGACCGATTTGTTCATCGCCACCAGCGCCTTGGCGCTGCTGTGGCTGGTGCTGACCTGGCCCTTGCAACCGCTGGCCCGCACCGCCGCTGGCGCTGGCGCTGCACAAAAGTAAGCGCTGGCTGGGAATGGGGCCGGCCCGTCAGGCCCCTTTGCAGAATCTGCGGGTACTGGGCAAGAAATGCCTGGCCGCTTTGGGGTAGGATACGCCCCTGTATCTCAGTGATGGGCGCTTTGAAGGCTGCAATGCCTGCAACACTGCCAACGCATAGTAGGCGCCCATTTTTCAAAGGAAAAACCTGAACCATGGCATCCGTCAACAAAGTCATCATCGTCGGCAACCTCGGCCGCGACCCTGAAATCCGCACCTTCCCCTCGGGCGACCAGGTAGCCAACGTCACCATCGCCACCACCGACCGCTGGCGCGACAAGAACAGCGGCGAGAACAAGGAAGCCACCGAGTGGCACCGTGTGGTGTTCAATGGCCGTCTGGCTGAAATCGTCGGCCAGTACCTGCGCAAGGGCAGCCAGGTCTATGTGGAAGGCAGCCTGCGCACCCGCAAGTGGACCGACCAGGCCACCGGCCAGGAGCGCTATGCGACGGAAATCCGCGCTGACTCCATGCAAATGCTGGGCAGCCGCCAAGGCCAGGGCGGCGGTGGCGGCCAGGGCGGTGGTGATGACTACGGCTATGGCGACAGCGGCTACGGCGACCAAGGTGGCGGCGGTGCACCCGCTGGCAACTACCAGCGCCGCGCCCCGGCACCGGCCATGGCCCCAGCGGCCGCACCCCGCCAGACGCCACCTCCCCGTCCTGCGCCAGCGCCCATGCCAGCGCCGGCCCCACGCGCTGCGTCGGGCTTTGACGACATGGACGACGATATTCCGTTCTAAGTCCTACCGGCGTTGCTGCATACCTCGGCCATAAGCTGAGACATCCTCGATTCCACTGGATTTATGCAGCAGCGACCGTCTGGGGGCGTGGCCAGCGCGGTAAATGATTGAGGATTGACGCTCGAATATTGAGCTCGGGCACTTGGCGCTCAAACGTCCTGGCCATCACCTTCTCGCCCAGACGCTTGGAGCAATTCATCTTGGCCTCTACCAGAGACCAAGAGGGCAGCCGCTCCATCTTTTCCAGATAGCCCGCCCCAACCTCCCACGCGCCTTGACCGCTTCATCGCGGTGAGCAAATGCCAGCTCTTTGCACAGCTTCGCTCTTTGCGGGGTGATTGGACTGGCCCCTCGCAGGTAGCACTCCTTATGTACATCCTGCGTGTCGGATGCCCATCGGTAGCGTTGAGCCCCTGCAGTCGCGCAGTGCCTCATCATGCAGGGCTTACGCAGCATGCGGTCAATGTGTATAGATGACCGCAGTTAGCTATGCAGATGGAGGCCGCGTTGCGCGAAAAGCTGCATTAAACGCAGCTTCTATACACGTGGGCGGCGATATGTATAAGAATTGGCGTTTTCTATACATGTTGGGTTGACCTCATGGAATCCCTTGCCGCGCTGCGGGCCGAGCGCTTTGACACCGCCCCCATCCTCAAGAAGTTGGCCAGCGCCAGCCGCAAGCTGGCGGAGCTGAAGGGCATTGCTGCGGCCATACCCAATCAAGGCATTCTCATCAACACCTTGGGTTTGCAGGAGGCCAAGGACAGCTCAGAGATTGAGAACATTGTCACCACGCACGATGAGCTCTTCAAAGACGAGGTGTCCCTTGAGAGCAAACTGTCTGCCGCCAGCAAAGAGGTGCTGAGTTACCGGCAGGCGTTGTATACGGGCTTCCGGCTAGTGAAAGAGACTGGCTTGCTGACAGCCAACCATCTGATCGAGATGCAGCGTGCACTGGACCGCAACCATGCAGGCTTTCGCAAATTGCCCGGCACGGCCTTGAAGGATGGCGCAAGTCGCACGGTGTACACACCGCCGCAGGAGCCAGATGCCATCGTAGGGCTGATGCGCGATTTGGAGCAGGTCATCAACGACCCCGAGGCAGTGCCCGTAGACCCGCTTATCAAGATGGCGCTGATTCACCACCAGTTTGAGAGCATTCACCCCTTCTATGATGGCAATGGCCGAACGGGGCGCATTTTGAATGTGCTGTATTTGGTCAAAGAGGGGCTGATGGACATTCCGGTGTTGTACCTGAGCCGCCATATTGTGCAAACCAAGGCTGAGTATTACCGCCTGCTGCAGGCGGTGCGTGACGACGATGCGTGGGAGGACTGGGTGCTGTACATGCTAGAGGCAGTGGAGCAGACAGCCCAGCAGACGGTGAAGACGGTGATTGCCATTCGGGATGCCTTGTTTGATTACAAGCACCGCATTCGGGAGCAGCACAAGTTCTACAGCCAAGACCTCATCAACAGCTTGTTCATGCACCCGTATACCAAGATTGAGTTCATGCAAAACGACCTGCAGGTATCACGGTTGACGGCGACGAAGTATCTGGATGCTCTGACGGAGACAGGTTTTTTACTAAAACAAAAAGCGGGGCGCAGCAACTACTACATTAACCATGCGTTGACCGTGATTTTGACAACGCCCTAATAGTAAGAAGAAGAACTCGATGGGAAAGAATGAGCCAATACCAATGAGAATTTCGCGAAGTTAGACCACTTTTTAGTGGGCACAACCGTTCTAAACAGCCGCTGCCTGTTTCGCAATGAATGACGAGCCCGCGCCTGACCAGGCGCGGGCTATTTTGATGGCGGAGCAAAAGGGGGCTCGCCCGCAGTCTGCTAGGTCTGGCGGACGCCTTGCGCCGGGAGCGCTGATGCGCCCTCGGGCGCGCTGGCCTGCTGGATGCGTAGATGGCGGCGCAGGTCGAATTTGAGCAGTACGGCCCCTGCGCCGATCAGCAACACGTCCTTGACGATGAAGCCGTCCAGCATGGTCAGTTGCGGCAGCAGGCTCAGCGTCGTGATGCCTGTCACGATGACGATGGCCGAGCCCACGATACCGAAGGCCGGTTTCTTGAAACCGACGACCAAGGCCACAAAGGCCAGGGTTTCGACAACGCCGAGAAAGTAGCTGCCTCCGTGCACGCCAAACAGGGTGTAGAGAAAGCTGAGCCAGGTGCTGGAGATCAGCGGCTCCAACTCGCTGACCTCGAAATCAAACCATTTGAAGGTGCCGAACAGCGCAAAGATAAAGATGACGGAAAGCCGCAGCAGGGTGAGGTCGGCATCGGAATGCACAAAGCGGTGGATGGCGTTTTTCATGGGGTCTCCTGTTTCAAGGCGGGGGTGGGCGGAGGGGTACCAGCGCTGAGCCAGTGGACGATGGCTTGGACGGCGCCGGCATAGGCATCGTGTGGGGGAATGCGGTTGAGCAAGAGCGCGCCTTTGAGCGCCGCGCTGACCATCATTGCCAGCTCGGCAGCGGGCAGCGCAGCCTGGAGCTGTGCAGATTGCTGACCGGCTGCAAGGATGTCCTGCAGCAGGTGCTGCTCCTTCTGTGCGAGCCGGAACACGGCAATCTGCAGCTCCGGAAGCAGGAGATGGCTGTCTGACAGCATCGCGTAGACGCCGCACATCTGCCCTTGCGCAGCGCAGTCCGAAAAGGCCTCCAGGTAGCCCTGCAACCGCTGCACTCCCGCAGGCAATTGGTTCAGTTCGGCTTGCAACTGGTCGAACTGCGCGGTCTTGTAGGCACAGTAAGCCAGGCCCAGATCTGTCTTGCTGGGGAAATGGTGGTGGATGCTGGCCTTTCGGATACCAATGCCAGATTCCAGATCCGCGTAGCTGAAGCCCTGGAAGCCACGCTGCTGGATATAGACATTGGCCAGCTCGATGATTTTTTCGTAGGTGGACATATTTTTTTATAAAAACTATTAAAAATAGTATTTCATTTGATTCTTAGAATGTACCTACTGAAAGGTAGGCTGTCAAAAGCTGTTGTGATTCAAAGCGTAAACGTCTTGCTGCGCCACCGGTTGGCTGCCCGGTCCGTATGCGCTTTGGACGACGTGGCGGCAGGCATTCAGCACCGTGCAGAGGCCTATGCGCCACAGGCCATGCCGGCAGAGGGAGAATGTGGGGGCTGCGGCGTGCCTGCGCGCCGAGCGTCGGCCCAGCGCAGCGCGACGCCCTTTGTTCCACCTTGTCCGAAAGCGTCCATGACAGAGACCACCGATATCGCTTCCCTCATCGCCCCCAGGGGCCGCCTGCGCGCGGCCATCAATGTGGGCAATCCTGTGCTGGCGCACAAACGGGCCGATGGCTCGGCCGCAGGCGTTTCCGTCGATCTGGCGGCGCGCATGGCGGCCCAGCTGGGGCTGCCGCTGGATCTGCAGCTGTTTGAGGCCGCTGCCCATTCGGTCGATGCGGTCACCCAGGGCCAGGCCGATGTCGGCTTTTTTGCGGTGGACCCGGTGCGCGGCGCGGGCATTGGTTTTTCTGCGCCCTATGTGCTGATCGAGGGCGCCTACATGGTGCGCAGCGATTCGGCGCTGACCGACAACGCGCAGGTGGATGTGGCGGCGCACGAAGTGGTGGTGGGCCAGGGCAGTGCCTATGACCTGTACCTGAGCCGGGCGCTGAAACACGCCCGCATCCTGCGGGCGCCCACCTCGCCGGCGGTGGTCGATGTCTATCTGCAACCCCGGGGCGATGTGGCTGCGGGCGTCAAGGTGCAGCTGGAAGCTGCGGTCGCCAGCCACCCGGGTCTGCGCATGCTGCCCGGGCATTTCATGCTGATCCAGCAGGCCATGGGCCTGCCCAGGGACCGGGGCGACGCCGCCCTCCAATGGCTGGCCGCGTTTGTTGAAGAGGCCAAGGCCAGCGGCTTTGTGGCCCAGGCGCTGGCACAGCACCAGGTGCAAGGCGCGGTGGTGGCGCCGGGAGTGCAGCGATGAGCGTGTTTGAGCAGCTGCAGCAGTTGCTGGAAGGCGAGGGCGCCCGCTTTCGGGTGCTGAGCCACCCGGCCGAGGGCAAATCGGACGAGGTGGCGCGCATCCGGGGCACCACGCCGGGCCAGGGTGCCAAGGCCATGCTGTGCAAGACCCGCAATGCCGAGCATTGGGTACTGGCGGTGCTGCCGGGCGACCAGAAGCTGGACTTTCGCCTGCTGGCGGCCGCGCTGGGCCTGCCCAAGATGACGATGGCCAGCGCGGAAGAAGCCACCGAGCGGACCGGCTGCGTGATCGGCGCCATTCCACCGTTCAGCCCGGGCCCGCAGGTAGCCCTGGTGGTGGACCCGGACCTGGTGGAGCGCCATGCCGAGATCGCGTTCAATGCCGGGCGGCTGGACCGCTCGATGGTGCTCAATGCCCAGGACTATGTGCGCGTGGCCAAGCCGGCGTTGCACCGCATCTGCGCTATGGGCTAACGCAAAAATCCAACACTGCGGCCGGCTGTGCCCGGCGCGGCAGCCTGCCGCCGCAGGGCCACTGCACAATAGGCGCCATGTTCATCGCCATCCCGCTGGAAAACAAGCCCTCCTGGCAGTCGCCGCCCTGGATGACGGTGCTGCTGATTGCGATCAACTGGTCTGGCAAGGGGGTGAGGAGCGGGCGGCAGAGCGGGCCTCCAAAACCTATGCGCATACGGCGCTGCCGGCGATCGAGGTGCCGGCCTTTGTGACGTATCTGGAGGCGCAAAGCCGCAACCCGGACAGCCGCATCCAACCGCAGATGGTGCGCATGGTGCAGAGGCTGCAAAAAAACCAGGACTACGGCCAGATCTACCTGCTGATGCAGCAGGAAGGCCGTTTTCGCCGCCAGCTGCTGGCCGGCGAGGTGATCCAGGCAGGCAATCCGCTGCATGCCGAATGGCAGGCCGCCCGCGCCCGCTTTGCACCGCTGGAGCCCGCTCCCTTCACCGCCCGCTGGGCGATGAGCTATGAAGCCGGTGCCGGCCTGCAGCCCCTGCAGGCGCTGACCTCCACCTTTTTGCACGGCAGCACCGGCCACCTGCTGGGCAATATGGTGTTTTTGTTTCTGTTCGGTTTTACGTTGGAGATGGCGCTGGGCGCCGGGCTCTACCTGTGCTTCTACCTGGCCGCCGGTGTCAGCGCCTCGCTGTTTGCCGGTCTGTTCTATGCCGGCTCCGGCAGCTATGGGCTGGGCGCATCCGGCGCGATTGCCGGCCTGATGGCCATGTATGTGGTGCTCTACCGCATGCGCCGCATCCGTTTTTTCTACATGCTGGCCTTCTACTTCAACTACGCCACCTGGCCCGCGCTGGTGGTGCTGCCGGTGTGGATGGGCTTTGAGCTGGCCCAGCATTTTCTGGGGCAGCAGGGCGTGGCCTATATGGCGCACTTTGGCGGCCTGCTGGCTGGCGGTCTGCTGATGGTCCTGTATCTGCAGCTGCGGCGCAAGGAATCGGTGGTCGAGGTGGCAGCCCGTGACAAGCAGCAGGCCCAGGCCCAGAGCGCCGCACTGGCCGCCGCCGTGCAACGCGCGCAAAAGCACACCGATGCGCTGGCCTTCGAGCTGGCTGCCCCCGCCTGGCGCCAGGCGGCCAAGCTGGCGCCGGCCGATGCGGCCATCTTGCGCGCCTGGTTTGAAAGCGCCCGCCATGCGCCGGGCAGCGAGGATTTCCACCGCGCGGCCCGCGCCATCTTCAAGCTGCCAGCCAATACCGAGGCGGTGCGCCGGCTCCAGCACCACAGCTGGCACAGCTATAGGGACCGCGCCCGGCCCGCCCCGCGCATCAGCGACAACAGCTTGCATGCGCTGGCGCGCAGCTTTGTCCGCCTGGGCGAATGGGACGATGCCCAGAAGATCTGCCAGCAGCTGGAGCACGCCGCCGACCACCCGCACTGGCCCGCGACCCTGGCCCTGGTGGCCAATGGCCTGGCCAAGGCCGGCCGGCTGGATGACGCCCGGCGCTGGCTGCCAGCGCTGCAGCGCGCCGCGCCGCAGGAACCGGTGACGCGCTGGCTCAGCCAGGCGGGCACCTGAACGCTGGCCGAGCGCCTCTAAGCGTCAGCGCCATGTAAAGTTTTCGTGAAGCCATGCCTTATGATCGCTCCCATGCTGCGCCAGCGGGGGCTGCAGACAGAAAGGCTGGCCATGGGCCCATTGCGTTCTCCACAGCAAGACGACGAGGTTGACAGCGCCCAATGGGTGATCGAGCCGTTCTGGCGCAAGCTCAACAGCTTCTTCCTGTTCCCATTGCAGCGCAAGCCCTTGCTGTATGCGCTGGTGCTGTCGCTCTGCGCCTATATGCTGATGTGGGGCCTGTTGATCGGCCTGGTCGTTGCGGTGGGCCTGCTGCTGGCGATCAGCCGGCATGCGTTCAAGATCGCGGCCTATGCCTCGCATGGCGTGCTCGACAGCAACGACTACGATGACTACCCCTGCGATGCCGACCTCAAGGTGCTGCCCTGGAAGTTCTTTGGCGTGCTGCTGGTGCATGGCTTTCTGATCGGCATGCTCGCCCGGGTCAGCCCGGGGTTGGCGGCGTTGGGCGATCTGCTCTCGTCCTTTCTGATCCCCGCCACGTTGATGGTGCTGATCACCAGCGGCAGCCTGCGTGCGGCCATCAACCCCTTCCTGCTGCTTGGCACCATGGGCGCCATCGGTCTGCCCTATGGCCTGCTGTGCCTGTTTCTGTTCCTGCTGATGCAGGGCGTGCCGATGGCCTTTGCGCTGTTGGTCACGGTGGTGCCCCAGGCGCTGCTGGCGCCTTTGCTGGCCTTTGTCGTGATCTATTTCAACGGCGTGATTGCCGCGATGATCGGCTATGTGATGTACCAGAACCATGCGGCGCTGGGCATCACGCCGGACAAGGCGCCGCAGGCCGAAGCCGGCGCGCCGGTGGTGGACCCGCAGACTGCGCTGGCCCAGCGCCGCGATGCCCAGGTGGCCCAGCTGGTGCAAAGCGGCGACATGAACGCCGCCCTGGCTGAAGCCCGTGAATGGCAGCGCAGCGAACCGGACAGCCTGGCCGACCAGCGCCGCTACCACCGCGTGCTCAAGCTCAGCGACAAGGGCGACGAGCTGGCGCGCCATGCGCAAAGCTATGTTGCGCTGCTGCTGCGCAAGCAGCGCAGTGCCGATGCGCTGGAGGTCTGGGGCAGTTGCTACAAGCGCGACAAGGCCTTTCGGCTGAACGAAGCCAGCCATGCCTTGGCACTGGCACAGATGGCCTGGAAGCGCATGCAACTGCCGCACACCTTGGCCTTGCTCCATGGTTTCGAGAAAAGCTATGCCGGCAGCGATCTGGTGCCCCAGGCGCTGGAGCTGACGGTGCGCGTGCTCAAGCAAGGCGCCAACAAGCCCGACCAGGCCGTGCGCGTGTTCATGCGCATGAAGATCCGCTACCCCGAACATGCCTGCACGCAGGAGGCCGCCTGGATCTTGCGCGATGAGCTGCCGGGCGCTGCGCAGGCGCCTGCCGCACCCGCCGCCTGAGCTGCTGGATTTTTAAGCGGCCGTTGAAGGCGCCACGCTGGCAATGATGCCGCCGCCCAGGCAGACCTCGCCGTCATACAGCACGGCGGACTGGCCCGGCGTCACTGCCCATTGCGCCTCGGGGAAGTCGAGGTGGAACTGCGCGGGCGTCGTATCGGCGCGAATGATCGCGGGCGAATCGGGCTGGCGGTAGCGGGTTTTAGATCCATAGGTGCCGGCAGCGGGCGGGTGGCCGGCGACCCAGCTGGTGTTGTCGGCGTCCAGTGCCTGCGACAGCAGCCAGGGGTGGTCATGGCCTTGCACCACGCGCAGGATGTTCTTGTCCAGCTCCTTGCGGGCCACAAACCACGGCGCGTGCTCGCCTGCGCCACGGGCAGCGCCTTTTTCCTTCACGCCCCCAATGCCCAGGCCCGAGCGCTGGCCCAAGGTGTAGAACGACAGGCCGACATGCTTGCCCAGCTTGCGGTTGCGGTCGTCGAGGATCGGACCCGGTTCCTGGCTGATGTAGCGGTTGAGAAAGTCGCGGAAAGGGCGCTCGCCGATGAAGCAGATACCGGTGGAGTCCTTCTTCTTGGCATTGGGCAGGCCGATTTCCTCGGCAATGCGGCGCACCTCGGTCTTCTTCAGCTCACCGACCGGGAAAAGCGATCTGGACAGCTGGGCCTGGTTCAGGCGGTGCAGAAAATAGCTCTGGTCCTTGGCCGGGTCCAGGCCCTTGAGCAGCTCGAACAGCTGGGTGCCGGGGTTCTGGCGCACACGGGCGTAGTGGCCGGTGGCAATCTTTTCGGCGCCCAGCCGCATGGCATGGTCCAAAAAGGCCTTGAACTTGATCTCGGCATTGCACAGCACATCCGGGTTGGGTGTGCGGCCGGCCTGGTATTCGCGCAGAAACTCGGCAAACACCCGGTCCTTGTAGTCGGCCGCAAAGTTGACGTGTTCGAGCTCGATGCCCACCACGTCGGCCACGGCTGCGGCATCGACAAAGTCGATGTTGGACGAGCAGTACTCGCTGTCGTCGTCATCTTCCCAGTTCTTCATGAAGATGCCGACGACCTCGTGCCCCTGCTTTTTGAGCAAATACGCGGTGACGGCCGAATCCACGCCGCCACTCAGCCCCACTACGATGCGCTGTTTAACCATGGGCGCAATTATCCGCTGGGCAGCGGGCGGCCGCTGCGCAAGGGCTATGCGCCAGCCCGTGCTGATCGTTCTTTTTTTTGAACGATGAATGCGAATTTTAGTGATTTATCGTTGATCGTTCCATCGCTAATATTCGTTCCAGGCGTTAAGCACGAATCCTCGTTGCAGACGCTTGCGGTGGGCCCGTCCCGCCAGCGCTTCAGAAAAGGAACGACCATGACCTCCAAGCCCTATGTTCGCCTCGACAAAGACAATGCTGCCGTGCTGCTGGTGGACCACCAGACCGGTCTGCTCTCGCTGGTGCGCGACATCGACCCCGACAAGTTCAAGAACAATGTGCTGGCGCTGAGTGATCTGGCCAATTATTTCCAGCTACCCACGATTCTGACCACCAGCTTTGAAGATGGGCCCAATGGCCCGCTGGTACCTGAGCTGGTCCAGGCCCATCCCTATGCACCGTTCATCGCCCGCCCCGGCCAGATCAATGCCTGGGACAACGATGACATCGTCAAGGCCGTCAAGGCCACCGGCAAAAAGCAGCTGATCATTGCCGGTGTGGTGACCGAGGTCTGCGTGGCTTTCCCGGCACTGGCGGCGATTGCAGAGGGCTTTGACGTGTTCGTGGTGACCGATGCCTCGGGTACCTTCAACGAAGTCACCCGCGATTCGGCCTGGCGCCGCATGGAGGCGGCAGGCGCGCAGCTGATGACCTGGTTCGGTGTGGCCTGTGAGCTGCACCGCGACTGGCGCAATGATGTCGAAGGCCTGGGCACCCTGTTCAGCAACCACATTCCGGATTACCGCAATCTGATGAACAGCTATGCGCGCGCCAAGGGCGGCCAGTAAGGCGCCGTTGCCCTAGCCCACCCGGTTGCCACTGCGAAGGAGTTCCGCCATGGAGCAAGCACAGATCTTGGTCTACCAGCCGCAGACCGGTCTCATCGGCCTGCAGCTGGCCGATGGCAGCTACGCGCTGGCCGAACAATGGGGCAACCAGCCCTTGCGTGAAGGCCAGCGGCTGCAAGGCAACCTGCACAGTGTGGGGATGGAGACCCTCGAGGACACCCGTACGCATGCGCGCTATGAGGTGTTCATGCAGGCCTACGGGCTCTCGGCAGAAGGTCTGCGGCTGGCCCTGCTGTAAGCACCTGCACAACACCCCCGCAGACCCGTGGGGGCAGAGGGCGATGCAGGCGATCCGACGATGGCCTGCATCGCCTTGCGGCTGCCGCGCCGCCGTGGCTTACTGCGGTGTCAACGCTATGCGCTCGCGGGTGGCTTTTTCCACCGCACTGCGCGAGTAGGCCAGTGGAAAGTACTGGCCTGCGGCCCAGGTGTTGGCCAGGTCGCGGTAATGCGGGCTGGCGGGGTTGCCCGATTGGCCTGGCGTGTTGACCACGCGCGAGGCGTCCCAGTTGCCCACGTCCACCACCATGCGGAAGGATGCGCCGGAGGTCAGCTGGTAGGTGTCCACGTTGTAGCTGGTAGCCATCGGCGTAGCCCAGGAGCCGCCGATGCCGCCGACGCCGACATTGAGCCTTTGCCGGGTGGCACTGTCCACCACACCGGCGAGCGGGTGCACAAAGATCGCCTGGTGCAGGCTGCCCCAGGTCCAGCTCCTGGCATCGGCCCCCAGCTTGGTCTGGATCCATTGCATCGCCGGTGCGATGGACGAGAGCAGAACCTGGTCGCGCTCGGCCTCGCTCATCCAGCCCTGCGGGCTTTCCAGCACCGCGATCATGCGGGTGGCGCTGGTCTCTTTGGCAAAGCTGCGCTCGTTGGCGGCCAGCACCTTATCGGTCAGCGCTTTCTTCAGGGTGGCATTGCTCCAGACTTCGTAGAGCGCGGCGGCTGCGCTGTCCTTGGCCATCGTGCCGTCCCAGGCTTGCAGCAGTGCCAGGCCCTGGGCAGTCTGTGCATCGCTGCTTTGCAGCGGTGCCAGCAGTTTGAGCAGGCGCTGGGCAGGCACGGCGACGATGTCGGTCTGCCAGGCTTCGGAGTCTGCGACGCTGAGCTTCTTGCCGTCCTTGGCGGCCTTTTCAAACAGGCCATGCAGGCGCTGCGCGCGGGCCGCGTCCGACCATTCGTAGCCAATGCCCTTTTGGTAGAGCGGGTGGGTGGGCGGCACATTGTTTTCGTTGGCCGTCACGACATAGCCGCGCTGCGGGTTGAACTCCCAGGGCAGCTCGTCGCCGTTGCGGTAGCCCGACCATTCATAGCGGCCATCGCCGGGCACCGGTGTCAGCCCGTCCCAGTTGGGGCGGATGGGGGTGAGCCCGCCCGGAATCCAGCCAATGTTGCCACTGCTGTCGGCATAGACCTGGTTCTCGCCCGGTGCGCCCCAGCGGTTCATCGCGGCGCGGAACTGGTCGAAATCCTGCGCACGCATATAGTCCATCGAGCCGAAGTAGGGCGCCATGCCCAAATCCAGCCAGGCGGCGCGCAGCGCATAGGCCTTGTTGCCTTCGGCAGCCAGCACCGGGCCGTGGCGGGTGTACCAGTTCTCGACGATGACGGGCTGGGCGGCGCCCTTGACCGCAATGGTCTCGGCCACCCGGGTCATCGGCTCCCAGCGGCCCTGGTACCTGTATTCCTTGCTGTTCTGCGGGTTGGTTTCATAGACATACAGGTCTTCCTGGTCCATGTAGAAGCGCGTCAGGCCAAAGGCGATGCGGCCGTTGTGGCCGATGGAGATGCCAGGCAAAAACGGCTCGCCAGCACCAATCACATCCATGCCAGGCGCGGAGATGTGCGAGATATAGCGCAGGCTGGGCGCGCCATGGGCGCGGTGCGGGTCATTGGCCAGAATCGGGCGGCCGGTGGTGGTCATGCCCGGCGCGATCGTCCAGTTGTTGCTGCCGTAGCTGGCCAAGGTATTCGCATCGGGCTGGTTCAAGGTGGATTCCGACAGCGCCAGCAACTGCTCGGGTGCCATGTCCTGGGCCGAGACCTTGACGTTGTCCTTGGTGAAGCGCGGGCTGGCAGTGGCCAGCGCATAGGCGCGCTTGAGCTCTTTGCCGGGCAGGCCGCAGACCTCCAGCCCTTCGGGAATCTGCGGCTTCACATCGGGCACCAGCTCGCGGCGCAGCCAGTCCACCCGGGCGCCGTTGTGCTGGCCCTCGCAAAAGGCCTGGGCGCGGTCCACTTCGCCGGTGAAGTTCAGGGTCAGGCCATGGTGGCGGATGCGCACCGTGTCTTCCGCAGCCCATCGGGCCGGCTGGTAGCCCAGCAGCTTGAACTCTTCGGGCAGCAGGCGGGGGTCGGCCTGGGTCTGGGCGACAAAGGCGTTGACCCCGGCCACAAAGGCTTCGGCGACGCGTTTGGAGTCCGAGCCATAGGCCAGCCATTCGCGGTACATGTCGCCACGGAACAGCACCGCGCGCGCCGCCTTGTCGCTCTCGACCCAGGCCGGGCCAAAGTCCTGGGCCATCTGGCCCAGTCCGCGCTTGCGCCACAGGTCCATCTGCCAGAGCCGGTCGCGCGCCGCCATATAGCCTTGCACGACAAAGGCGTCATAGGTGGTGCCGGCATAGATGTGCGGCACGCCCCACTGGTCGACCAGTACCTCGGCCGGCTTTTCCAGCCCGGCAATCCTGGCGCTGTGCTGGCTGGTGGGCGGTGTGCCCAGGGAGCTGCAACCGGCGGCAAGCAGCGCAGCGGCCAATGGCAGCGCCAGGCGGGTGGCAAAACGACGGGGGTCGTGGTGGGGCATGGTATGTCTCCTCGTTATGGTCCAGGGACAATGCCATGCTTGCCCGCGCTGCGCAATCGCGTTGGCGCCAGGCGCCGGCGGAGCTCCAATCTGTGCGAGGATGCGCGCATCTGCACGCGCTCGCGGCTGCGACTTCGGAAGGAACCCCACCATGGAACTGCGCCAGTTGCGCTACTTTGTACGCATCGTTGAACTGGGCTCGATGAGCCGCGCCGCGCTGGATCTGGACATGGTGCAGTCGGCCCTGAGCCAGCAGGTCAGCCGCCTGGAGTCCGAGCTCTCTACCCGTTTGCTCCAGCGCACCTCACGCGGTGTCATCCCGACCGAGGCGGGCCTGGCGTTTTTCCATGAGGCCCAGCTCAGCCTGCGCCATGCCGACCAGGCCATCCATGCGGCCCAGCAGGCGCGGCTGTCGGGCGCTGTCAGCATGGGCCTGTCTCCGACGATCGCGAACGTGCTGGGCCTGCCGCTGCTGCGGGCCATGCGCGAGCGCTACCCCGATGTGCGGCTGCACATGGTCTCGGCGCTGTCCGGCCACCTGACCAGTCTGCTCAACGCCCGGCAGATGGACATTGCCATTCTGTTCGACACGCAGAGCGCACGCCGCTGGCGGGTGACGCCGCTGCTCGAAGAGCAGCTCTTTCTGATCCAGTCCCGCCAGAGCCCTGTTGCGCCCAAGATCCGCCATGGCGCGCCGGTCAGTCTGGCGCAGCTGCAACAGGTGCCGCTGATCCTGCCCTCGGGCAGCCATGGGCTGCGCAGCTCGGTGATGGCCTCGTTCACCAGTGCGGGTTTCCAATCGCAGATGGCGATGGAAATCGATTCGCTGCCGCTGTTGATGGAAGCGGTGGACGCAGGCATGGGTGCGACCGTCCAGCCCTGGTCGGCCGTCGGCATGTACCGCGATGCGGAGGCGCGTTTCCAGTGGTCGCAGATTGCAGACGATTCCGTGCGCCGCAAGGCGGCGCTGTGCAGCCTGTCGGACGATGAGCTGTCGCCCGCGGCGCTCGCCGCGCGCGTGGTGCTGGTCGATTGCGCCAGACGGCTGGTGCAATCGGGCCAATGGCTGGGCGCCTCGCTCGCGGCCTGAACGCGGGCGGCGCCCGGCCACATCACAAACCGTGATACCCCCATGCCCAGGGGCGGCTGCACCGGCGCGGACCGGTTGTCTACAGTGGGGGCAACTCTCGCCGGTCGGGGTGCCGGGACCCCGTCCCTTGTGATGCAGCGCCACGGCCAGGACGGGCCCTTCCCACGTTGAACCGCCACCAGGCACGCCTTGTGGCAACCCCTCATGAAAACTGAAGCCTTTGACACCGATGTGCTCGTCATCGGTGGCGGCAATGCCGCGCTGTGCGCCGCCCTCATGGCCCGTGAAGCGGGCAGCCGTGTGCTGCTGCTGGAAGCGGCGCCACGCGCATGGCGCGGCGGCAACTCCGGCCACACCCGCAATCTCCGCTGCATGCACAACGCCCCGCAGGATGTGCTGGTCGATGCCTATCCGGAGGAGGAGTACTGGCAAGACCTGCTCAAGGTCACTGCCGGCATCACCGATGAGCACCTGGCCCGCCTGGTGATCCGCGCCTCTTCGACCTGCCGCAGCTGGATGCGCCGGCATGGCGTGCATTTTCAGCCTCCGTTGTCAGGCGCGCTGCATGTGGCGCGCACCAACGCGTTTTTCATGGGTGGCGGCAAGGCCCTGGTCAATGCCTACTACCGCAGTGCGCAGGCGATGGGCGTGGACGTGCGCTACGAGTCACCGGTGGACCGGCTGGAGATCGCCAACGGCCGCTTCCAGGCCGCCTGGTGCAAGGGCGAGCGCATCACTGCCAAAAGCTGCGTGCTGGCGGCCGGCGGCTTTGAGTCGAACCGGGAGTGGCTGCGCGAGGCCTGGGGCCAGAACGCCCGTGGCGAATGGCCTGCCGACAACTTCCTCATCCGTGGCACGGCCTTCAACCAGGGTGTGTTGCTCAAGCACATGCTCCAGGACCAGCATGCCGATGCCGTGGGCGACCCCACGCAGGCGCACATGGTGGCCATCGATGCCCGTGCACCGCTGTATGACGGCGGCATCTGCACGCGCATTGACTGCGTGTCGCTGGGCGTGGTGGTCAATCGCGATGCCCAGCGCTTCTACGATGAAGGCGAGGATTTCTGGCCCAAGCGCTATGCCATCTGGGGTCGGCTGGTTGCACAGCAGCCTGGCCAGATGGCGTATTCCATCATCGACAGCAAAGCCATCGGCCGCTTCATGCCGCCGGTGTTTCCGGGCGTGCGTGCTGATTCGCTGCCGCAGCTGGCCCAGAAGCTGGGACTGCCGGTGGAGACCTTCATGCAGACCCTCCAGGCCTACAACGCCAGCTGCAAGGCGGGCCATTTCGACCATACGGCGCTCGACGACTGCCACACCGAAGGTATCAGCCCCGCCAAGACGCACTGGGCCCGGCCGCTGGATACCGGCCCGTTCTATGGCTATGCACTGCGCCCGGGCGTGACCTTCACCTACCTGGGTTTGAAGGTCGATGACAGCGCGGCAGTGCGCTTTGGCGGGCAGGCCAGCCAGAACCTGTTCGTGGCGGGCGAAATGATGGCGGGCAATGTTCTGGGCAAGGGCTACACGGCGGGGGTGGGCATGTCCATTGGTACCGCTTTCGGGCGGATTGCCGGCCGCAATGCTGCACTGGCCGCTGCCGGCCAGCCCGCGCTGCATGGCGCTGTGAACGACGAGGTCTGAATGAGCATCCAATCACTGCAAGAACTGGGCCAGCAGGCCCAGACCCTGGCTACTGGCAAGGTCATCCCCATCATCGCTGCGCCCACGCAGACGCCCGCAGAGCAAGAGGTGGCGCGCGTGATGCAGATCTGCAATGCCTGCCGCTACTGCGAAGGCTTTTGCGCCGTGTTCCCGGCGATGACGCGCCGTCTGGAGTTTGGCAAGGGCGATGCGCATTACCTGGCCAATCTGTGCCACAACTGCGGCGCCTGCCTGCATGCCTGCCAGTACGCGCCGCCGCACGAGTTTGCCATCAACATCCCCCAGGCCATGGCCGAGGTACGGGGCCAGACCTATGCCGACTACGCCTGGCCTCCTGCGCTGGGGCGGCTGTACCAGAGAAACGGCCTGACCCTGTCACTGGCGATGGTGCTGGGGCTGTTCCTGTTTCTGGCATTGGCCGTCGCGTTGCGGGGCGGCGTGGGCCAGCTGTGGAATGCGCAGCTCGGCAACAACTTCTACAACCTGTTCCCGCATGGCCTGATGGTGGGCATCTTTGCGCCGGTGTTTCTGCTGGTGGTGTTGGCGCTCTTCATGGGCGTGCGCCGCTTTTGGAAGGAGGTCAAGCCCGCCACCAGTGGGGTGGATGTCGGTATGCCGGCTGCGGCAGAGGCGACGCAGGATGTGCTGCGCCTCAAGTACCTCGATGGCGGCCATGGCGAGGGCTGCCACAACGAAGACGATGCCTACACGCTGGCGCGCCGCCGGTTTCACCATTTCACCTTCTACGGCTTTGCGCTGTGCTTTGCGGCAACGGCGCTGGCCACGGTGTACCACTATGCCTTCGACCTGCCTGCGCCTTACGAGCTGCCCAGCCTGCCCAAGGTGCTGGGTGCGCTGGGCGGGCTGGGCATGATGGTGGGCACGGTGGGCCTGTGGCGCCTGCACCGAAGCCGTCACCCGCTGCACGGTGATTCCCGGCAAAAGCCCATGGACCTTGGCTTCATTGCGCTGCTGTTTGTGGTGGCCTCCAGTGGCATGGCGCTGTGGCTGGGGCGCGGCACGCCCGCCTTGGCACTGTTGTTGTGCCTGCACCTGGGCGCGGTGATCGCATTGTTCGCCACGCTGCCCTACGGCAAGTTTGCCCATGGCGTGTTCCGCACGGCCGCGCTATTGCGCCACAACACCGAAAAGCGGCAGCCCAGCCCGGTCGGCCTGGGTGCCGACTGAAAAAATCCCATACCCAGGAGACTCACGATGAACAAACGACAAGCGCTGTTGCGCACGATGGTGCTCGCACTGGTGGCGGTGCAGGGCGCCGGCCATGCCCAGGATTTTCCGCCGCGCAAACCGGTCACCCTGGTGGTGGGCTTTGCAGCTGGCGGTGCGGCAGATTCAGCAGCCCGCCTGATTGCCAAGAAGCTCGGGGAGAACATCGGCCAGACGGTGGTCGTGGACAACCGGGGCGGCGCCGGTGGCAACATCGCGCACCAGTTTGTGGCCAAGGCCCCCGCCGATGGCTCGGTGCTGCTGTTCGGATCGGTGGGCCCGCTGACGATCGCGCCACACATCATGAAAGTCGGTTACGACCCGTTCAAGGACCTGGCGCCGATCTCGGGCGGCGTGAACTTTCCCAATGTGCTGGTGGTGCACCAGGGCGCAGGGGTGAAGGATCTGGCCGGTTTCGTGGCCAAGGCCCGGAAGACGGCCGGCGGCGTGGACTATGCGTCCACCGGCGCCGGGTCAGCCTCGCACCTGGCGGGCGAGCTGTTCAACCAGCGCGCCGGCGTCGACATGGTGCATGTCCCTTAAAAAGGAGGCGCTCCCGCGCTGCAAGACTTGATCGGGGAGCGCGTGACCTCGTACTTTGCGGCTCCGCCGACAGCGCTTCCCCATATCGAGACCGGCAAGCTGATTCCGCTGGCGACCACCGGCTTGACGCGGCCCGCGTACATGCCCAACATCCCCACCGTTGCCGAGGCGGGCTACCCCGGCTTCGAAGCGCTTAATTGGTATGCGTTTGTGGCACCGGGCAAGACGCCCGAGCCGGTGCTCGAACGCTGGAATGCGGAGATTGTCAAGGTGCTGAACGACCCCGCTGTGGGCGAGGCGCTGAAGGTGCACGGCCTGACGCCGCAACCGACCACACGCGCAGCATTTGCCGCCTTCATGAAAAAGGAGTACGAGCAGTGGGGCAAGGTGGTCAAGGAGCGCAAGATCAGCATGCAATGAACGCAGCGGCCAGGGGCCGCCCCCGAGGCTGCCGGTGCGATGCCTGAGGCCTCCCGGGGTCTATTCCAGCGGGTTCACGCCATCGGGCTGCACCAGCACCGATGCATCGGTGTAGATCAGGTTCAGCGCAAAACGCTGGCCGGCCAGGTAGTCGTCCAGCGACTGCAGCACCAGCGGGCTGCGCATCTGGTGGGCCTCGGCGCGCATTTCATCGGCGGTCATCCAGACGGTGCGGCGTATGCCTTCGTCGAGCGGCTGGTTTTCATAGAACGCGCCCACGGTGCCGGTGAACGCAAAGCGCATATAGGTGGTGTCCGCGCCGCTCTTGGTCCGTACAAAACGGTTCATGTAGATGCCCAGCAGGGCTGATGGCTTGAAGTCGAAGGCCGTCTCTTCGAGCACCTCGCGCACACAGGCCTGGATGGGGGATTCGCCCGGGTCCAGATGGCCCGCCGGGTTGTTCAGGCGGATGCCGTCCGAGGTGTCTTCCTCGACCAGCAAAAATCGGCCATCGCGCTCAATGACGGCGGCCACGGTGACGTTGGGTTTCCAGCGGTGGGGCATGCGGCATTATGTGCCAAGTCGCTGAAATTATAAAAAGCGGCGAAAGGGCTTGCCGCGCCCATGCAAGCTCGGGCGCTGCAGCCATGCTCTGCAGTACGATAGCGCCATGCACGCACCTGCCCCCACCCCAGCCATACCCGCACAGTCCGTCTATGCCGAGCGCCGCGCCCAGGTCGCGCGCCAGCTGGGCGAAGGCGGGATCGCCATCATCCCCACGGCGCCCGAGCATCCGCGCAACCGCGACAGCGACTTCCTGTACCGCCACGACAGCTATTTCTACTACCTGACCGGTTTCACCGAGCCCCATGCCAGCCTTGTGATCACCGCCGATGGCAAGACCACCCTGTTTTGCGCGCCCAAGGACCTGGCGCGCGAGATCTGGGACGGCTACCGCCTGGGCCCGGAGGCAGCGGTGGCGGCCCTGGGCGTAACGCAGGCCTATTCGGTCGCCGAGCAGGCCGCCCGCATGCCCAAGATGCTGGAGAACCGCAGCGTGGTCTGGTACCCGTTTGCGATCCACCAGGGGCTGGAGAGCACGGTGGCACAGTGGCTCAATGGCGTGCGTGCCCGCACCCGCTATGGCGCACTGGTGCCCGAGCAGCAGCGCGACCTGTGCACCGTGCTCGACGAAATGCGGCTCTTCAAGGATGCGCATGAAGTGCCGATTCTGCGCCGCGCCGGGGCCATCAGCGCCCGCGCCCATATTCTGGCGATGCAGCGCTCGGCCCGCATGCTCCGCGCCGGCCAGGATGTGCGCGAGTACCACCTGGATGCCGAACTGCTGCAGGCCTTCCGCGAATACGGCTCGCAGTACCCGGCTTATGGCTCCATCGTGGCCGCTGGCGCCAATGCCTGCGTGCTGCACTACCGCGCCGATGCCGCGCCCATCCGCGATGGTGAGCTGGTGCTGATCGACGCAGGCTGCGAGCTCGATGGCTATGCCAGCGACATCACCCGCACCTTCCCCGCCAATGGCAGATTCAGCGGCCCGCAGCGCGATCTGTACGACCTGGTGCTGGCCAGCCAGGATGCGGCCATTGCGCTGGCCCGGCCCGGCAAGCGCTTCAACGACATGCATGACGCCACCGTCGCCGTGCTGGCGCAGGGCATGCTCGATCTGGGCCTGCTCGACAAGAACAAGGTCGGCAGCGTGCAGGATGTCATCGACAACCGCAGCTACTTCCAGTTCTACATGCACCGCACCGGCCACTGGATGGGCATGGATGTGCATGACTGCGGCAGCTACATCGAGCCCAGCGAAGTCGGCCACACCAGCGAGCGGCGTGATCCGCTCTCGGGCGAGCTGATCCTCAACCGCCCCAGCCGCATCCTGCGCCCCGGCATGCTGACCACCATTGAGCCCGGTATCTATGTGCGCCCGGCCGACGGCGTGCCTGAAGCGTTCCACAACATCGGCATCCGCATCGAGGATGATGCGCTGATCACCGACGATGGTTGCGAGCTGCTCACGCGCGGCGTGCCGGTCAAGGCCGACGAGATCGAAGCGCTGATGCGCGATGGCGCGCCCCGGCCTGCCGATCTGGCCTGATCCGACCTGCGTTTACACAACACCTGCCGGGCCTGGCGTCTTGCAGGTGTTTTTTGCGGGCGGCGCCATTGTGCAAACGCACATCGAATGAAACCGCGCTGTAACTCGCAGTGGCTGTTTCTCGTGTCAGAATGGAACTGAATTACATCGGGCCGGTATCTGGTGACAGGGCCGGCCCCACTTTTGAGACAAAGACACAGGGACCTGTCCATGATTTCGCCCAAGATCCGCCGCGCCACCAAGATTGTTGCCACGCTGGGCCCCGCTTCCAGCGAGCCGGCCCTGCTCGAAGAGATGATCCGTGCGGGGGTCAATGTGGTGCGTCTGAACTTCAGCCACGGCAAGGCGCAGGACCATGTGGACCGCGCCCGCATGGTGCGCGAGGCGGCGCAGCGTGCCGGCCGTGAAGTGGCGATCATGGCCGACCTGCAAGGTCCCAAGATCCGTGTCGGCAAGTTTGCCGAAGGCAAGGTGATGCTGGAGCCGGGCGCGAAATTTGTACTCGATGCCTCCCGCCAGGAGCCCGGTGACCTGCAGGGCGTAGGTCTGGACTACAAGGAGCTGCCCCGCGATGTGCGCGCGGGCGATGTGCTGCTGCTCAACGACGGCCTGATCGTGCTGACTGTCGATGGTGTGCTGGGCGACGCGGTGCACACCACTGTCAAGCTCGGTGGCGAGCTGTCCAACAACAAGGGCATCAACAAAAAGGGCGGCGGCCTGACCGCGCCGGCGCTGACGGCCAAGGACATGGAAGACATCAAGACCGCGATGAGCTTCCAGGCCGACTACGTAGCCGTCAGCTTTCCCAAGACCGCCACCGACATGGAAATGGCACGCCAGCTGTGCATGGTGGCCGCAGCCGAGTACCGCCACCGCCCCGGCCTGATTGCCAAGATCGAGCGTGCCGAGGCGATTCCGCACCTGGAAGACATCCTGCGCGTGTCCGACGGCATCATGGTCGCGCGCGGTGACCTGGCAGTGGAAGTGGGCCATGCGGCGGTGCCGGCCTTGCAAAAGAAGATGATCCGCATGGCGCGCGAGATGGACAAGGTCGTCATTACCGCCACGCAGATGATGGAGAGCATGATCACCAACCCCGTGCCCACCCGCGCCGAGGTGAGCGACGTGGCCAATGCCGTGCTGGACGGCACCGACGCAGTGATGCTGAGCGCCGAGACGGCTGCCGGCAAGTTCCCGCTGGAGACGGTGCTGGAGATGGTTGACATCTGCGCCCAGGCTGAGGCCTCGGCCGACTGGGATGTGGACACCGACTTTGTGGGCAAGACCTTCCAGCGCATCGACCAGAGCATCGCGTTGGGCGCGCTGTTCACTGCCACCCACCTGGGTGCCAAGGCCCTGGTCGCGATGACCGACAGCGGCTCGACCGCGCTGTGGATGAGCCGCCACCGCACCCAGATCCCCATCTACGCGCTGACGCCGAAGGTGGCCACCCAGCGCAAGATGGCGCTGTACCGCAATGTGCGCCCGTTGCTGATGGACACCAGCGCCGACCGCGACACCGCGCTGGCCCAGGCCGAGGTGCACCTGAAGGCCCGCGATATCGTGCAAAGCGGCGATATCTATGCGATCACCTGTGGCGAGCCGATGGGCTCGCCCGGCGGCACCAACATGATGAAGATCAGCCGCGTGCTTTAAAGCCGCCTGGCCTTTGACCGGTACCGGGGCGCTTGCAGGCGCCCTTTTTTTGTCGCATGGGTACCCGTTGCAAAACCCCGGCTACGGCTCGACGGCAAAAGGCGCGATGCGCCGCATCCCGATCCGCGTCCATCCCGTTGGGCGAGGGCCCTGCAGAGGATCGCTAGATCCGTCCCAGGTTGTGCGGATTTGTGACTGCGGCGATACTATGCCGCTCAGCGAGCCTGCCCATACGCCCGTGTGGACCAAGGGACTGCGCTGAAGCCATTCGAAACCAGGCTTTCTTGCCCCCGGAGACAGGGGCAGACCGGTGCTTCACCCGCCTGGCTTTCGACCACCTAGCCAAGCTGCTGCGATAAGAATTCACAACACGCACGCCTATAGCAGCCCAGCCAAACCCTTGTTGTTGAGCAGCACAGCGCCGCTGTGCCTGCATGTTTTTTTGGAAGAGGGAATCTATGTCGCAACGACTAGTACGCCGTTCGGTGTTGGGGCTGGCCTTGGGCCTGGGTTTGGGCGCAGTTGCCGGCGTGTCTGCACCGGCGTTTGCACAGACGGCGGCCGCCAAGGCCGGCAAGCTGGACGCCCGTGCGGTGGCAGTGGGCTACAGCGAATTGGTCTACGCCAACTACAGCGATAGCCTGGCATCGGCACGCGACATGCAAAAGGCCATTGCCGCCTTGCTCGCAGCCCCCTCCAAAGAGACGCTGGAAGCCGCACGCAAGAGCTGGCTCGACGCGCGTGAGTTCTATGGTCAGACGGAGGCCTTCCGCTTCTACGGCGGCCCGATCGATGACGAGAACGGCCCCGAAGGCCAGATCAATGCCTGGCCGATGGACGAGTCCTATGTGGACTATGTCGAGGGCAAGCCCAACGCCGGCTTCATCAACGATCCCAAGTTCAAGATCACCAAGGCCAACCTGGCCAAGCAAAACGAGCGCGGCGGCGAGGAAAACATTGCCACTGGCTCGCATGCGATTGAGTTTCTGCTCTGGGGCCAGGACCTGTCCGAAACCGGCCCGGGCGACCGCTCGTTTGAAGACTATGTCGATGGCAAGCGCGCCAACGCCGACCGCCGCCGCCTCTACCTGAAGGTGGTGACCGAGCTGCTGATCGACGACCTGGCCAGCGTCACCAAGGCCTGGGCGCCGGGCCAGAAGAACTACCGCGCCCAGTTCGACAAGGGCGGCGTGGAGTCGGTGCGCAAGATCATCGTCGGCCTGGGCTCGCTCTCGCGCGGCGAACTGGCGGGCGAGCGCATGGAAGTGCCGCTGAACTCGCAGGACCAGGAAGACGAGCATTCCTGCTTCTCCGACAACACCCACCGCGACATGGTCGCCAATGCCACCGGCATCCAGAACGTCTGGCTGGGCCAGTACAAGCGCCGCGATGGCTCGACCCTGAAGGTGGCCTCGCTGGCCGACCTGGTGGCGGCCAAGAATGCCGAGCTGTCGGGCAAGACCAGCGCGCAGATCGACAGCACGGTCAAGGCGACCGAAGGCATCCAGGCCCCGTTCGACCGCGAAATCATTGGCGGCGCCGACGCACCGGGCCGCAAGCGCATCCAGGCGGCGGTGGACAGCGCCACCGAGCAGTCCAAGCTGCTGGTGCAGGCGGCCAATGCCATCGGCATCACCAAGCTGACCCTGGTCCAGCCCTGACGAAGGACCGTTGCTGCACTATGTCTGTGAAGATGAATGACAACAAGCCCGGTGGCCGCGCGCAGCGGCTGGCATGGGCAGCAGCGGGTCTGTGCGCGGCCACCGCCCTGGTGGTGGCCCTGCGCCCGGAGGCCAGCGTGGCGCAGACCAGCGCCCCCGCCGAGGCCGCCGCAGCGGCGCCCGTGCAAGACCCCAGCGAGATGACCGGCGGCGACACCACGGTGTTTGCCACCGGCAAGAACGCGTTCTCGTTTCCTTTTGCCTCGCTGGCCGATGCAGAGCGCACGCGCTTTGTCATTGGCAACTCCTTTTTCAAGCGCAACTGGGTGGAGGCACCGGCCTCGACCCGGCTGCGCGATGGCCTGGGCCCGCATTTCATTGCCCGCAGCTGCGCGGGCTGCCACGTCATGGATGGGCGCGGTGAGCCGCCAGAGTTCCACCGCACGCTGGGGCCCGATCCCGAGCCCACGGTGGCGCTGCTGATCCGCCTGTCGGTGCCCGGCAAGGCCGACCCGCATGCGGGCGTGGTGCCCGAGCCGACCTATGGCGACCAGTTCAACAACGCGGCCGTGCAGGGCGTCAAGCCAGAGGGCATCGTGCGCATCCACGGCACGCCGATCAAGGGCCGCTTTGCCGATGGCACGGCCTACGAACTCATCCAGCCCCGCTACGAGCTGACCGACCTGGGCTACGGCCCGATGGCCAAGGATGTGATGCTGAGCCCGCGCATCGCACCCCAGGTGGTGGGCGTGGGCCTGATCGAGGCCATTGCCGAGGCCGACATCCTCGCCAATGTGCAGGAGCAGGCGGCGCTGGCCGGCCCCATCAAGGGCCAGGTCAACCGCGTCTGGGACGCCTATGGCCAGCGTGAGGCGATTGGCCGCTTCGGCTGGAAGGCCAACTCGCCCAGCGTCGCGCACCAGACGGCCAACGCCTTCTCGGGCGACATGGGCATCACCTCGCGCATCTTCCCGAACGAGAACTGCACCCCGGCGCAAAAGGACTGCCTGGCCGCACCGCATGGCGGCGGACTGGACAAATCCACCGCCGGCCGCACGGCGGCGCAGGCGCGCGCCGATGCCCCCGAGATCGACGACAAGACGCTCGACGATGTGATCTTCTACCAGGCCACCTTGGCGCCTGCGGCCCGCCGCAACATCAATGACTCGGCCGTCAAGCTGGGCCAGCGCCTGTTTGCCCAGGCGCAGTGCGCCGTCTGCCACAAGCCCAGCTATGTGACCGGCCCCGGCCCCTTCCCCAGGCTGACGGCCAAGAACATTGCTGGCCAGAAGATCTGGCCCTACACCGATCTGCTGTTGCATGACATGGGCCCGGCGCTGGCCGATGGCAGGCCGGACTTTCTGGCCAACGGCCAGCAGTGGCGCACGCCGCCGCTATGGGGCATTGGCCTGATTCAGGACGTGAACGGCCACCAGCGCCTGCTGCACGATGGCCGTGCGCGCGGCGTGCTGGAGGCCATTCTCTGGCATGGCGGCGAGGCCGAGCAGGCCAAGCAGCAGGTGCTGAACATGGGGGCTCCCGAGCGCGAGGCCCTGGTCAAGTTTGTGGAGTCGCTATGACGCAAGTCGGTACCAAGCCTAAGCCTGTGACGGCCGCGCAATCGCTGGGCAGGGCCTGCGCCCTGGCGGCCCTGGCCGCCACGGGCAGCCTTGCCCCGTGGGCGCAGGCCGCGGACACCCCCATGCCTTACTACACGGCCGCCCAGGCGCTGCAAAGCCTGTATGGCCAGCACCTGCCAGCGCGCGCGGCGGCGTTTACCCAGGCCGCCAACGCGCAGGGCCAGGCACTGACGAGCTTCTGCGCCGGGCCGGCGGCTGCCGCCAAAACGGCGGCAGCAGAGCTGCGCGGCCAGTGGCAGCGCAGCCATACCGCCTGGCTGCAGTTGTCAACGCCCAGCGTCGGGCCCTTGGTGGAGCGCCGCTCGCTGCGGCAGATTGATTTCACGCCGATCCGCACGGCGCTGATCACCCGCGCCGTCAAGAAAGGCCCGCAGACCGCCGCCGACATGGAGCTGGTGGGCACACCCGCCAAGGGCTTTGGCGCGCTGGACTGGCTGCTGAGCCAGGGCCTGCAGCCGGCCAGCCCGGAGTGCGCGTTTGCGGTGCAGGTGGCCCGGGCGATCAGCGCCGAAGCGCAGAGCCTGCAGGCGGTGCTGGAGCCCCTGCGCGGCAAGACCTGGAGTGTCGAAGGCTCGGAGAGCGAGGCTGAAGATGCCGCCAGCCCCGGCGCCAAGGAGACGGGCGCGGCGATTGAGGAATGGATCAACCAGTGGCTGGGCGGGCTGGAGCGGCTGCGCTGGGCGCAGATGGAAAAGCCCGTCAAGGTGGTCGAGGGCAGCAACAAGGCGCCCGCCTTTGCCCGCATCGCGATGGCCGACAACTGGCGCGAGTGGCAGACCCAGTGGCAGGCCCTGCATGCCCAGGCCTTGCTCACCCCGGCGCAGCGCCAGCTGCCGCCCGTGCCCGGCAAGGACCTGATCTCGATCGAAGCCCTGCTGCTCAGCAAGGGCCATATCGCGCTGGCCCAGCGCTGGCGCGAGGCCATTGGTGTGGCCGATGCCGCGATGCCGGCCCCCGGCAAAGTGCCTGCCAAGGAGGGCGCGCAGGCCAACAGCGAGATTCTGGCGCTCGCCACCAAGCTCAAGGGCATCACCGCGCTGTACCAGGCCGAGGTGGCGCCGGCGCTCGATATTCCCCTGGGCTTTAGCGACAGCGATGGCGACTGAGGACAAACGGTGACGGTGTTATCCACATCCCTGCCCCGGCGCGCGCTGCTGCGCGGGCTGGGCGCGTCGGCGATGGGCGCGCTGGGCCTGGCCGAGCTGTCCTTTGCCAACGATGCGGGCAGTACGGCGGGTATAAGCCGGCTCGCAGCCGTCTGGCGCGATGGACCCAGTGCGATGGCGCAGGACTGGGCCGGTGTGCTTGAAGTACTGCCCCAGGCCGGCGGCGGCCATGCCTGGCGCATGGCAGCGCGCACCCCGTTGCCCACGCGCGGCCATGGCGTGCAAACCCTGCCGGGCGGCCAACTGGTGTTTGCCGCCCGCCGGCCCGGCGATTGGCTGCTGCGCTGGCAGCCCGAGACGGACGCGCTGCAATGGGCCTGGATGCAGGAGGACCGCTGCTTCAACGGCCATGTGGCGCTGGCGGCGCCCGCCACTGCACGGGCTCAATCTGGCGCAGGCCGCAGCGGCATTCTCTTCACCACCGAAACCGATCTGGAAGACAGCCAGGGCTGCATCGGGCTGCGCGATGCCGCCAGCCTGCAGAAGCTGGCCGAATGGCGCAGCCATGGCATGGATCCGCATGAATTGCTGGTGCTGCCGGCCGCGCTGGGCAGTCTGCCGGCCGGCACCCTGGTCGTCGCCAATGGCGGCATTCCCACCCAAAGCGAGACCGGGCGCAGCAAGAAATGGCTGGACAGCATGGACCCGTCCCTGGTCGCACTGCACCCGGCCGATGGGCGCCTGCTGGGCCAGTGGAAGCTGCCCGACCCGCGCCTGTCGATCCGGCACCTGGCCTGGGATGGCGCGCGCCAGCGCCTGGGCATTGCGCTGCAGGCCGAGCATGGCGATGCGCGGCGCCACAGCGCGCCCATCTTCGCCGTCTGGGATGGCCAGCGGCTGCTGCTGGCGCAGGACCAGCCACCGCTGGCCGGCTACGGCGGCAGCGTGGAATGCGCGCCGCTGGCCCAAGGCGGTTTTGTGGTCAGTTGCCCCAAGTCCGACTGCATGGCCTGGTTTGACGCCCAGGCGCGCTACCTGGGCAGCAGCCCGCAAAGCGAAGTCTGCCCGGTGGCCCGCGATGGCGGGCGGCTATGGGCCGGCGGCGGCTATGGGGTGGCCGAGCGGACCAGCCGCAGCAGCGACCGGGCGGTGCCTGCACTGGACACGGTGACCGGGCTGATGTTCGACAACCATTGGCGCTTGATGGGCTAAGGGGCAGCGCCCCCGGCGCGGTTCAGGCGTTCAGGCGCTCAGGCGCTGAGACGGCGTCGTGCCATGCCCATGTCGATGACCAGGCCTGCGGTCCAGCACAGCCAGGCGGTCCACAAGGTGTGGCTCATATAGTGGGCGCCGCGCATCTGCTGGCCCAGGCCCAGCAGCAGGCCCATCACGAGCGCCACCGCCAGCCACCAGCGGGCGGCGCGCGGTGTATCGCGGGCCAGCGCAAAATAGCCGCCGACAAAGGAAAAGCCCGCCGCCGCATGGCCGGCTGGAAAGCAGCGGCCCGCGCCCCCGTCATGCACGCCCCAGCGCCAGTGTGATACATACTCGGCCACGCCGCCGAAGACCGACAGATCCCAGGGGCAGCTGGTAGCGCTGCTGCGCTTGAGGATGGCCACCACCGCCAGAGACGCCAGAATGCTGACCAGCAACTGCACCCGCCTGGCCGTTGGCAGCTTGCGCAGCAGGCCAAAGGGCATCCAGACGCCCAGGCTCAAGGCCAGCACGATCACCCAGCCCAGGTTGCGCATGCCCTGGTGCATGTAGGTGACCAGGAAATGGTCGTCGCGCAGCGCAAAGCCCTGGGCGGTGCCCCAGACCTGGGCCAGCGCCAGGTCCTGGCCCGAGACATCCCAGAGCGCAATCAGCAAAAAGCTGAGCACGGTGGCCAGCAGCCAGCGGGGGTTGTAGAGAGCGGGGCGGGGTTCGGTCAGGGGGGCGGGAGGGCAGGAAGGCATCATTGCATGCTGCGCCGACCGGCTTAAGGGTTTCTTAATGTCCCAGGTGCAAGGCGCCGGGCATAGGCGCGGTGGCGCAACTCATGCACAATGCCAGCCATGCGCATACTCATGGTGGAAGACGATGCCGGCATTGCAGAGGGCCTGCAGGCCAATCTGCAGCAGCGCGGCCATGCGGTGGACTGGTGCCCGACACTGGCCGAGGCCTGGCGCGCGCTGACGGCCGAGGGCTTTGACGTGGTGCTGCTGGACCTGGGCCTGCCCGATGGCGACGGCTCGCGCCTCTTGCAGCAGCTGCGCAATGCGCTGCCGCCCACGGGCCTGCGCAAAAGCCTGCCCGATCCGGCGACGCCGGTCATCGTGCTGACGGCCCGCGACGGCGTGCACGACCGCGTTGAAAACCTGGACCTGGGCGCGGACGACTACCTCTCCAAGCCCTTCGATGCCGAAGAGCTGCAGGCCCGGTTGCGCGCGCTGGTGCGCCGCGCGGCGGGCCGCGCCAATCCGCTGATCCACTACCGCGACCTGGTGCTGGACCCGGCCTTGCACCAGGTGCGGCTGCGGGACGAGGGCGTTGAGCTCTCGCCCCGGGCCTACACGATCTTGCTGATCCTGCTGCAGGCCCATGGCAGGGTGCTGTCGCGCCAGCAGCTTGAAGAAAAGCTCTACAGCTTTGATGCCTCGGTCGAGAGCAATGCGGTGGAGGTGCATATCCACCACCTGCGCAAAAAGCTCGGCGCCGACTACATCCTGACGATGCGTGGCGTGGGCTACTTTATGCCCCAGGACCAGGCATCGTGAACCTGGCGGCCAAGCCCCCGCGCCTGCCGCAGCTGCGCACCCGGCTGCTGGTCTGGATTCTGGGGGCGCTGGTGGTTGTCTGGGCCAGCTTTGTCTACTGGGCCTACCAAACAGGTATCGAAGAGGCCGATGAGCTGACCGACGGGCACCTGGCCGGCGTCGCCGCGCTGGTGCTCAACATTCCCTACAGCGCGCAAATCCCGGCGGGCCTGCCGACCGAGCGGGTGCCGCTGCCGGGGCTGCATGCGCATGACTACCAGCAGTCGATGAGCCTGCAGGTCTGGACCGCCGACGGTGACCTGGTACTCAACGTCGGCAGTGCGCCGCGCCTGCATTTTGCCGATGGACGCAGCGGTTTCTTTGATGCGCAGCTGGGCGCGAGGCACGAGGTCTGGCGCACCTTCACCCAGTGGAACACCGAACACACGCGCAAGGTGGCGGTACTGGTCAACCTGCAGGAGCGCGATGACCTGGCCGATGACATTGCCGGGCAGATGATTCTGCCGGGGTTGTGGCTGCTGCCGGTCGTCACCCTGGTGCTGGGGCTGACGATCCGCGCCGGCCTCAAGCCGCTGACCCAGCTCTCGCGCGATGTGGAGCAGCTCGAACCCGAGCAGGGCCAGCGCCTGTCCACCGGCCACAACTGGCAGGAGTTCCGGGCGGTGACCCTGGCCTTCAACAGCTTGCTGGACCGCAATGACGAGGCGATGGAGCGCGAGCGGACCTTGGCCAACCAGGTCGCCCATGAGCTGCGCACGCCGCTGGCCTCCATCAGCCTGCATGCGCAATCCCTGCAAGGCGGGCTGGACCCCGCCCAGCAGGCCCAGGCGGTGCAGCGCCTGCATGCCGATGCGCTGCGCGCAGGCCATGTGCTCAACCAGATTCTGGCGCTGGCCCGCAGCAACCGGGTGGCGCTGACCCAGCAGGCCGCGCCGGTGGACCTGGCGCAGCTGGCCCGCAGCATGGTGGCTGAGTACGCGCAGGCGGCCTGGCGCCGGGGCAGCAGCGTGGCCGTAGAGATGCCTGAGCAACTGTGGGTGAAAGGCCATGCCGTGCTGCTGGAGGTGGCCTTGCGCAACCTGGTCGAGAATGCGCTGCGCCACACCCCCGAAGGCACGCAGGTCGAGGTGCAGGGCGGCATGGACGGGGGGCAGTGCTGGCTGCAGGTCTGCGACGATGGCGGGCGCGTGCAGCAGCAGCCCGTGCCCGAACCGGTGGACAGCCTGCAGCTGGGCCACCAGATCGTGCAGCGCATCATGGCGCTGCACGGGGGCAGTTTTGCGCAGCCGCAGGCGCTGGCGCCCTATACCACTTGCTACCGCCTCAGTATGCCGCTCGCCCAGATGGCCTGAGCTTGCTAAAATAGGCAGTTACCAAGCGGTTACCATGCCGCAGACATGAATCCAGGGTGTTGACGCGGCTGCTGTGGCCGCTGCAGCACTCTTTCTTTGCATTAGAACGGACACGACCACCATGCCTTTGATCTCGATGCGCGAAATGCTCGACCATGCCGCCGAAAATGGCTACGGCATCCCTGCCTTCAACGTCAACAACCTGGAGCAGGTCCAGGCCGTGATGTCGGCGGCAGACGAAGTGGGTGCGCCCGTGATCTTGCAGGCCAGCGCCGGCGCCCGCAAGTATGCCGGTGAGCCCTTCATCAAGCACCTGATCCAGGCTGCTGCCGAGATGTACCCCCACATCCCGCTGGTGATGCACCAGGACCACGGCACGACGCCTGAAGTCTGCCAGGGCGCGCTGAACCTGGGCTTTGGCTCGGTGATGATGGACGGCTCGCTGATGAGCGACGGCAAGACCCCGTCGTCCTTTGACTACAACGTCGATGTGACCCAGAAGGTCGTCGCGATGGCCCACCAGATCGGTGCCACCGTCGAAGGCGAGCTGGGCTGCCTGGGCAACCTGGAAACCGGTGAAGCCGGCGAAGAAGACGGCATTGGCGCCGAAGGCAAGCTGGACCACAGCCAGATGCTGACCGACCCCGAGGAAGCGGCCGTGTTCGTCAAGGCCACGCAGCTGGACGCGCTGGCCATTGCCATCGGCACCAGCCACGGCGCCTACAAGTTCAGCCGCAAGCCCACCGGCGACATCCTGGCGATCTCGCGCGTCAAGGAAATCCATGCCCGCATCCCCAACACCCACCTGGTGATGCATGGCTCCTCGTCGGTGCCCCAAGAGCTGCTGGCCATCATCAACCAGTACGGCGGCAAGATGAAGGAAACCTACGGCGTGCCCGTCGAAGAGATCCAGGAAGCCATCAAGTACGGCGTGCGCAAGATCAACATCGACACCGACATCCGCCTGGCGATGACCGGCGCGGTGCGCAAGTTCCTGGCCGAGAACCCCGACAAGTTTGATGCCCGCGAATGGCTCAAGCCCGCCCGTGAAGCCGCCAAGCAAGTCTGCAAGGCCCGCTACATCGAGTTCGGCTGCGAAGGCCAGGGCGGCAAGATCAAGGGCTACAGCCTGGAGCAGATGGCCAAGAAGTACAGCGCCGGCGATCTGGCCCAGCTGGTCAAGTAAATCTGCCTGCATTGCCAGTGCCTGGGGCACTGGCCGCAAAAGCCTGCAATCGCACCCGCATTGCAGGCTTTTGCTTTTGGGCCTACGCGATGCGGCGATAACCGCACACGCGCACTGCGGCCGGTGTTTTTGCACAATGCCATGCATCGCAAACAAAGGAGCGCACAGCATGCAGACAAGCCATTCCTGGGATCTGGACCTGGTGGTGATTGGTGGCGGATCGGGGGGCGTGCGGGCCGCACGCATGGCGGCAGCGCGGGGCGCCAGGGTGGCGGTGGTGGAGTCCAAGGCCATGGGCGGCACCTGCGTCAACGTCGGCTGCATTCCCAAAAAACTCTACAGCTATGCGGCCGGTTACGCCGAGGCCTTTGACGAGGCGCGTGGCTATGGCTGGCAAATGCCCGAGACCATTGCGCTGGATTGGCAGGCGCTGAAGACAGCACGCGCGCGGGAAATCACCCGGCTCAATGGCATCTATGAAGGCCTGATGCGCAATGCCCAGGTGGAGCGCATTGCCGGCCAGGGCCGTCTGACCGATGCCCACACGGTGGTGGTTTCTGCCGATGGCGCCGATGTGCGCACGTTGCGCGCCGCCCATATCCTGATCGCCACCGGCGGCACGCCGGTGCGCCCGGACCTGCCCGGCAGCGAGCATGTGATCGTCTCCGACGACATGTTTGACCTGGCTACGTTGCCGCGCCGCCTGGTGGTCGTGGGCGCCGGCTACATCGGCTGCGAGATGGCGAGCATCTTCCACGGGCTGGGCGTCCAGGTGAGCCTGCTGCACCGGGGCGACCAGATTCTGCGCGGCTTTGACGACGAGGTGCGCAGCTTTGTCGCCGAGGAAATGCGCAAGAGCGGGGTGGAGCTGCGCATGAAGACGGAGGTGACATCCATTGCCTGCGACACTGCCAGCGGCGAGCGCACCCTGACCCTGGCCGATGGCAGCACCCTGAAGGCCGACCAGGTTCTGTACGCCACCGGCCGCAAGGCCAACGTCAGCGGCCTGGGGCTGGAGGCGCTGGGCATTGCGTTGGACAAGAGCGGCGCCATCGTCGTCGATGCGCAGATGGCCACCGCCCAGCCGAGCGTGCATGCGCTGGGCGATGTCGTGGGGCGCATGGAGCTGACCCCGGTGGCGCTGGCCGAAGCGATGGCCTGGGTGGACCATATCTGGGGCCCCGAGGCCGGCAAGGATGCACGGGTCATGGACTACGACAACATCCCGACGGCGGTGTTCACCCATCCGCAGATCGGCACTGTCGGCCTGACCGAGGCCCAGGCCCGCGAGCGCCATGGGGCCGTGCGCATCTACCGCAGCGATTTCAAGCCGCTGCGCCATACCTTGTCGGGGCGCAGCGAGCGCTGCCTGGTCAAGCTGGTCGTCGATGACGCCAGCGACAAGGTACTGGGCCTGCATGTGGTCGGCGCCGATGCCGCCGAAATCACCCAGGGCTTTGCAGTGGCCCTGAAAGCCGGTGCCACCAAGGCGCTGTTTGACCAGACGATCGGCATCCATCCGACGATGGCCGAAGAGCTGGTCACCTTGCGCGAAGTAAGCCGCAAGTAAGCTTCAGATCGCGGCAGTTGCTGCTTTGCAACATCTTATAAATTCTCTCTATAAAGGCCGCGTGTCTCGGGCATGATACGCGCTCTTTACAGAGGAGATACATATGAAGGAGTGGGTGTATCCGCGCGAGCGGACACTGGGCGCCATCACCCTGGTTCTGGGTCTGTTGGCATGGTTGCTGATCTTGTTGCTGACCCTGGGCACGGTGCTGATCTACCTGCTCGTCGGTTTCATTTTTTATCTTTTTGCACAGTCGGCATTGATTGCCTGGCTGCGCGGCACTGCCGTGCGCCTGTCGGACGAGCAGTTCCCCGAGCTGTATCTGCAGTACCTGCAATGCTGCAAGAAGCTGGAGCTGGTCGACCCGCCCGAGGCCTATCTGCTGCAAGGCGATGGCTTGATGAATGCCTTTGCGACCCGCTTTCTGGGCCGCAACTTCGTCATCGTGCTGAGCGACACGGTCGACGCGATGCGTGCCTTGCCCGATGGCATCAACTTCTACTTCGGCCATGAGCTGGGCCATATCAAGCAGGGCCACCTGACCGGGCACTTCTGGCGCATGCCAGTGCTGTGGCTGCCGCTGGTCGGGGCCGCCTACGCGCGTGCCAAGGAGTACACCTGCGACCTGCACGGCCGCGCCTGCTGCGAAGGCTCGGAGTCCGCAGGCCGTGCGCTGTCGGTGCTCGCCGCTGGCGCGCAGAAGTGGAAAACCATCAATCTGGTGCAGTATGCGCGCCAGACCATGAGCAACCGGGGCTTCTTCCCCGATCTGCACGAGCTGCTGAGTGGCTACCCCTGGCTGACCAAGCGCGTGGCGCGCATGATCAGCCCCGGCATCAAGATGCCGGGCCGCAATCCCTTCTCCTATCTGTTTGCGCTGTTCGTGCCCTATGGCGGCCGGGCTGGCGGCGGGGCGGTGGGCCTGCTGATGGTGATCGCGATCATCGGTATCGCTGCTGCGGTCGCAATACCGGCACTCAAGGGCGGCGCCGGTGGGGGTGCCTTCAGCCAGATGCTGATGCAAGGCATGCAGTCGCAAAAGGGCAAGGAGGCCTTCGAGAAGGAATGGACCCAGGCCGAGCCGGTGCGCCAGGCGCTGTCGCGCTACTACCAGACCTATGAGGAAGTACCTGACTCCCTGTCCGATGCCGGTGTGTCGCCCGAGCAGGAAGGCAGGCTGATGTATGACAGCGAGGACATGTCGCTGACCGCGCTCACCATCCACGGCCAGTTGCAGATGCAGCCGATGCAGGGCGAGGGCGGCAAGGTGGTCTGGCATTGCAGCGCTGATGGCGCGGCGCAACAGTACCTGCCGGCCAGTTGCCAGAGCAAGTGAAGCATTTGGATACACTCGCTGCCGAAGTCTCCTGATTCAGCCCGGCGGCCTCGGACAGAATCCGCAACGGCCTTGCTATGATGCAGGGCTTGGCGGTGTGGCACAGGCCACGCGCTGTCTGTGGGCCGCCGCCACTGTTTTCAGGATCCGTCTATGTCTTTTTCCGCTGCCCGTTCTCTGTCCTGGCTGGGGTGCGCCGCCGCAGCCGTGGTGCTGAGCGCCTGCGCACCGCTGCCTTCGAATGTGGAGCCGGTGGGCCGCACCCTCGTGTCCATGGACCAGAACACGGACCTGCGCTGGACCTACTGGGGCACCGACAGCGAGGTGCTCGATGTGCTGCCCGAAGACCTGGCCAAGGACAAGCCGCTGCAGGCCAAGCTCTGGCAGATGCGCACCAGGCTGGGCGAACTGGTGGGCGTGATGTCGCTGCGCTCCAACGTCGATGACCTGAACAACAAGAACACCGTCTGGACCCAGGACTGCCCCAAGCAAAAGGGCGTGCTGGTCGAGCGCACCCAGGGCCTGAACATTGGCCGCGTGGACTGCCTGCGCATCAAGCGCACCGCCAACAGCAGCGATTGGCTGGCGCAGAACGATGCGGCGATGGCATCCCGCCTGGAGGCCGCTGGTGTCTACTTTGCGCGCCCGGTGGCCTATGTGTCCTACCAGTTCACCACCAGCAATGGCGGCTATGTCGAAGCGCAGGTGCTGGTGGACCAGCGCCTGGTGCGTCCGCCGATCCGCAGCAGCGTGGACTTTCTGGCCGCTGGCCGCTCGCTGGACCGCTGGGCGCAAGCACTGGCGCGCTCCATGCGTGAGAGCACCGGCTACTTCAATGGTGTGCTGACCGTGCCACCTTTCCCTTACGAGATCGACCAGCAGCCGTATTACGAGACCAAGCAGGACGACTCCGATGTACTGTTTGGCAAGGAAAAGCCCAATCCGCAGGCCGCGGAGGAGAAAGCAGCGTCGGTGGTTGCCCCTGCGGGGACAGCACCCGCCGCGGCCGCACCCGCCAAGCGCTGATCGCTTCCCCTGCTCTGCAGCAGCCATGGCCTCGGTCATGGCTTTTTTTTGTCTTTTTACGGGTATATCCAGACTTGGAATGGGCCCAGAATTTGCACAATAGGGTCACATCGAACAACATGGCTCAACAGCAAGCCGGGCGCACTGGGCGCCGGCACCCGCTGTATGACCGACAGGAGACTTGTGCATGACCGAACGCCCATGGCTGGCCACTTACCCCCCAGAGATTCCCGAGGACATTGATCCTGAGCGCATTCCCACCTTGGTGCAGTTGCTCAACCAGGCCTTCATCCAGTACGCCGACCGCACGGCGCTGCATTTCATGGGCGCGCGCTTCAGCTACCGCCAGCTCGACGACTACAGCGTGGCGCTGGCCGCCTACCTGCAGACCTTGCCGCTGGCCAAGGGCGACCGCGTAGCGCTGATGATGCCCAATGTGCCGCAGTATGCGGCGGCTGTCGCTGCCGTGTTGCGCGCGGGCCTCGTGGTGGTCAATGTGAACCCGCTCTATACCGCCTCGGAGCTGGACCACCAGCTCAAGGACAGCGGCGCCAAGGTGATGATCGTGCTGGAGAACTTTGGCGCCACCGTGCAGAACTGCCCGGCCCACCGCCAGCTCGAGAAGATCATTGTCTGCAGCATGGGCGATTGCCTGGGTCTGATCAAGGGCAGCATCGTCAACTACGTGGTGCGCCACAGCAAGAAGCTGGTCGCGCCTTTCACCCTCGAGCGCAGCATCCGCTACCCCGATGCGATCCGGGAGGGCGAGCGCCACAGCTTCTCGCCGGTCGAGATCGGACTGGACGATGTCGCTGCGCTGCAGTACACCGGCGGCACCACTGGCGTGGCCAAGGGCGCGGTGCTGCTGCACCGCAACCTGGGCGCCAATGTGCTGCAGGTGCAGGCCTGGTACGGGCCGGCGCTCAAGACCATTTCGCAAGGGGAGCAGCCGCTGTGTGTCTGTGCGCTGCCGCTCTACCATATCTTCGCGTTCACGGTCTGTTTTCTGCTGTCGATGCGCCTTGGGCACCAGGTGCTGCTGATCCCCAACCCGCGCGACATGAAGGCGGTGCTGGGCGAGCTGGGCAAGTATGAGTTCCATACCTTGCCAGCGGTCAACACCTTGTTCAACGGCCTGATGAGCCACCCCGATTTCGACAAGGTGAACTGGAAGAACCTGCGCGTGGTCGTGGGCGGCGGCGCGGCGGTGCAATCGTCCGTGGCCGAGCGCTGGCTGCAGCGCGTTGGCCAGCCCATCGTCGAAGGCTATGGCCTGTCCGAAACCAGCCCGGTGGCCAGCTGCAACTTCGTCGGCACCGGCCAGAAGGCCTCGGGCTCGATCGGCTACCCGATGCCGGGCACCGACATGGCCATCCTCGACGATGCCGGCGAGCCGGTGCCACAAGGCGAGCGCGGCGAGGTCTGCATACGCGGCCCGCAGGTGATGGCCGGCTACTGGCAGCGCCCGGACGAGACGGCCAAGTCCATGACCGAGGACGGGTTCTTCCGCTCGGGCGATATCGGCATCATGGAGCCCGATGGCATGTTCCGCATCGTCGACCGCAAGAAGGACATGGTGCTGGTCAGCGGCTTCAACGTCTACCCCAATGAGGTGGAGGACGTGGCCGCATCCTTCCCCGGCGTGGCCGAATGCGCGGTGGTCGGTGTGCCCGACGAGAAGACCGGCGAGGCGATCAAGCTGGTGGTGGTACGCAAGTCCGCCGATGTGACCGAGGCACAGCTGCGCGCCCATTGCGCCGAGCACCTGACTGGCTACAAACGGCCCAAGTACATCGAGTTCCGCGACAACCTGCCCAAGACCCCGGTCGGCAAGATCCTGCGGCGCGAGCTGCGCGACCAAAGCACCAACGCCTGAGCGCCGCAGACCAGTAAGACAAAGCGGAGATTGCAGCGACAATCTCCGCTTTGCCTTTTCTGGATTCCGACGTGACCCTTGCCATTCTCAGCGCCCTTCCCGAGGAGCAGGCCGGCATTGCTGCGCTGCTGACCGATGCCCGCATCCACGACCATGCCGGCCGCCGCTATAGCTGCGGTCAGCTGCACGGCCAGGCGGTGGTGCTGGCGCTGTCGGGCATCGGCAAGGTGGCGGCGGCCAGCACGGCGGCGACCCTGATCGAGCGCTTTGGCGCACGCGGCATCGTGTTTACCGGTGTGGCCGGAGGCCTGGGCGACGGTGTGCAGGTGGGCGATGTGGTCGTGGCCACCCGCTATGCGCAGCACGACCTGGACGCCTCGCCGATCTTCCCGCGCTACGAGGTGCCGGGCTATGGCCGGGCCCTTTTCGACTGTGATGCTGCGCTGAGCGCGCAACTGGCCGTGGCCGTGCAGCAATGCCTGGCCGGTGGCGGAGCCGCCTGGACGGCCGAACTGGGCCTGCCCGCACCGCAGATGCACCAGGGTCTCGTCGTCAGCGGCGACCGCTTTGTCAGCAGCGCCGCCGAAGTGCAGGCCCTGCGCAGCGGCTTGCGGGCGGTGGGCATGGATGCGCTGGCCGTCGAGATGGAGGGCGCCGCCGTCGCCCAGGTCTGCGCCGACCACGGCTTGCCGTTTGCTGCGATGCGCAGCATCTCCGACCGGGCCGACGACAGCGCGCACCTGGACTTTCCCCGCTTCATCCATACGATCTCCAGCCGCTATGCGCAGCACATCATCGGCAGCCTGGTGCGGAGCTTGCCGGCCCGCTGAATGGCCGGCCCGGTAGCGCGGGTGACTGTGCAGCGCGGCAAGCCTGGTCACAATGGCGCGCTGCCTTGATCTGACCATGCCCCTTTTTTCCGCTCCATCCTTTGCGCCCGGCCAGGTGCTGACCACCTGCAAACTGGGCCTGGGGCAGATGCTGTCCTGGGGCTCGGCGTTCTACCTGCCCGCCATCCTGGCCGGCGCGATGGGCGAGAGCCTGGGCATACCGCCATCGCGCATCTTTGCCGCGTTTTCGGTGGCGTTGCTGATGATGGCGCTCACCGGGCCAGTGGCCGGGCGGCTGATCGACCGCTGGGGCGGGCGCCCGCTGCTGATGGCCACCAACCTGCTGTTTGCGCTGGGGCTGGTGCTGCTGTCGCAGGTGCAGACCCAGGTCCAGCTGTTTGCGGTCTGGTTGCTGCTCGGCTTGGCGATGGGAGCGGGGCTGTACGAGGCGGCCTTTTCCACCTCGGTGCGCCTCTACGGCAAGGCAGCGCGGGGCAGCATAGTCGGCATCACCTTGTTTGGCGGCTTTGCCAGCACCTTGAGCTGGCCACTGACCACCTGGCTGCTGCATAGCTGGGGCTGGCGCGAAGCCTGCCTGGTCTGGGCGGGCGTGCAGTTGCTGGTATTGCTGCCGTTGCATGCGAGCCTGCCCCGTGCGCCCGCGCGTGCCAGCGCCGATGCGGTGGTGCCGCCAACGGGCTTGCCGGCCGCGCCCGCCGCTGCCTTGCGGGGCCAGTGGCTCAGCCTGGTCTTGCTGGCGCTGACCTTTGCAGCGATCTGGTTCATCGGCACCTCGATGATGTCGCACCTGCCGCGCCTGCTGATGGTCAGCGGCGCCAGCGCGACAGCGGCCGTGGCTGCGGCAGCGCTAGTGGGCCCTGCCCAGGTGGCCAGCCGCATTGCAGATTATGCTTTTCTGCGCCGCGCCCATCCGCTATGGTCAGCGCGCATTGCCGTGACGGCCTATCCGTTGGCGGCCTTGCTGCTGGCGGTTTTTGGTGCACCGGGTGCCTGGGCCTATGCGTTAGCCTTTGGGCTGGGCAACGGCATCATGACGGTCGTCATCGGTACGCTGCCGCTGGCGATGTTTGGCGCGCAAGGCTATGGCCAGCGCCAGGGCCTGCTGATGGTGCCGGCCCGCATGACCCAGGCCAGCGCCCCTTTTCTGTTTGGCCTGGCGCTGGAGCAGTGGCAGCTGGGCGCCCTCTGGGTGCTGATGCTCGCCGCCTCGATGGCCGCAACGGCGCTGTGGTGCCTGCGGCCCAAGCAGGTGTAGCGCGCGCGGGGGGCGTTACTTGAGCCAGCCGCGCTTGCGGAAGTACAGCATCGGGATCAGCGCGCTGCCCACCATCAGCGCAATACCGTAGGCATAGCCATATTGCCAGTCGATTTCGGGCATGTACTTGAAGTTCATGCCGTAGACGCTGGCGATCAAGGTGGGTGGCAGCAGCGCGACGCTGGCCACCGAGAAGATCTTGATGATCTTGTTCTGGTTGATGTTGATGAAACCGACGGTCGCATCCATCAGGAAGTTGATCTTGTCGAACAGGAAGGCGGTGTGGTTGTCCAGCGATTCGATGTCGCGCAGGATCTGGCGCGCATCCTCGAACTGGTCGGAGTTGAGCATCTTGCTGCGCATGACAAAGCTCACGGCACGGCGGGTGTCCATCACATTGCGGCGAATGCGGCCGTTCAAGTCTTCCTGGCGGGCGATGGCCGAGAGCACTTCGCTCGCGTGGGTGTCGGTCACATTGCCGGCCAGCACCTGGGTGCTGACTTTTTCCAGGTCGTCGTAAATGCCTTCCAGGGTGTCGGCCGAGTACTCGGCGTCGGCATCGAACAGCTTGAGCAGTACGTCCTTGCTGTCCTCGATCAGGCCGGGCGCCCGGCGGGCACGCAGGCGCAGCAGGCGGAACACCGGCACATCCTCATCGTGGATGGAAAACAGCACGCCATAGCTCTTGAGTGACGCATTGTGCAGGTTCATGATGAAGGCCACGCGCACGCTGCGCGGGTCGTCTTCGTCATCGATCAGGAAGTCGCTGCGGATGTGCAGATCGCCATTGTCCTCTTCGTAGAAACGGGCCGATTCCTCGATGTCCTGGTCCATCGCGTCTTCGGGAATGGACAGGCCGTAGTGCTGCTTGATCCAGCGCTTTTCTTCAAGGGTGGGGGACTCGAGGTCGACCCAGATCGGCTGAAAACGGGCCAGGTCCTGCAGGGATTCGATCTCTTCCTGCACCAGACGGCCATTGGCAAGCGTAAAGATGTTGAGCATAGGCTCACTTCCTTGTTGTTATTGGTCTGCAAAAGGGGGCGGGGGGCGCTTCCGACCCATGTGCAGCCATGTGCTTGCCAGGGTGGAAGCTACCAACTTGGGTAGGGATCCAAGGAGAGACTCCGGTTTGTGAATGGGCGCCATTATGGCATTCCCGCATCCGCTGCGCATGACGATGCGCTTTGTGGGGTTGCAGCGTTGTCAACACCCCACGCCAGCCGCTGTCAGTGGGTGCCTACATTCGCCTGATGGCGTCCCGTTGGAGGCCCATCGGAGACAGATTGGAGGCAGATTGGCAGGTTTGTGAGGAAATTTAACGGCCAGCCTGGGCCAGCGCGAAGCACAGATCGGCCCAGGTTGCCGCCTTGGCCTGGGGTGTGCGCAGCAGGTGGCTCGGGTCGTAGCTGACCACGGCCGGCAGCTGGCTGCCGCCCAACTGGTGGAGCTGCTGGCGCAGGCGGGAGAAGGGCTGGTCGCCCGGCATCAGGTGGCGCACCGCCGGCAGGCCCAGCAGCAGGGCCATCGCTGGCTGGCATTCCTGCACCAGCGCATCGATGCTGTAGCTGGGCAAGCCATCATCGCCTTCCTGGTTGGCGGGGATGCGGGCCAGCGGCACCCAGTAGACGGGGGCATCGGTCAGGCGCATGGCCCGCAGCATCTGCAGCAGCAGCTGGCAGGCTTCACCCTGCTGAGGCGCGCCTTCGGGCAGCTCGGCCACTACCAGCCAGGCAGGCTGGGTGGCAGCGGCAGGCGGCGGCTGCTTGCCTTGCAGATCGAGCAGCACCGGCGCGCGCAGCGCAAAGCGCACACGCGGAAAATCGGCCGGCAGCGCCTGCGGGGAGGTGGTCCGGGCCGCTGCAGGCGCAGGGGCTGGCGTTGGCGCAGTGGCTGGCGCTGCCGTCTCTGGGACGGCAGCCGCTGGCATCGTAGGTGCTGCAGGTGCAGCCGGTGCAGTGGTCCCTACCGTTGCAGGCACAGGCTCCGCGTGCAGCCGCGCTGCGGCCACCGGGGCTGGGGCCGGGGTCACCTCGGGCGCGGTCTGGGCGGCAGGCGCGGGCGATTCGGGCCACCACAGCGGGTGGCCCATCTCTTGCAGCATGGCGCGTTGGCGGGCGTCCAGGTTCAGGCTCATGGGGTGGTAGGCAGCAGATAACGCATGACCATGGCGTCCTCGCGTTCGACATGGGATACCGGATAGTAGCGCTTTCGCAGCCCTACCGATTCAAATCCAAACTGCAGGTAGATCTGCTGGGCGCGCAGATTGCTGATGCGCACTTCCAGCCAGATCGCCTGGGCGCGTGCGCTGACGGCCCAGCTGCGCAGCTGCTCCAGCAGCACCTTGGCCCAGCCCTGGCGCTGGTGCTGCGGGTTGACGGTGATGTTGAGCAGGTGCAGCTCATCGACACCCTGCATGGCGACAAAGTAGCCGATCAACGCCTCGTCGGCCCAGAGCAGCTGCATCGCATAGCCCATGGCCATCGAATCGATGAAATTGCCCCGCGTCCAGGGGTGGCTGTAGCACTGGTTCTCAACGGCCAGCAGCGCGTCCAGGTCATCGGCGCGCAGCGCGGACCAGCGCAACTGGGGCGTGGCGGGCAGGCTCATGGCGCACTGCCTGGGCTGCCGGCCGCCTGGGCTTGCTTTTCTGCCTCGCGCTCGGCCGTGGTCTTGGCGACCTTGTCGCGGATATAGAGGGGCAGCGCATCCTGCGCCGCCACCGCCTGGCCTTGGGCCAGCAGGTAGGGCGCCAGGCTCAGCAAGGCCTGGGCGGTGGGCATGGCCTGCAGATGGGTGGCACCGGGCGCCAGGCGATCACCATAAATGGGCTGGGCATTGCCGGCCACCACAAAGCCTGGGGGCACCTGCACATCCTGCGGCGGGCAGACCTGCAGATCGCCCAAGGTCTGCCAGTGGCCATCGGCATACTGGTAGACGGCGTTGTAGACCTCGTCCATGCGCGCGTCCAGGCAGGCCAGCACCTGGGTGCAACCATATTGCAGGCGGGCCTCTTCGGCCACCGCCATCAGGGTATCGACCGGCAGCACCGGCACGCCCTGGCCGCCGTTGGCCACAAAGGCCAGGCCCTGGGCAATGGCGCAGGCGGTGCGCAGGCCGGTGAACGAGCCCGGGCCCCGGCCAAACACAATCGCATCCAGCGCGTCGAAGCCCAGGCCCGCATCGGCCATCAGGCCACGCACCGCCGGCAGCAACTGGCTGGAGGTGTGCTGGCCACCGGCACCGCTGTGCAGCCAGCGCCGGTCATCCCGCGCGGTGGCAATGAAGAGGGTGTCGGTACTGGATTCGAGGGCAAGCAGGTTCATGGGGTAGGGCGCGCAGGCGCTGTGCCAGCGCCCGGTTTCAGCCCCCGTACAGGGGCGGCAACCTGCCATTATCGGGGCAAAGCCAAGGCTGCATGCCGGGCTTGGGCATAGCCGCTAGACTGCTGCCCATGCAACAGATTTCTCCGATGGCGCCCCTTTCTCCGTCCCTGGCAGGGCTGAATCCCGGCCGGTCCGGCGGCAGCGGCGGCTGGCTGCTCCCGCTCGCGATTGCGCTCAGCCAGGTGGCCTGCGCCCAGACCCCGGCCGCCCCGGCTGCCGACCCGGCGCCCAAGCCTATCCGGCTGGCCCAGCCCGTGGCGGTAGCGCCCCAGGCAGCCCCGGTACCGGCCAGCGCAGCCATGCAGGCCCCTGCCGCAGCCGCCAGCGCCTGGCCTGCCGACCGCCTGCCGGCCGAGGTCGAAGCCGCGTTGCAGCGCGGCAAGGTAGCGCCTGATGCGGTCTCCGTGGTGGTGATGGATGTCAGCGGCGCGCAGCGCCCGCTGCTCGATGTGCACAGCGATGTGGGCCGCAACCCGGCCTCGGTGATGAAGCTGGTGACCACCTATGCGGCGCTCGAGATTCTGGGCCCCGCCTACACCTGGGACACCCGCATTGCGACCGACGGCCAGGTTGCCCAGGGCGCCCTCAATGGCAATCTGTATGTACAGGGCTCGGGCGACCCCAAGCTGGTGATGGAGCGCCTCTGGCTGCTGCAGCGGCGACTGCTGGGCCAGGGCATCCAGGTCATCGTCGGCGATGTGGTGCTGGACCGCTCGGCCTTCTCGCTGCCGCCCATCGACCCTGCACGTTTTGACAACGAGCCCTACCGGCCCTACAACGCTGTGCCCGATGCGCTGCTGCTGAACTACAAGTCGCTGACGATGCGCTTCATCCCCGATGCGGCCGCCGGCGTGGCCCGCATCGCCTACGAGCCGGCCGTTGCCCATCTGCGCCTGCCCAGCACCGTGCCCCTGCTCAAGACCAAGGGCAATGCCTGTGGTGACTGGCGCGGCGCGCTGAAAGCGCAGCTGTCCGATGCCACGCAGATCCAGTTCCTGGGCGGTTACCCGGCTGCCTGCGGAGAAAACAGCTGGGCCGTGGCGCCTGCCGCGCCCGACCGCTTTGCGCCCCGCGTGTTTGAAGGCATGTGGCGCGAGCTGGGTGGCAAGGTCACCGGCCAGGTGCGCATGGGCACGACGCCCGACGGCGTGCAGCCGCTGATGAGCTTCAGCTCGCCCACATTGGGTGAGGTGGTGCGCGACATCAACAAGTACAGCAACAATGTGATGACCCAGCAGGTGTTCCTGACCCTGGGCAAGGAGCGCGCCGGGGTCGGCACCTTTGAAGGCGGCCGCCAGGCGGTGGCGCAGTGGTGGAGCGAGCGCGTGCCCGGCATGGCCGCGCCCACCATCGACAACGGTGCCGGTCTCTCGCGCGATGCGCGCATCACCGCCGGCTCGCTGGCCAAGATGCTCTCGGTTGCCTGGAACTCCAACGTCATGCCCGAACTGATGGCCTCCATGCCCATCGTTGGTGTGGACGGCACGATGAAAAACAGCAAGAGCGCCCACACCGGTGGCGCCCATCTGAAGACCGGCACCCTGCGCGATGCCTCGGCCATTGCCGGCTATGTCAATGGCCGTGACGGGCGCCGCTGGGTCGTCGTGGCGATGGCCAACAGCGACAACGCGCCCCAGGCGCGTCCTGCCTGGGATGCGCTGATCGACTGGGTAGCGGCACAGTAAACCTGGCCAGGTCAACGCTCTCAGCGGTGGTCCGCAGGTCGGGAAAAACCTGCCTGCGGCCAAGGTGGGGCTCTGGCGGTATCGGTGTACATTGCGCGTTGGAGCGTGGTCACCCCGTCTCAAGGAGCCTTGCATGAGCCTGCCCTCGAAGTCCGCATGGTTTGCTGCCGCCAAGCGCTGGGATGCACGCTTGCTGGCCGCCTGGCTGGCGCAGGCGCCGCAGTGGGCCCAGGCGGTGGACGGCAAGGGACGCACCGCCTTGCAGGTGGCCTGCGGCGTATCGCCGCAAAACGCCCATTCGGCCGATACCAATGGTCTGGAAACAGTGGCCACCTTGCTGGCCGCTGGCGCGCCGCTGGAGGCCCAGGCGCCGATGGGCGAGTGCAATGGCGATTTTCGCGCCACCGCGCTGTGGTTTGCCGTCTCCCGGGGCGAGAACCTGCCACTGGTCAAGCTGCTGCTCTCGCACGGTGCCGATGCCAGCTACTCCCTATGGGCCGCCGTGTGGCGCGATGACGAAGCCATGTGCCGCACGCTGCTGCAATCCCGGCCCTTGCTCAACCTGCGTGAGCATGGCGAAACCCCTGTCTTCTATGCCGCCCGCCTGGGCCGGCTCAAAACCCTGGAACTGCTGCTCGACGCCGGCGCCGATGTCTCCGTGGCCGACTTCAAGGGCCGCGACGCGGTCGATATCGCCGTGGCGCGGCGCCTGCCGCAGGCACTGATCTACCGTATGCAGCAGTTGCGGCAGCCTCGGCTGGCCTGAGGGGGCTGCTGCGCAGCGCTTTGCCCTGGTCTTGGCGCGGACTGGGCATTGATGGCGCTGTCTTGGTTGATATTGGCTGCAAACGCCTCACGACCGCATTGAGACCCTCATCCACTCCACTCTCCAAAGCAGCTGCGTGCCCCACGGTGAAACTGTAAGCGTTCCTCAGGCAGCCTTTTGAGACCGTTGTGCCTGCCTAACTCTTCGTCAGTTTCATGTAAGTGTTGTCAATTCAAATGCGCTACCAAATGCAATAAAACTATCAATAATTAAATATAAGTAGTTATTGATTATTTAGATGCATTTTGATGGGCGCGGCATTCCGTTGCGAGTGGGCCCAGCTCCGCCAGATGGGACACTGAGAATGTATAGAAAATTGAGGGGCCGCCCGCTGTTTACCAGCTGGGCGACGGTGGTGGGCATGTTGTTTCTGGGGCTGCTGTACTCGATCAGCAGTGCCTTTGCGCAGGCAGCGGATGCCGTGTGTGCAGAAGTCAAAATTGTCATCGAGCAAAAGCTTTCGCTGGAGCGCCAGGCGTTTGATGCCAAGATGGTCATCACCAATGGCCTGGCAGACCAGAAGCTGGAGAACGTCTCCATCGAGCTGAAGTTCCTCGATGCCAACAACAACCTGGTGGTTGCCACGTCGGACCCGAATGCCCAGGGGGCCACCTTCTTCTACCGTACCGACCAGGTGACGGGCATCACCGGCCTGCAAAACGGTGTCATCGCACCCAAGGCGGTGGCCAACATCAACTGGCTCATCATCCCCGCGGCAGGCAGTGGCGGCAGCAACCCGCAAGGCGCTGTGTACTACGTGGGCGCCAAGGTCAGTTACACGCTCGATGGCAAGGACGATTCGGTTGACGTGGCGCCGGAATCCATCGTGGTGCGCCCCCAGCCAGAGCTGGTGCTGGATTACTTCTTGCCGCGCGATGTGTATGCCGATGACGCATTCACACCAGAGACCGAAGCGGCAGAGCCCTTCACCTTGGGGGTCCGAATCAAGAACCAGGGTGGTGGCACCTCCCACAAGACCAAGATCGACACGGCCCAGCCCCGCATTGTGGAGAACCGGCAGGGCCTGGCGATCAGCTTTCAGATCCTCGGCGGCTATGTCGGCGACCAACCAGCAGGCAAGAGCCTGCTTTTGGACTTTGGGGATATTGAGTCTGGTACTTCCAAAATGGGCCGCTGGTCCATGGTTACGAGCCTCGCAGGCAAGTTTGTCGAGTTCAATGCCAGCTTTACCCATGCAGATTCTTTGGGCGGCGCCGTCACCTCGCTGATCAAGGACGTGCGCACGCATACGCTGATCCAGGACGTGCGCGTCGATCTGCCGGGGCGCGACAAGGTGCGCGACTTCCTCGCCAAGGATGGTGACGTCTACCGGGTCTACGAATCCGATGGCGCAGACACCGAGGTGCAGAACCAGACGGCATTGGCACAGATGACCGTGCAGGGCAACAACGCCAGCCTGCGCTTTAGCCCGGTGACCCAGGGCTTTGCCTATGCCCGGGTGCCCGATCCTGCGCGTGGCGCCAAGCTGCCGGTCCAGGTCACCCGTGCGGATGGTTATATCGTTCCTGCAGAAAACGTCTGGCTGTCCAAGGAGCGCAATGAAGACCTGAGCTGGAGCTACTTTCTCAATATCTTCGATGCCAATACCAGTGGCCAGTACAGCATTGGCTTTGTAGCTGGCGCGGCCGAGGCCAGCATTGCCGGCGTGGTGTACCGGGACAGCAATGCCAATGGCCTGCGCGACAGTGGCGAGCCCGGCATCCCCGTGACCGAGATCAAACTGAGCGGCACCCAGGCCAGCACGGGCGCCGCCGAGCTGCAAACGGCGTATACCGATGCGCAGGGCGCGTTCACCTTCACCAATCTCAAGCCGGGCGTTTACACCCTGGTAGCCGGTGTCAGCGATGGCCTGGTGGATGGCACAGCGCTGGCGGCTCTGCGGGTGGGCAGAGTGAGGCAGGCAAGTTCAGCAGCATTGAGCTGACCGCAGGCGCTGCCGCATCCGGCTATCTGTTTGCCAAGCGCGCTGCCACGCCAGACAACCCCGACCCCGAGCCCAAGGCCGACCTGAAGGTGGCCGCCGGTGCCACCCCCGCGATCGTCAAACGCGGCGACAAGTCCACCGTCACGATCACCGCAGAAAACCTGGGCCCGGCAAGCGCTGTGGCGACCACGGTGAATGTGGAAATTCCAGCTGGCCTTGCGCTGCTCAGCCACTCGGCTGCCGTGGGCAGCTACGCCAATGGCGTCTGGACCCTGGGCGATATGGCCACACGTTCCACCGCGATATTGACCTTGGACGTGCAAACAACCAAGGACAGCAGTGCCAAGGAGTTTGCGGTCGCCGCGCGTATTGGCTCGTCCACCAAGGACGACATCACCAGCAACAACAGCGCCTCTACCTTGATCCGCATCCAGGCCAGTGAGGCAGTGACTGCCACGCAAATCGCAGACCAGGGTATGCGCGTGCTGGCCTATATCGGCTGTGCTGCAGACGAGGCCTGCGCCGCGCAAAAGCGCCAGACCGCGCAAACGGTGCTGGCCGCTTTCGACAGGGAGGCCGACATCGCTGCCACCGCAGCTGATTTCCAAAAGGCGCTGCGTGCAGGCGACTTCAGCCTGCTGTGGCTGAGCGGACCGCTAAGCGATTTGAGCGCCAAGCTGCAGGAGGAAGTGCGTGCCGCTGTGCTGCGCGGTGCTTCGCTGGTGGTGGACGGTGCTGCCGATACCCCTCTGCGCGCCATTGCCGATATGTGGGGCAGCTATGCCGATCAGCCGTTGCCTAGTGCTGCTCTGCAGTTGGGCACTAACGCGCTGCCGCTCACCAACCCCAACTGGGCTTTGGTGGCCGATGCGCCGGCGACCACTGAGCTGCGCTACGCCAGCGGAGAAACCGCCGCCGTGCGCAGCAGCTATGGCAAGGGCCAGGTACTGGCGATGGGCTTTGACAGCCTGGGTGAGCCGCTGAGCGGCACGGAATGGACAGCATGGCTCCAGGCCCAGATGGCGCTGAGCAAGCCCAAACTGGTAGACCCGATGCTGGCCGAGTCCAGCGTGTATGTGCGCACCGTCATCAACAATGGCGACGACAAGGCCCGCCAGCTGACCTTGAACACCGCCTTGGCCAACGGCGCCCAGCTGCTGTCATCCAAACCTGCGGCTGCCGTCAATGGCGATCAGCTCAGCTGGCCGCTGGATCTGGCAGCAGGAGCAACACAGACGGTGGAGCTGTGGCTGCAACTGCCCGCGCAGGCACAGGCCTTTAGCCTCGAATCGCAGCTGCGCAATACCGCCAATGCGGTGGTGGTGGACAGCTGGTCGCACAACCTGCGCACCATTGCACAGCAGCAGGCGCAGGCCAATGCACGCGCCGCAGTGCCCGCCATTGCGGGCTTGGCCGATGCAGACAAAGCCCAGCTGCTGGCCCTGTTCGACCAAGCAGCCGAAGCTGTCCAGCAGCAAAAGCTGGGCGATGCGATTGCGGCGCTGGTGCAAGCGCAACAAAAACTGCGTGCGCTGCCGCAAGGTGCTGGGCGTGATGCGGCATGGCAGCCCGTAGCGCAGTGGATCGGCCTGGTATCGGCCGCCTGGAAGGACGATGGCTCTGCCACCAAGAACTGGACCTTGGCCATCAGCAGCGGTAACCAGCAGGTTGCCCAAGTAGGCACTGCGTTTGCGGCGCCGCTCCAGGTGCGTTTAGCAGATGAGAATGGTGCCCCGGTAGCCGGTCAGTCCCTGCGGTTTACCGCACCTGCCAGCGGCGCCACTGCGGTGTTCAGCAACGGCACTGCCGCCTTGCAGGTCAGCACCGACGCCCAAGGCCTGGCGAGCACCGATGCCATCACCGCCAATGCCGTCGTGGGCGCCTACCAGGTGCTTGCCAGTGTGGATGGCGTTAGTACCCCTGCCAGCTTTGACTTGCGCAACAGCGATGCGGCAACACCCATCTTGACCTTGCAGCGGGTGGCGGGCGATAACCAGACCGCACAAGTGGGCCAAGCCTTTGCCCAGCGCTTGCAAGCCAAGGTGGTGGATGCGCAAGGCGCAGCCGTGTCTGGCCAAGTGGTCGTGTTTGCGCTGCCAGCGGCATCTGCCGGCACGGCAACTGCCAGCTTTGCTGATGGCTCCCAAACCGCCAGCGTCTCCGCCGATGCCCAAGGCCTGGCGATCTCGCCAGTACTGACGGCCAACGGTGCCGAGGGCAGCTACCAAGCGCGTGCGACGGCGGTGGGTGTCTCCGGTGAGCTGGCCTACGCGCTCACCAACACGGCGCAGCCAGTGCAAGTGCTCCAGCTGCTCGGCGTCTCTGGCAGCGGCCAGTCGGCCCCTGTGGGCGCTGCCTTTGCGCAAGCGCTCAAGATCAAGCTGGTGGATGGCCAAGGCGTAGGCGTGGCCAACCACAGCATCCGCTTCGAGCTGCCGTCCAGCGGAGCCAGTGCCACGTTTGCAGGCGGCGCTTTGCAAGTAGAGGTACAGACCGATGCGGATGGCTTTGCCAGCTCGCCGCTGCTCACCGCCAACAATATTGAAGGCAGCTTTGATGCACTGGCCAGTGCCGCTGGCGTGGCAGACAGCTTGCAGTTTGCCTTGACCAACACAGCGGCAACCGCGCCGGTGCTGAACCTACAGGTGGTGGCTGGTGGCGGCCAGTCGGCGGTGGTCAATACCGCCTTTGCCGAAGTGATCCGGGTCCAACTGGTCAACGGCCAGGGTGAGCCTGTAGCAGGGCGCGTGCTGAGCTTCAGCATGCCCGCCAGCGGTGCCGGTGCCGTCTTTGCGGGCGGCGCGCTGTCCGTACAGGCCACCACTGATGCACAAGGCATGGCCGCATCGCTGATGTTCACCGCCAACCCAACCGTGGGTGACTACGAAGTCGTGGTGACCACAGCCGGTGCGCCTGATGTGAAGCTGGGCCTCAAGAACACCCCGGCGCCTGCGGGCGACAAGCAAGTCACCATCCCCACGCCAACAGGCACGGGCTCGCTCAAGGCCTGGGTGACGGGTGGGGGCGCTAGCTGCCACTTCAATCCTGACAAGACCGCCGTCAAGCGGGCGCAAGGTTGGCTGCCGCTGTTTGATGTGTTGCTGTTCCCGCATGGCGTGTTCGAGTACGAGCTGGTCGGCTGCGACGTGGGCAGCACTGTGACCATCACCACCGAGTGGCCCAACCTGTTTGGGGTGAGCAACTACATGAAGTACGGCCCCACACCCACTTCGCGTGGCCGCAGCCTTTGGTATGTGCCCAAGAACCTGAAGCTGGAGGGCAACCGGGTGAGCTTCACGATCACCGATGGTCAGCTGGGTGACGACGACCTGGTGGCCAATGGCGTCATCAAGGACCCAGGTGGCCCTGTTATCCAAAGCGGGCCCTTGCCCACCGATGAGCAAGCCGTGCCGGTGCCGGGCCTGGGTTGGCTGGCGGTGCTGATGCTGTCGCTGCTGACCGGTGTGGCGGCGTTGGCCGGGCTGCGACGCAAGGGCGTGCTTGGAGATGGCCATGGCCGCTAAGCACATGGCGTGCGGCCCCAGGTGGGGCACGCACGCTGCACTGGCCATCTTGGCCAGTGTGGGCCTGGGTGGCACAGCCAGAGATGCGACTGCAGTCTCCCCGCCGCCGGCCCCCTGGGTGGGACCGGCGCCAGTGTCCTCAGCACAGTCCCAGGACTTGGGCTGCTCGGCAGCGCGATATGCAGACCCAACCACAAACGCAGCTGCGCCGGCATGGCCGGTGCAAGCTGCACCTGTGGCGCTGGACCAGGCCTGCTGGATCAGCGCTACTGAGGCGGCTGCTACGCACCCCAGTACCCAGCCCCCCACCTTGGTGGATGTGCGCCCGCGCAGCCTGCAACGCGCAGCACCCATCGCGCGCGCTTTGCAGCTGGAGCTGTCCGACATCGCCAGCAAGCGCTTTTTGCAGCAAACGCCCGTGGTGCTAGTTGGCACCGGGCTCGACAACGCCGATGTGGACCAGGCCTGCCGTCAGCTGCGCCAACAAGGCTTTACCCAGTTGCAGGCAGTGCGGGGCGGAGTCCGGTCATGGCAAGCCGCGCAGGCGGGGGCAGCATCGAGCGGGCCCTTGCTGCAGCCCTTGGATGCGCAGACCTGGATAGCCGCTCTGGGCCAGGGCATGCAATGGACGGTGATCTCCGCAAGTGAAGCCATGCAAGGTGCGCCCCAGGCGCAGTGGCCTGTGCCGCCCGAGCAGCTGGTCGCAGTACAGGTTGAAGGCAAAGAGCGCGACGCCATGCTGGTGGCCACCATTGCGCGCGCCTACCGGGACAGGGTCAAGCGGGTAGGCCATACCGGCTACGCCCAGGCGCTGGTGGTCATCTCCGATGGTGTGGTCAGCGATGCCTTGCGTGCGCAGGTCGAAGCGGCCTTGGTGCCCACCGCCGATGCATCCAAAGCGGGCCGTTCCGCCAGTGCGACCAGTACCGCAATGGCCAGCTTGCCGGCCTATTGGCTCAACGGCGGCTGGCCAGCCTATGCACAGCAAGTGGCCCAAACCGCAGCCATCCAACAGACCGCCAACCACCGGCTGCAAGCGCCGTGTGGACGCCTATGAGCGCCAACAAAAAATGAGAAATACCGGGGGAAGCATGTACCAACAACAATCACCATCTTCACTGCTCCAAGCTGCGGCCTGGGCACGCAAGGCCTGGCAGGGCTTGCAGATGCTGGGCCTTTGGCTGATGCTGCTCTGTGCGGCCCAGCCAGCCCTGGCACAAACGCCAGTGACGGGTGTGATCACCAGCAACACAACACTGCGTGCAGCGCAGTCGCCCTATCTGTTCCAGGGCGATGTGATGGTGGACAACAACGCCACCCTGAGTATTGAGCCCGGTGTCACCATCCAGATGGCAGCGGCGGCCAGCTTTACTTTGAAGCGGGGTGCACTCCAGGCGGTGGGCACTCCCAGCCTTCCCATCAAGATCACCTCGGCATCTGCCACACCCGCTGCCGGTGACTGGCGGCAATGGCGCTTCACCGCAGGCACCAACCAGGCGCTGACGCAACTGGGCCATGTCGCTATCGAATACGGCAGCGGTGTGGCGATTGAATCGGCTTCCCTCGTCATCAACAACACCGCCATCAACCACCACAGTGGGCCCGCCATCAGCATGGACCTGGCCTCGTCTCCGGTCGGTACCGGCAACACCGCCAATGGCAACTCGCTCAATGCAATCTCTGTGCCTGCGGGCACCATTCGCACGCAGGTGGTCTGGGGCATCGTCGGTATCCCTTACCTGGTGCAGCAAGGTCTGGTGCATATCGGCCAAGCGCCTTTGGCGCTGGAGCCGGCCAAACTCAAGCTCAGCCCCGGTGTGGTGGCCATGCTGCGCGTCTCGCTCAACGCACCAGCCCCCGCAGGCGGCACGCTGATCGATGTCAGCAGCAGCGTTCCTTCGGTCGCGTCGGCCGTTACCCGGGTCACCGTGCCTGAGGGACAAACCAGCGCCGATCTGGAGGTGCAGGCCAGCAGCCTGGGCACTACCAAGATCACCGCCAGCCATGCCACCTTGGGCATGGCGGAAACATTCATTGAGGTCGCGAATTTACCGCCTTTGGGACTGGTGCCTATAAACGCAACAGTCGGCGTTAACCAAAATCTCACCATGACTTTGTCATTGCCAACGCCCGCTACATCCAATGTTGAGGTGCAGTTGGATAACGCAGATGTTTCCGTGATTTCCGCACCTAGAGATCTGTTAATACCAAGTGGGCACAGCAGTAAGACCTTTGAAGTAATGGGCCTAGCCGACGGTATAGGTCGCTTAAGGGCACACGCAGACGGATATCGCAGTGCATGGTCCACCATCAACGTGCGTACAAGATCTTTGGTACTTCCATCGAGCTTGCTGGTCGCGCCTGGGGCGACTACGACCGTGATTTTAGAGACAACTGAGCCCGCACCTGAGGGAGGCCTCAATGTCAGTTTGGGTTTGGCCCAAACTGATATAGCGCAGATTCCCGCAACCGTGTTCATACCGTCTGGTGAGAGGCAAGGGAGCTTTTCGCTTCAAGGTCTCAGCACTGGCCTCACAACATTGACAGCGACCGCCTCCGGCTACCTCACCACACAGACTGCTCTACAAGTGGATGCAATTCGCCTAGAGACCACTCCTTTGGGTGATTTTGTGATGGACGTGAATATGAGTCGAACGGTTCGAGTGCATATAGACAATTTTGCACCGAAGGGCGGAATCGTCGTCAAGGTAGCAAGCCGCGATGAGGCTGTTGCGGTGGTCAATCCACAGGAGCTTTTCATCCCGGAAGGGCAGATGTTAGCAACAGTTCCAATTACTGTCAGTGCTGCGGCGGCCCAAGGAAAAACAGCTATTGATATTACGTCACCTGGACTAGCTACTAAATCTTTGAATGTGCATATTCAGGGGGCTGCTGCTTTGCGGGTCGGTCGCGTAGGAGGCAGTAAGGCTATTGTGGGCAAAGGGCTGTACAGCTATGCCTGGGATGAAATCTATGTTGAGAGACTGATCAATGGCGTAGCTAATAACAGTACAGAACCGTTGACAGTGAATATGCGCTGTTCTGATCAAAGTTTGTGCGAGACACCGCAGACGGTCACTATCCCAGCAGGACAAAGCACGGTTTACTTCAGTGTCACAGGTATAGAGCTAGGTTCAACGTATTTAGAAGCTACCGCTGACGGCACGAGTGCTGCTAAGCCTTTTCCGGTGGATGTGATCACCCCATCTTTGGATATAGTGAATTTGGACAACGAACGAACAACATCGAGCGACAAGGATGAATTTTTTGTGCGGATAACCGTGCCAGGTGCTCGGAATATGTTTTATCAGTTTCCAAAAATTCCGTTGGTAGTGAATTTGAAAATTACGGACCAAGTTCCTAGTGAAATAATCAGTGGAATTTATGATGCGGCAGGTAATCCAGTTCAGAAGATAATCATTCCGACTGGATGGTTTATCTCGGAGCCCGCTTATGTCGCTCAACCGATAGCAGTAGGTACATACCAAGTCAGCGCCGAAATAACAGGGTTGGTAAGTACAAAATCATGGGTGCAAAGAATTACAGGTGGTCCAAATCGACTGGAACTGATTACAGTGGATGACAGTAAGCCTGTGGTTGGCAAAAACTTGACTACCCACCCGGCTGATTTGTCCGTGCTGCGATTTGCGGGAGGTGAACTTGATAACGGTTCAGATGACCTCATAGTAAACCTGCGCTGTGCGGATGAGCGCATTTGTTCGGTTCCGTCGACGGTCACTATTCCCGCCGGAGATCATGCTGCGTCATTCAGTTTGACGGGAGTGGACCTGGGCTCAACCCAGATCATAGCTACAGCGGCGGGGCTTGATACGTCCCTCCTTAGCGTGGAGACGGTGAGTGCCGTACTAAGACTGCACAATGCCCCTGCTAGTGTTGACGTGGGGCGCGTACATGAATCTATGTATGTATCAGCGCAGGTGCCAGGAGGGACTAGAGGTTTTCTCCAAACTCCATCCGACCGTATTTCTGTTGACTTCTCTAGCTCCGAAACGTCTGTAGGTACCACGACTGAGACGGTGACTTGGTTTAGGGGTAGTTGGTCCTCTCTCCGCCCCACCTTCACCGCCATATCCCCCGGAACCACCCAAATAACAGCCAGCAGCCCCGGCTTTGTACCGGCGACCAGCGGCGTGATCACCGTCAACCCATAAGAAGGAGAAGACCATGCAACTCTCCCACATCACATCGTTATTCTCCCGGCAAGCGTGGGCATCACTCTGCCGCAGGGCGGCAACGGCGGGTAAAAGGCACAGCCAAACCATCGCAGCAGTGGCACTGGCAGGTACCGCGCTGGCAGGCGGTGCCGTCGCACTGGCGGCAGGCAATGCCAAGCTCAGTATTGCCGATGGTGTTGTCGTTAAATTTGGCGAAGGCGCTGGTATCAATGTGCGTGACCAGCTGCAAACGGGCGCCCAGGTGCTGTTTACCAGCCAGTTCGACGACAGTGCCATTGCGGCCACCAACCCGCAGCCTGGCACGGCAGAAGCAGGCGATTGGTTGGGCGTGCTGGTCGAGGCAGCTGTGCCTGCGGCTGGCCTCAAACTCGATGGCCTGCAGATTCGCTATGCCGGTGGTACGGCGGGCTTGCCCAGCTATATGGACGGGGGCGCTGGTCTGGTCGTGCATGGCGGTGCTTACAGCTTCAACCGCTTGCAGCTCAGCCACAATGCCATCGGCATTCGAGTAATCGGCAGTGGCAGCCCCAGCATCAGTGCATCGCGCATCACCCACAACGAGGTGGGCCTGTTGGCTGAGCAAGGTGCAACGCCTTCTATCGCTGAATCCGATATTTCCGCCAATACCCAGTTTGGTGTGCGCAACACCCAGCCCGCTGCCGTCGTGCAAGCGCGCAGCAACTGGTGGGGGCATGCCAGCGGCCCCAAAGATGCGGTGGGCAACCCTGCAGGCCAGGGCAATGCCGTCAGCACCGGGGTGGACTATGGCAGCTATCTGGGGGCAGAGCCGGTGCTGAACTGCACGATGGCGCCCACCCAGGGCTATGTCACCCGGGTTCGCAATGTTGAGCTGGTCCTGGAGTGCCCGCAGGCAGCGCAGTACCGCATCCAGGAATCGGATCAGTTTGGCGATTCACTGCCTTGGCAGGCGATGGCAAGCCATCCGAACAAGGTGGTCTACACCTTGTCCAGCGGCGGTGGCGACAAGATGCTGTATGTGCAGTTCCGCACGGCGCAGAACAAGACCAACCAGTTCTCGCTCAGCCAGCCCATTGCCTATGCGCCTGAAGGCCCTGTGGTGCAATTCAGCCAACCTGCAGCAAACGCGGTGCTGGAGCAAGACACCACCATTGCGGTTACGGCCAGCGATGCTGAGAGCCTGCGGGATGTGGAGATCTTGGTGAACGACAAGCGCCTGGCGCTGCTGAGCGCCGCGCCCTATCAAGTGCAATGGTCCTTGGTGGGTGTGCCCAACGGCAATTACACCCTCAAAGCCAAGGCTACCAATACCGCCGGCTTGAGCAATACCGCCACCCGCACCGTCCAAGTACAAAAGCAAGGCGGCAATGGCCCGACCATCACCGCCAGCGTTGCCGGCCAGGCGCTGCAAGCCAATGCCACGATCACCCAGCCAGGCACGTTGTCGGTTACTGCAGAAAGTGCCGTGGGTGTCACCAGCCTCAAGGCTGCCGTCAACGGCGTGCAGATTTTTGAGCGCAGCTATGGCAAAGCCAGCCCCGTCACCCACAGCCAGATGGTGGACTTTGCCCAGCTGCCCAATGGCAACCACAGCTTCAGCATCACCGCGACCGATGCCGATGGCATTGTGGCAGTGCTGGATATTCCTTTCACCCTCAATCTGAGTGCGCCTGCCGCTCCGGTCATCACCCAGCCAGCGGCAGGTACGGCCGTGGCCGTTCCACAGTTGAATGTGACGGGCACAGCGATGCCGGGATCGCAGCTGCAGCTGTTCTTGAATGGGCAGGCATCGGGTGCGCCTGTCGCCGTGGGCGCCAATGGCAGCTTCGCGGCCCGTATCAGCTTGCCGGGCGAAGGCGCGCACCAGATCGAGGCGACGGCCAGCAACTCACGCGGCACCAGCCCCAAGAGTGCAGCGGTCACGGTCACCTATGCCAGCGCGCCACCCAGCATCAGCTTTGTGGCGCCCGCGCCCAATGCGGTGTTGTCCAGCGCGGCCACGATCACCGCCGTGGCTTCTGCCCCAGCAGGCATTGCCAAGGTAGATATCTACGCCAATGATGTGTTGCTGGCATCGCCCACCCAAGCGCCATACAGCGCGCAATGGGCGGCTAATGCGGCAGCCGATGGCAGCTATACCTTGAAGGCCGTGGCTACCTCAGCCGCAGGCAAGACCGCGCAGGCCACCCGTGTGGTGACGGTGCAAAACGCTGCCGTCGTGCCGGAGGTGCCCAAGACGCCATACACCGGCACGGTGGCCAATATCAGCCCTGCACTGTCCTATGGAGCGCAAAGCATTGTCATCACCGGCGCTGCCGTCACCCGCGATACCGCGCAGGCCATCCCCAATGCTGCGCTGCGCATCGTGCTGGATATCGCAGGCTTCAAGCGCCGCATCAATATCGCGACCGATGCGAGCGGCAATTACCGCTATGAGTTTGTACCCGCTGCCAATGACAACGGCACCTATGTCGTCTCGGTGGTTCACCCCGATGAAACCGCCACGGCTGAGCAAGGGCGCTTCACGATCAACCGCCTGAGCTTCAACCTCTCCAGCTACAACCTGACGGCGGCGCGCGATTTTGCGAGCAACATCACCATCCAGGCGCGTGCCAGTGCCGGCACGGGCGTGGAGGGGGTGCGCTGGGCCGTTGTGCCGGCCAACCAGCCCAGCGGCAGCCTGCCGCCAGGCATCAGCGTGGATGCAGGCCCTCCTGTCAATATTGCCGCCGGTGCCTCCGTGCCCATGGTCATCAAGTTCACCGGCAGCGCTACGGCAGGTGAATCGGGCACGGTCGTCCTTACCGCCTTTGCAGCCGATTCAGGCGATACGCCGCGCGGCACATTCAGCATCAACTACAAGCTGGTGCAAGCCCGCCCTGATCTGTTTGCCAAGCCCACGTTCATCGAGACCGGCGTGCAACAAGAAAGCTCCGTCACCGAGAGTGTAGTCATCGGCAACCGGGGCCTGGTGGCTGCGCAGAATGTGCAGGTCAAGCTGGTAGACAACAGCGGCAACCCGCCGCCTGCCTGGGTGTTCCTGGCCAGCGGCAACCAGATCGGGGCCATTGATGTGGGCGGCGAAGTGCCCATCCAGGTGACGGCCAGCCCAGACAAGAGCGTGGCCGATGGCATCTACAACTACAAGCTGATCGTCACCGCAGGCAACAGCGGGGATGGCGTCATTCCGGTATCGGTGGCCGTGACCCAAAGCGGGCAGGGTGGGGTGAGCTTCCAGATCACCGATCTGTTTACTGGAACCCTGGGCGCAGACAACCAGCCCATCAAGGGTGTGACCGGCGCGCGCATCCGCCTGCAAAACGATGCCGTGCTCACCTATCTGCGCACACTCACCACCGATGCGGAAGGCAAGGCTGTCGTGACCGACCTGCCACCAGGCACCTACACCTACCGTGCCAGTGGCCCGCGCCACTCTGACAAGACCGGCCGCATCTTTGTGCGCCCGGGCATCACCACAACAGAGCGGGTGCACCTGCAGTACCAGACCATCAGCATTGATTTCAGCGTCACGGAAACCACCATTCCTGATGTTTACGACATCAACCTGGAGGCCACCTTCCAGACCCAGGTGCCCGCACCTGTGGTGCTGCTGGAGCCGCTGTCCATCAACCTGCCCGAGCTGCAAATTGGCGAGGAGCACACCGGCGAGCTGACCTTGACCAACTACGGCCTGATCCAGGCCGAGGACGTCGTCTTCAAGCCGCCCCAGTCCGATGAGTACTACCGCTACGAGTTCTTGGCCGACATCCCCAAAGTGCTGGCAGCCAAGCAGCGCGTAGTCATCCCCTACCGGGTGACTGCCGTCAAGCTCCACCCCAAGGGCATTGGCTTTACCAGTGCCAAGGCGGGCGACTTCACCACTGTGCAACGCGCCCTTGCCAACACCTTCAGCAGCAAGGCATCGAGCTGCTCGTCCTACAGCGTGTGGGCCACGGCCGAATGCTCGTTTGAATGCGTCAACGGCGAGCGAGAGAACCGGGTGGTGTTCTCCCAGTACAGCCGCTTGGTCGGCACCGGTACATCCTGCACCGGCGGAGGTGGCGCTGGAGGAGCGGGCGGTGGTGGTTGGGGCGGCGGCGGAGGAGGCGGCTGGGGCGGTGGCTCTGGTGGAGGAAGCGGCACCCAACTGCCTCTGGCGCCACAGTGCACACCCCATTGCCGGGGTGAGTGCTGCGCTGGTGCGGGTTCCGGCCCTGGCGGTGGTGGCGGGGGCGGAGGAGGCGGTGGTGGATCTGGCCCCGCTGGCCCTGGCAGTAGCTAAGCCTTCAGCGCCTGAACAACCCAATCAAAAAACACTGGCCATCAAGCCTTGCTGCCGCACAAAGCCGCAGCAAGGCCAGGCAACAGCCCATGCCAGGCCAAGCAATACGAGGGAACGAGATATGACAATGACAAAGAAAAACACAGCGGGATTAGCGACTGCTGCGGCAAAGACTGCAGCACTCACCAATGCAAATGAGGGCACCCCTGCTAAGCACCTACTGCGCACCAGCCTGCTGGTCGCCGCTTTGGGCTTAGCCAGCGTGGCCTCCGCCCAAGGCATCTCCGGCATCGGCGCCTTCGTCCCCAACACCGAGCTG